>CAJOKZ010000032.1 GCA_905235335.1 uncultured Succiniclasticum sp.
CAAAGATTCTGTGTTCCTTCCAATTTTCAGAGTATCTTCTTCATAGATAATATCCCCAGCGCAGCGATGGTCTTACCGTCAAACAGCGTTCCGTCTTCTATCATGGAAAGCAGACTGGCCTTCGGCACTGCCTCCACGCAGATGAATTCATCCGGGTCAGTGTGCTGCTTGTGTGGATGCAGCCCGGTCACTGCGTACAGATGAATCACTTCGTTGGTAAAGCCCGGTGTTGTCGCTATAGCCCCCAAATATTCCCAATTGTCTCCTTCATATCCGGTCTCTTCAGACAGTTCCCTTACAGCACACCGTTCAGGGGCTTCCCCCGGGTCGATCTTCCCGGCGGGTATCTCATACATGACAGTTCCCATAGGATAGCGGAACTGTTTTACAAGAATCACGCTTCCGTCCGGCAGAAAAGGAACAATCGCAACAGCCCCCTGATGATCTGCCATTTCCCGGGTCGTAGTATTACCGTTGGGCAGGCGGACCGTATCCACATGGACATGTAACAGCCTTCCCTTAAATGCCGGTCTGCTTTCTACAAATACCTCATCCAAGGCAGGGTCGTGCAGTTTTTTCATATTTATCCCTCCCTTCTGTCGGAATTTTATTTTTTATTATCATTTTTAAAAGCATCTGCCGCCTGCAGCAAATTTTCCGCATTCTCCCCTGCAGCTTTTGTAATACGTTCCCCGGCGGTCATGCGAACCAGTTCACGAATCTTTCCGGCGCGATCCAGTATCGTCAGCCGGGTGCTAGTACGGCCATCCTCCGTCTCCTTAAGGATATGGATATGGCGGTCGGCAAATGCCGCTATCTGCGCCAGATGGGTGATGCAGAGGACCTGTCCCTGCCGGGATATCAGTGAGAGCTTCTCGGCCATTTTCTGGGCAGTAACCCCACCTACACCCGTATCGATTTCATCAAAAACCATTGTATCGACACTGTTCACACCAATCAATACCGTTTTCAGCGCCAGAGCCAGTCGGCTCAGTTCGCCGCCGGAAGCGACCTGAGACAGTAACTGCGGAGGTTCTCCCGCATTGGCAGAAAAGAGAAATTTCATCTCGTCTCTCCCGTCCTCCATAAAATCCTTTGTCTCCGAAAAAATGATCTGGAATTTCCCGTCCGGCATAGCCAGATCATGAATGTGCCGCTCCACTTCAATGCAAAGTTTTTCTGCATTCCTTTTACGCAAGTCTGTCAGTTTTAATGCAGACCTTTCCAGCTTTCCGGTACTGTCATTCAATTGTTTCCGCGCCTGCCTGATTCTGTTATCCAGATCCTGTAAGACGTCATATTGCTCCCTTGCGCTTTCCAGATACACCAGGACTGCTTCTTCCCCGTTTCCGTACTTTCTCTGAAGCCGGTACAACAGATCCAGCCGCTCCTGCACTTCCGTCATACGCCCCGGATTATGATCCTGGCTGTTCACATAATCCTGGATCTGGGAGCAAGCATCATCTGCCGCAATCCAGGCACTGTCAATCCCGTCATAGGCTGACTGCAGGCGGGAATCATACCGCAGCGCAACAGCTATCTGATTCCGGATTTTTGCCAGACTGGCCAACGCGCCGCTTTCCTGTTCAAGCTCATCACAGGCCCCAGCCAGCGCATCCATGATCCTGCCACTGTTTTGAAGCAGCTTTGCTTCTTCTTTCAAAGCGTCTTCCTCGCCAACCCGAATACCAGCTTCACCGATCTCCTGAATTTCCCAGGACAGCCGGTCCATTAGTCGTTCCCTCTGATTCCCTTTTTCCTCCAGTTCCCGAAGGGTGATCTTGGCATCTTCATACCTGTGAAAATTCTCCCGGTATTCTTCCAAAATCCCTTTTGCCTCGTCTCCACCATACGCATCCGTAAAAATACGGGGGGCAGTTGCAAGAAGCAACTCTTGGTTCTCATGCTGGCCGTGAATATTCGCCAACAGCACGGCAAACCGTTTCAGCACTGCCAGCGGCACCTGGATGCCGTTGACACTGCTCTGGCTTTTTCCGGCAGCAGTCACTTTCCGCTTCAGGAACAGCAAGTCCTCCTCTTCGATCCCCTGTTCCCGCAGCAACGCCGAAACCTTTCTGTCGGACGTGCTGAACACTGCCTGAACCCAAAACGCATCGGAACCCGACCGGACAAAAGCTGCTGAAGCCCGTCCGCCCAGTACCATGCTGAACGCATCAATCAATATGGATTTGCCGGCACCGGTTTCACCGGTGAAAATATTGAATCCGTCGGAAAATTCTATTTCTGCGTCTTCTATCAAAGCAAAGTTATGAACATGCAGCGATTGCAGCATCTTATCTCATCCTCTGGCGCCAGGCGCCACTTTATTATTCCTTTTTTCTGCGCCTGTGTTTTTCAACCGGCTCAATATCGTCACGCCACCGGAAATACGAAGAAAATTCTTCCGCGATTTCCGGACTTTCAATGGCCACAAATATCGTATCATCACCGGCAACCGTCCCCATAACTCCGCGCCATTTCATGCTGTCAATGGCATAGGCTGCACCCTGGGCAGCCCCCGGCAATGTATGCAACACCACCAGATTTCCTCCCGACCGGACGCTGATCACGGAATTCCGGATCAGTTGCTCCATCTGTTCGGACGACATCATATGATGCCGCTCTTTCGGGAATGCGTACCGGTATCCGCCACGCATATCGGTAACCTTTACCAACATCAGTTCCTTGATGTCCCTGGAAACCGTCGCCTGCGTCGCATTAAATCCTCTGGCCTGTAACGCTTTTGCCAGTTCCTCCTGAGTCTCGATATTCTCGGATTCAACCAGTTCCCGGATAATCCTGTGCCGCTCCTGTTTTTTCATGAAAATCCTCCTTACATATCCCGGATCAGTTTTTCCTGCCAGGTTTCATAATAGCTGCGGTCAATCAACCGTATCAGCCGCATTGATTTCCTGTTTCTTGTAATGGTGACAATATCCTGTTGCCCAATTTCAGAAATCGCTATCCCGTCGGCGGAAAGAACCATACTGCTCGTATTGACTGGCAGCAGCCGGATAGAAACCTCCTCCGTTGCCGGGATCACCAGCGGTCTTGCAGACAGGGAATGAGCGCAGATAGGCGTGATGACCATAACGTCCACCTCAGGCTGTACCAGCGGACCGCCTGCAGACAGTGAATAAGCGGTGGAACCGGTGGCAGTCGCAACGATCAATCCATCGGCCGCATATCGGCCGGAAGACTTACCGTTGATCAACAGTTCCATGTAATTGATTGTAGAAAGGTTGCCCCGCGCTGCCACAAACTCATTGATGGCCAGCGCGCCCCGGACTATTTTCTTTCCGCCGGATACTACCTGGGCCTGCAGAAGATGGCGTTTTTCTGTTGTAAAGATGCCGGCTGCCAGAAAAGCAAGGGCCTGTTCCATCCCTTCAAACTCAATCTCGGCTAAAAAACCCAGATGCCCAAAATTTATACCGAATACCGGCACATTGATCTTTACCATCTCGCGGGCCATCCGGAGGAAAGACCCGTCTCCTCCCAAAGATACGGCAGCGTCCAGCCGGGAATCTTTACCTGAAAACCGTTCCCGCCCCCAGGTATCTGCCAGTTCGCCGGGCAGCACAACCGTAATATCATATTTATCACACAGGGCGAGGACTGTATTCAAGCAGACCCGCACCTTTTCGATATTCATGTTGGGAAAAATCCCAAGGCAAACCCTTTTCTCCGTTTTCATTATAAACATAAACCCCTGTCAATCCAGTTTCTCATGGGATCGGGCTACCAGCGCGTCCACATCAATATCTCCTGTCGCCTCCTGCACATCTGTTGTAAGATACAGCAAGTATTCGATATTTCCTTCCGGTCCTTTGACCGGAGAAAAGTCCAACCCGCCAATGCCAAAGCCTTCTGCCCTGGCGATGGAGATAACCCGCCCGATCACTTCTTTGTGAACTTGCGCGTCACGCACGACGCCTTTCTTACCAACATTCTCTTTTCCCGCCTCGAACTGTGGCTTGATGAGCGCAATAACGAAGCCACCAGGCGTCAATATTTTCTTTACAGCGGGCAATATCTTATCCAGTGAAATGAAAGCCACATCAATGGAAACGACATCCACCGGTTCCGGCAGGCTTTTCCCATCCAAGGTGCGGGCATTTGTACGCTCCATGTTTATGACTCGGGGATCGCTGCGCAGTTTCCATGCCAACTGTCCATATCCTACGTCTACAGCATATACTCTGGCAGCCCCATTCTGCAGCGCACAATCCGTAAATCCACCGGTGGAAGCGCCAATGTCCGCCATTGTTTTTCCGTCAAGAGAAACCGGAAAGACCTGCAGTGCCTTTTCCAGCTTCAATCCGCCCCGGCTTACATAGCGTAGTTGTTCTCCCAAAATCCGGATTGCAGCCCCCTCTTTGACCAGAGTGCCCGGTTTATCTATCTTCTGTTCGTCTACCAGAATCTGCCCGGCCATAATAGCCGCCTGTGCCCTGGATCGGGTTTCAAACAGCCCCAGTTCCGTCAGGTAGGTGTCCAACCTGATTTTGTTCTTCTTTTCCATCATGCCTTACCCAGCCATGCCAAAATTTGCTGTGCCATTTGGTCTGGCATCAAACCGATATCACGCATCAGCAGTTTCCTGTCACCCTGGGATATAAACTCATCCGGGATGCCCAGCGTCAATACCGAAACACTTTTCAGCAGGTTATGACGGTTAAGCGTCTGCATTACCATCTCGCCTACACCGCCGGTCACTACGCCCTCTTCCATTGTTACAATTGCGGGGACGGCATTTGCCTCCGCCAGCAGGAATTCCTCATCCAGTGGCTTTGCAAAGCGCATATTTACGACACTGGCTGAAACTCCTGCCTCTTGCAAAAGATCTGCGGTCCGTTCCGCCTCCGGAACCATGCTTCCAATGGCCCAGATTGAAACGTCAGTCCCGTCCCTCAGCTTTTCGGCCTTACCCAGTGGCAGTACATGAAGCGGTTCGCTACAGTCAGCCCCCGTCCCGCTGCCCCTGGGATAACGCAGGGATATCGGTCCCCCTTGATACTCAACCGCAGTAAACAGCATATGTCGAAGTTCATTTTCATCCTTAGGCGCCATAATTACCATATGAGGCATGGGAAGAAGAAAGGCATAATCAAAGACCCCGTGATGGGTATAACCATCATCGCCAACAAGGCCCCCCCGGTCCATACACAGCTTCACCGGAAGCTGCTGCATGCAGACATCATGGATCACCTGGTCATATGCCCGCTGCATAAAGGTCGAATAAATCGCAGTCACCGGTTTTATCCCTTCCGCTGCCAGACCGGCGGCAAAGGTAACTGCATGCTGTTCTGCAATACCTACATCGAAGAACCGATCCGGGAATTTTTTTGCAAAAGCGGAAATCCCGGTCCCATCCGGCATGGCCGCTGTAATCGCCACAATGCTCTTATCATTCTCAGCAAGTTCCACGAGGGTTTTTCCAAATATCGACGTATAAGACGGGGGCGTCCCCGGCTTTACGATTTTTTCCCCTGTTGCCGGATCAAACGGCCCTGTACCATGAAACTCATTGGGCCTTTCCTCAGCCGGGGCGTATCCCTTCCCCTTCTTCGTAATCACATGAATCAGGACGGGGCCTTCTTCCTTTTTGGCAGCCGCCAACATGGGAAGCAGCGCTTCGATATTATGCCCGTCCACCGGACCGAAATATTTGATACCCATATACTCGAATATGGATTCCGGCATGACAAGATACTTAACACCAGCCTTGACCCGGTCAATAACTTCCAACACATCAGCACCGTGCTCCATCCCGCCGAGCCAGTTTTCCACATTGTGCTTCAGCCTGTTGTATGTCTCCCCTGTCCGCAACTGATACAGATACTGTGACATGGCCCCCACATTTTTGGAAATGGACATCTCATTATCATTCAGGATGATGATAATGCGCCGCCCCGTGTCTCCTACATGATTAAGCGCCTCGAAAGACATCCCACCAGTCATAGCGCCGTCCCCGATTATCGCCACCACATGATAGTCTTCGCCCTTCAGGTCTCTGGCAACAGCCATCCCATCCGCCGCCGAAACAGACGTGGATGAATGCCCTACACCAAACGCATCATGTTCGCTCTCCTGACGTTTTGGAAAACCGGAGATCCCTTTGTATTTCCGTAACGTAGGAAAAACTTCCTTACGTCCGGTCAAAATTTTATGTATATAAGCCTGATGCCCGACATCAAAGATTATCTTATCTCTGGGCGAATCAAATACCCGGTGAAGCGCAATGGTCAATTCCACGACACCCAGGTTAGGCGCCAGGTGTCCCCCGTTCTTTGAGACAACGTCTATGATCATCTGCCGAATTTCGCCAGCCAGTTGATTCATCTCATCCAGAGACAACGTCTTTAGATCCAACGGGCTTTCCACCCTGTCAAGAATTTTATCCTTCGACATTCCAATCCGCCTTTCAAAAGGTTTCAGGAAATACTGAACAATTTCCGAAAAATTTTGCCGTTTCGTTAAATACTGTTAACTCAGTTCCTGCGATGGCACATCATCCCAGCAATCTGTCTGAGCGGTTCTGCTTTCTCACCGAACATATCCAGGCATGCCAGCGCTTCCTTCATTGTATCCTCTGCCATCTGTTTCGCCCCGTCCAGTCCGAACAGGGTCACATACGTGGATTTATGATTTTTCTCGTCGCTGCCGATGGGCTTGCCAAGTTCCTCTTCCGTGCTGACCACATCCAAAATATCGTCCTGAATCTGGAATGCGAGACCGATCAGTTCAGCAAATCGTGTCAGTGCCAGCAACTGCTCGTCTGACGCCCCGGCCAGATGAGCACCGCCACGGACGGCAGCGATGAACATTGCGCCAGTCTTTCCTTCATGCAGCGTTTTCAGCTCTCTGGCTGTAATTTGCCGATTCTCCGCATCAAGGTCGAGGGCCTGACCTCCCACCATGCCGAAGTTCCCTGCGCACATGGCGGTTTCATGCACCACTTCCACCAGAACGGACGGTTTTACATTGCGCTGTTCCAGCATCACCTCAAAGGCCAGGGTCAGAAGCCCGTCTCCCGCAAGTACGGCCATGCCCTCCCCATACACTTTATGATTCGTCAGCCTGCCCCGTCGGTAGTCATCGTTATCCATACAGGGTAGGTCATCATGAATCAGGGAATAGGTGTGGATCATCTCCAGGCCGCAGGCCATGGGAAGATAATCATAACCGTTGGCCCCCACCGCTTCCGCAGTCGCCATGAGCAGGATCGGACGGAGCCTTTTTCCGCCCGCCAGAAGGCTGTATTTCATGGCATCATCCACATTGGAAATTCCCTTTTTTTCCATCCTTTTTTCCAGAAAAGCATTGACGAGTTTTTTCCGACTTTCATAGTATTTCTGAAAATCCATCAGAACACTTCCTCTCCATCGGAACCGTTTCCCCTTCCCGCTTCAATTTCTTCAAAGTTTTCTATCTGGTAATCTTCTTCATCCTCCGGATTGACAACCAGCTTTTGGACAGTGTTTTTCGCCGCATTCAGCTTTTCCAGACAGATTTTGCTCAATTCGGTCCCCCGCTGGAATTCTTCTATCGCTTCCTCTAGCGGAAGATCCCCGTTCTGCAGTTTTTCCACAACGGCTTCCAGTTCTGAAAGCGCCTCTTCAAATTTCATGTTTTTCATACTTTTTTTACCAGCCATTTTCATCCTGCCTTTCTATCTGCTGAATTATGGAAAATATCTCCCCATCGTTCAATTTAGTATGTATTTCCTCGCCCCAGTGAGCATCTGCCACCGACTTTAGCACCTCACCCTTTTCATTGAGGGTCACGGAATAGCCTCTGGCAAGAACTTTCAGCGGACTCACTGCATCCAGTCGGGCAGAAAGCAAGGTCAACTTCCCGTTTTCCCTTTCTGTCAACCCCAAGATTTCCCGGTGCAGGTTCTCTCTGCTCTTCCGGTACCGCTTTGCGTAATCATCAAAAACATGTTTCTTTTCCAGCAATGCGCTTTGAAGCAGTAAAAACCGGTGTTCCGGCTTTTCCAGATATTTTTCCGGATAGCGCAGCACATTTTGCACTGCTGCGATCCGACGTTCCGCATCCATGAACAGCCTTTCCGGATGTTTCAGCATCTTAACAGCCTGTCGCAGCCGCATCTCCCTGTTCTGAATCCGTACCGGCAGGGTCTGGTGAAGCCGGATCAAGGCCCGGTCCAGACGCTCTTCCGGCCTGTCCAGGATGCGCAGCGGCTCTTTCAATACGCGGCTGTTCGAGAGCTTCTCCAGGGCCTGCGTTTTTTCCCGCAAAATCCGGTCCATACAAAGCACCAGTTTTTCCCTGTCCTTTTCCGCTGTCCTGCGGTACTGGCCCGCGTCAGCGACGACCAGTTCCGCCGCATGGGACGGTGTCGCGGCACGCCTGTCAGCGGCAAAATCAGCCAATGTTACATCAGTCTCGTGACCTACGGAAGAGACCACAGGGATATCTGATTCCGCTATGGCGCGGACCACCATTTCTTCATTAAAAGCCCAAAGGTCCTCCATGGAACCGCCCCCACGGCCCACGATCAGCACATCTGCCATCTGATGCCGGTTCATGAACCGGATGGCCCGGGCTATCTCACCAGCAGCCGATTTGCCCTGCACCTGCACAGGAAACAACAGCAACCGTATTCCGGGATCCCTGCGCCGGGATACGGTAATCACATCCCGTACTGCAGCGCCAGCCGGTGATGTTATGATGCCAACGGTACCGGGACGCGCCGGAAGCGCCTTCTTCTTTTCTTCCGCAAACAACCCTTCGGCCGCCAATTTGTTCTTCAGCTTTTCATAAGCCTGCATCAGCGCACCGGTGCCTTCCGGCATTATCATGTCCACATACAGCTGATAGACCCCGTCACGCTCATACACGCTGATGCTTCCAATGGCAACCACCGTCTCCCCATTCCCGGGATATCGCGTCAGGCGGTCTGCACGGAATTTGAACATGACGCATTTCAGCACGCCTTCGTTGTCTTTTAACGAAAAATAGCAATGTCCGGAGGGATATCGTTTAAAGTTGCTTACCTCGCCCCGGACCTGTATATTGCTGACAATCCCGCTGCCTTCGAGCAAATTTTTAATGATACGGTTCGTCTCGGAAACAGAATAAGTACGGTTTTCAGCCATGCTGTTCCCCCTGATGCCATGCATATGCCGCGCATCCCGCGGCATTGTCTCCGCTGTAGCGGCTTTCCGGCACCCACATGTGGATGCCGCGTTTTGCAAGTTTTGTCTTAATATGGTTACGGATCCACAGATTGGACGAAACCCCACCCGCCAGGATCACCTGTTTTACATCGTATTCCGCTGCCGCATTCCGAATCATCCGGACAAACGTCTCTGCCAGCCCCCATTGGACACCGGCTGCAATTGCCGGGGCAGACACACCCTCTTCCCGCAGCCTTCGGAGAACCGCTGTACAGGGACCGGAAAAGCTGACCTTCGTCTTTTGAATCGAAACAGGAATCTCTTCCACCGTTTCCGCCTCTTCAGCCAGCTTCTCGAGGGCCGGTCCGGCCGGAAACGGCAACCCGAGGGCCACGCCCACACGGTCTACAAACTGGCCGGCATGCAGATCTAAGCTGCTTCCAATCTCGGTCAACACAAATCTTCCAGCTTTTCTTTCCGCAAGCAGCAGATCCGTGGTTCCCCCCGATGCATGCAAAAAAAAGAACCTGTCCGAATCAGGACCGCCTGCGGACCATAGGGCCGCCTCCAAATGGTTTTCCTGATGACTGATCTGCCAGGCCGGGATGCCGTGCAGCGCAGCCAATGAACGAGCTAGGCCCTGCCCCACCAAAAAAGCAGGCATGTATGAATCCTCCCGGGGACGCGGCCGAACCGACACACCGATTCCCCGCAAAGAAAATTCATGTCCCTTTATGGCCTGTTCCATCAGATCCGGCAAATTACGGGTATGCTGATACACCATCTCCGACTGCTGCAGCCCACACCCGCCCTGTTTCACACGCAGGATCCTCCGAGCTTCCGATACAGCTCTTCCCTGCCGATCCATGAATAAAACAGAGGTCGTATAACAACTGGTATCAATGCCGAGATAAATTGCTTCTGTCATTTTTCTTCCCGCATCAGCCTTCCCAAAACGCCATTAATGAAACGGGCGGACTTGTCTGAACCGAATTGTTTGGCGAGCTCCACCGCTTCATTGACAGCCACTGTCACAGGCAGCTTTTCCTCTGCGAAACGCATTTCATAAACAGCCATCCGCAGGATGTTCCGGTCAATACCGGGCATCCGCCTGACTTCCCAATTAATCGCATACTTTCCGATCAGCGCATCTATTTCCTGAAGTTGCGATGCGGTTCCTTTTAACACTTTTTCCGCATACGGTAAAGCCTTTTCTGCCTCATCGCACTTTTCCTCATCACACTGCACACCGAAGGAAATTTTCAATGCCTCTTCAGGCTCCGCCTGAGTAAAATCCATTTGGAACAAACTTTGCAGCACCATCTCTCTGGCAACTAATCATATATGCCAAACCTCCATTTACGGAACCTCCGACCAATCAGCGGCTCCTTATTTATGATACCCGGGAGGAAGAAGCCGGTCCAGCCATTCCACCAGGTCTTCCTTTTTATCAATTTTATAACCGATAAAAAAACCACCCGCCACAAACAATAATAGGAACAGGGTCTGCCAGAAACCGGCCAGCAAAAACAGGGAAGCTATGATCAAGCCTGTCAATGAGCATAAGAAGCGCCCGCGATAATTGAGCCAGATGTCAGTAATAATATCCTTAAACATCGCAGTACCTCCCCGTCCTTAACCTTTTTCCTTCGCATGGGTCTTTATCTTTTTAAAATAAATTTCTATATTTTTCACTTCAAGCCCTACAACTTTTTTTATTGTTTCCTTAACATTATCCTTCACTTCCTCAGTGATTTCAAATACATTGACCCCCGGTTCAAGCGAAGCATGGATACGGGCGTTGATCGTAGTCTTATCCTCCGTCCGTACTGCCACTTTCACGCCGTATATTCCATACACCTCCTGGGCTATATCGCTGATATATTCTTCCAAAGCCCGTTTCGAAACAACCGTCTTGCCAGAATCCGCATCAGAAAGCATAAGAGTGCTGCTGTTACTGTCGCTAAACACACCGATACCTGCCAAAAGCAGACGCACGCTGATAAGAAATAATATGACACCCCCTGCCGCAAATTCCCAGTTTCCCGGCAGGGCTGTGATAATGTACATGAAAAAATTGGAAGGGATCATCCCCAAAGTAGTCAAAACCAACACTACGGCAAAAACCGCCATCAAAAAAGTGTATAGCGTCAATATGATTCGGTCAGGTATGCCCATATTTACCCACGCTCCTTAATTAAAAATACTGTCAGACATCTCTCCGTCCGGATTATTAAAACTGATTTCCAGTTCGCTTTTTTCCCTGCGTTTGACCCCTTCGACATGAACATCCACAAATTCAGCTGTATATTCCGTCATTTCATCCACAGCGCTTTTTACTTTTTTTTGAAGCTTCATCGCCACTTCCGGAATATTGCATCCGTATTCCAACGTCACATAAACAGCGATCCGGCAGCTGTGTCCCGTCACTTTCACCCGGACGCCTTTTGCCAAACTTTTTTTTCCGAGAAAATTGCTGATTCCCTCGCGGAACCCCGTGCTCATATCTATCACACCAGGTACATCCATGGCTGCAAGGCTCGCCACTATGGCAATCACTTCATCCGTCAGTTCAATGTACCCCAGGTCTTCCTCTTCAGAAACAGTAGCAGGACTGTTTTTGGAATGGTCTGGCTTTCCCTTTGCCAACTCTTTATCTGCCATCTACGCCTCCCAAGCCCCGGTATTAAAACCTGCTATGCCATCTCAATTAATGATTCCTCGTAATGCATAATTTAATAATTTCTGTTTATCCGGATCATTGCTTTCACACAATGCAAAAATTCTACAGAACAGACACTATACCCCATTATTAAACTTTGCATTATTATACCACAACGCCGGAAACAAATAAACATTTTATCAGATACTAACCTGCAGACAAAAGAAAAAAGGGGGCTCCCTTCAGAACCCCCCGGAATCTTATATCTGTTAAGCCCGCTGAATATAGTCGCCGCTGCGGGTATCAATCAGCAGATGATCCCCTTCGTTGATGAACAGCGGCACCTTGACGACATAGCCAGTATCCATGGTAGCAGGCTTGCTTCCGCCGGTTGCCGTATCCCCACGGATGCCCGGTTCGGTCTTGACCACTACCAATTCCACCGTATTGGGAAGTTCAACACCCAAAATGCGGTTTTCATAAGAAATAACTTTGACATCCATATTTTCTTTCAGGAAATTGATACCGTTCCCAAGCTGCTCCCTGCTCAGTTCAGTTTGTTCATAGGTATCGTTATCCATGAACACAAAATTTCCGTCGTTTTCATACAAATACTGCATGACACGGCGTTCAATATTTGCTTTCGGCATGCGTTCCCCAGCATTAAAAGTACGCTCTACGACAGCACCGGTAGCCAGATTGCGCATCTTCGCACGGACAAAAGCCGCACCTTTACCCGGTTTTACATGCTGGAACTCCACAACCTGCCAGGGATCATTATCGATCGTAACCGTCAGGCCTGTCTTAAATTCGTTGGTTGATACCATAGATACATCCTCCTGTGTTCATGATAATATCAAATTTATTATTTTAAACAAATTAATCTTACCTGTTTATACTATTTCCGTCAAGGTTTTCTTCAGAGAAGTAAGGCTACGGGCGCCTTCTGCCGTCAGAACCACCGTGTCTTCGATCCTCACTCCGCCCCGGCCCTGGATATAGATTCCGGGCTCAATGGAAAAAACCATTCCTTCTTTCAGCACTATATCTCCCCGGCTGTTGATGTTTGGCAGTTCATGGATCTCAAGGCCGACTCCGTGACCCAGCCCGTGTGTAAAGTACTTCCCATAACCCCGGGAATCTATGTAGTCCCGGATCAGGGCATCCAGTTCCTTGCCTGTGATCCCGGGCCTTGCGGCTTTGATGCCTCTGTACTGGGCTTCATGGACCACTGTATAGATCTCCCGGTGCCATGAGTTGGCCATACCCATGACAACGGTTCGCGTTGTATCCGAATGATACCCGTTGTACAACGCCCCAAAATCAAAGGTGACAAAATCTCCCACCTCGATTTCCTTATCGGTAGGAGCCCCATGAGGCAGTGCGCTTCTGTGGCCGGATGCAACGATCGTGTCAAAGGACACCCCTTCCGAACCAAGGCTGCGCATATAATATTCCAGCCGGGCCGCCAGCTCTTTTTCCGTCATGCCCGCCTTGATTTCCTTCAACAGCCTTTCAAATGCCATATCCGAAATCCTGAACGCCTGCCATAAACTTTTCAGTTCGTGTTCATCTTTCACAAGACGCAACTCGCGAAGACTGACGCTAAGAAGTTCCGCATTTTCCGGAAGCACACCTTTCAACGCCTTCGCGTCCTCAAAAGAATAGACATCCCCGTCAAACCCAATCTTCTGATGTTTTCCCGCCAGTTCCGCAACCACTTCCCAGATACTGCTGTTCCGGGCTGCCGTGTATTCCAGCACGCGGCAGTACTTCAGCTGGGACCGGGCCTGTTCCAAGTAGCGCCCGTCCGTAATCAGCACCGCAATCCGGTCATCGGCGTAAAGTATGCTGGAATCTCCTGTAAAACCGGTAAGATAACGAATCGTGGAGACATCTTTGACAGCAATACAATCCAGGTCATGAGCTTTCATGAACTTAAAGATTCTGCCTATTCTTTCCATAACGTTTCAAACCTTCTTTAACACAATAATTTGCCAAATTATTGTATCATATTATCATCATTTGCGCTACTACAAATTTATTGTATCCGGCGGCGCAGAATGGAAGAAACCGGTATTTCCTGCTCAGCTGCACAGGTGAAGACCTGCTGGGCATGAGGTGCGCTGGCAATAGGGTTCCCATCCAGATCCCTCATATCGCGAAGAACCATTGTGAGCAGATTCCCATCCGGACAGAAAATCTCCATCGTCTCCCCTTCGCTTACATGGTTCCGCTGTTCCACTGTCAGCCTGCCGTTTTCCCAGCCCCGAACCAGTCCGGTAAATTCATGGGTCTGCAAATAGGAAGACGTGGCGTAGACCTGGGCATCCTGACCCGGCTTACCCAGGGCAAAACCCAACGTATAGGGACGGTGGGATACTTTTTCCAGTTCATCCAGCCACTCCTGCCGCACGGCATATCGCGCCGGATCCTGCCAGCAGGAATCAATAGCCCTTCTGTACACGCTGGTGACACTTGCCGCATAATGCGCGCTTTTCATCCTGCCTTCAATTTTAAAACTGCAAACGCCTGCCTGTATCAGTTCCGGCAGGCAGGAAAGCAGGCAGAGATCTTTTGAGTTCATTATATATGTACCGCGCTCATCCTCTGCAACGTCAAATATTTCTGCCGGACGCTTTTTTTCTGTCAGGCCGAATTCCCAGCGGCATACCTGCGCACAGGCCCCGCGATTCCCATCGCGGCCTGTCAGGTAGCTGCTGAGCCAGCACCGGCCGGAATAAGAGATGCACATGGCCCCGTGTACGAAAACTTCCAGTTCCGTATCCGTCTTATCGGAAATTTCCTTAATTTCTGCCAAAGACAGTTCCCTGGCGAGAACAACCCTGCTTGCACCCGCCTGCTCCCAGGCTTTCACAGCCGCCCAGTTCGTTGTATTGGCCTGCGTGCTGACATGCAATGGCATATCCGGCACGACCTGCCGCGCAACAGCCCAGACACCCGGATCCGAAATCAGAAGCGCGTCCGCATTCATATCCTGAAGACCCAAAAGATAGTCCGGCAAAATGGCCAAGTCTTCATTATGGGCAAAAATATTTACCGTAACATAGACCTTTTTATGAAGACTATGGGCAAACTCGATCGCCTGCCTCATCTCTTCCATGGAAAAATTACCTGCAAAAGCCCTGAGTCCCAGGATCTTTCCCCCCAGATATACAGCGTCGGCGCCATACAGCAGGGCCATCTTCAATTTTTCCATATTTCCCGCGGGAGCCAAAAGCTCCGGTTTGATCAGTTTCTTCATCATCCTGTCTCACAAAACCGTTCTTTGATAAAAAATCGCGGTATGTTTTTCCCGCGATTTTACAATCCGGTTTTCCATTTAATTTCAGAGGAACACATTCCATACAGCCGGTAAAATTCACATCCCATCGGATTCCGATCCCTCACAGAAGGATCCGGTAAAATCCTCAGTCTTTCCGATGGATCTCCTCGATAGCCCGCAAATGCTCCTGATAGGTTTTCGTAAAGCGGTGATGCCCATCCTTTTCCGCCACAAAATACAGATAATCCGTCACTTCCGGATACAGCACCGCCTTGATCGCACTCATTCCCGGCGATCCGATAGGCCCCGGTGGGAGCCCCGTGTTCTGATACGTATTGTAAGGACTGGATATCTTAGTGTCTGCGATGGTGACCTCTTCCTTTTGGGCTCCTAACAGGTACTGTATCGTCGTATCAGACTGGATAGGCATGAAAATATGCAGCCGTTTTAGAAACACACCGGCAATACGCGGCTGCTCTTCCGGATGAACGGCTTCCAGTTCTACCATGGACGCAATACTTACAAGATCCCGCAAATTAATTTTCTTTTCTTTTGCCAGTGCGGGAATATTCTCCCGGTTCATCTCCGAATTGAAGGTCCTCACCATAAGGGACAGGATCTCCTTTTCCGACATATCCGGATCAAGCTTGTATGTCGTAGGATAGATAAACCCCTCCGCCTTGAAAATCACATTTGGGTTATCAGTCTCCATGTAGGGATACGGTGTATAATTACGTGCCGCTTCCTCAAACTTCCTGGCTTCTCCCAGTCCTTCCGCCTCGAGCCTTCGCCCTATCTTTACCACGTTGAATCCTTCCGGGACAGTAAACTTCACATTATAGGTCTGCCCTTTGGAAAGGATATCGACGATCTCGCGGTTGGACATCCCGCCCACGATCTCATATCGTCCAGCTTCCAGCTTTCCTGCCAGCCCGCGCAGGCGGGCTTCCATGCGAAATGCCTCCGGCGTCTTCACCAGATGTTTTTTATGTAACAAATCTGCTATATCCGCCGTTGTCATACCGGGTTTGATCGTCACCAGATACCGGCGTCCCTGGGCAAATTCCGTATTATTCCCAGTAAAATATAGAAGCCAATATGCGCCAAGCCCCAGCATCAGCGTAAAAGCGAGTAATAATGGAATCAGGCGTTTAATCAAATCCACTGCCTCCGTTCTATGTCAATACAAGGGAAGATATTACTCCGTTTTTTATTTTCCAGCAAATATGCCAGACAGCCTGCCATCATTCACAAAACCAAACCGCAAAACATTCTCAGTCGTCCAGTGACTCATAGACGAGCTTTGCCTGTTCAAACTCTTCGTCAGAAGGAACCTGGATATCAACATCACCATTCCCGTCTTCCACAATTTTGGCAAGGATGATATTCGGTCCGTCTTCCCCGTCTTCATCTTCCTGGACAGAGGTGTGTTCATGTTCGTGATTATGCGCATGTCCGTGGTCGTGGTCACAGCCGCATTCACAATCCTCTTCTTCGGAAAAGACCGAAGGATCCACTTCCAACAGCGCCACATAATCATCCTGCCCCACCTTAAACCGGCTTTCCACCACAAAACAGTGATCCACGCCATTTTCATCAGTAAACTCATAGGTTTCTATCGTTTCTTCTTCACTAATTTCTTCTTTCATTGTCTCTTCTTCAATGATTTCCGTATGGTTTTTGTCTGCCATGATAACTCCTCTCCTCTTTACAAATCTTATAAGATGCTCCTGCTTTTGATACGATTGATTCTTAATATATTTGACAGTTTTAATACGCTATGCGCATTTTACTATTTCTGTATGGTTTTAAGGCTTTTTTACTGTGTGAACGATATGCCGTTTTAACTCACCGACGGTTGGCATCCGTATGGTGCAAATGTGATTACTGTTGGTTTCACTATTCTTTAAAGATTTACCGCCTAGAACAAAGAAGAAGAAATCTTTTTCCCGACTTTGACTTCCGCCGACTCTTTATTCCCTGCGGTCACAGATACGCTGTATTTGTTCCGCCCGAGCTTGATTTCAGCATCCCGGCTCCCAAGCATTCCGTCACGGATCAGGATATTTCCTTCCAAATGGCGGATCTCTTCACTTCGAAGATTTCCTTCTGTGCTATAATAGCGCCCTTTTTGCATAATAAACTGCCCGTTTCCTGCGGCGGAATCAGCCTGGTCTTTTCCGGAGACCTGCGCTTTCATCCAAAAAAGGCCTGTAACCCGGTTATCTGTCAGTGATCCCGCTTCCAGGTTTTGCCCTGAAAGAGTCAGATCATATTCCCCTCCGGGAATCATCAGAGAACCGCTGATGGAGATTTTCGTCCCCGCACCCATGGCTTCCGCATCTTTTAACGTAAATTTCCCGGCTTCCCATGCAAATGACCCTCGCACTCCCGTAAGTCTAAGAGGAGAAGCCAACAGGTAATCGCTGGAAAAGATTCCTTTCAGTTCAGGCTCCACCGCATTACCGGTCAGACGGCCTGAAAGTGTGACAGCTCCGTCATCCAGATACAATCCTTTGCTCAGGGTCTGGGTTTTAAAACGGTCTGCTGAAAATTCCAGGTCAAATCCCGGGGGGAACGGCGTCCCTCTTCCGCTTCTTATCGTACCCCGGAGCATCACGGGCATCCCGTTCACATCAGCCCTGACAGACTGCAGCATTGCCACATCCCGATCTGCGGAAAAACTGCCTTCCCCACCCGAAAACTTCATTCCAAAAAACTCCCCTGCCATGTTGCGGGGTTTTCCTTCCAAACGGATGTGCCATCCGTCTTTATCTTTGGATGCATCGATCTTGACAGTGGGAATTGTTCCTGAAACAACCTTTATATTTTTAAGATCCGGATACATGGCCATCACATCTGCCACTTCCGCATTCTTGGCCTCGCCCTGGACCTTGGCCGTCCCATTTTCATAATCCATGCTCAAAACCAAATCACAACTTCCCTTACTGGCTGTGGTGCTGGTCCGAATCAGCGGATATTGCTTAAATGCCATCTGGGAATTCAATTTATCTAGATTCACTATTTTCCCGTTCGAGGTCAGATCCACCGTGCCGTCTTTCACTTCAATCAGGCCGCGAAAGTCCGTAGGATGCACAGGAATATCGGCTTTCTTCCCAACCTCGATCGTTTCCTGGCCGGCCACCTTCAGCAGGTTGAGCAGGTCCAGTCCCTGCCCTTCTTCATATACACCATAAAATTTCGGTTTGTTCAAAACGATATTAGCAACAGATGCAACACCGCCGCCCTGGCGCAGTGCGTCAAAGAAATTCACGGAAACAGTCATCAGGGGGATCTCCATTTTAGTCCCCCCATTCGGAGCCTTCCATACAAGATTGCGAATTTCAACATCCCCTGCGAACCCGGCATTGATTTTTTCGTATGCCAGCGTCCCGGACACCACGTTCTGCCTTTCCAGCATCTGCTCCGCAAGCTTTGCGGCAGCCCCGCCGCCCAATTTAATAATAAGGGCAATGACAATCAGGATTGCCAGCGCCCCGCCCATAATAATTCTGTTTTTCGAAGAAATCTCTTCCACTCTTATCCACCCATACCATACAGGAACTTCATAATGGCGCCGGCAAAACAGTTCCAACACCAGCCAACATCACTCAACCTGTTCAACAGGCACGTTCCTGTTTTCCGTCAATCAGGTTTCAGGGCAGTCGGCCTGCGCAGAGCCCTGCTGTCCAAATAATTTTGCAGGATCACGACAGCCGCCATCATATCAATTACCTTACGCCGTTTTTTTCGTTGCAGATCGGCATCGATAAGGACTTTCTCAGCAGCAACCGTAGAAAGCCGTTCGTCCCACAGGATGACCGGAATACCGGGAAACCGCTGTTTCAGTTCTGCGGCAAATGATTCCGAAACCTTTGCCCTTTCCCCGATAGTGCCATTCATGTTTTTAGGATACCCCAGCACAATCTCGCCTGCATCCCATTCCCGGAAAAGTTCTCCAAGCCGGGAAAAGTCCCGTTCGGGAGAAGTCCTATGTATGGTCTCCACACCGCTGGCGATCAACCCGGTCATATCGCTGACAGCCACGCCGATCGTACGGGAACCCAGGTCAAGAGCCATGATTCTCATCAGCAGATACCGGTCCTATTTCCGGATTACGGCCAAATATGTCTCCAACAAAGCTTCCACCAGTTCGTATCTTTCATACTGGCGTAGTTTGTTGCGGGCGTCCTTATAGCTTGTAATATAGGTCGGATCACCGGAAAGCAGGTATCCCACCAGCTGATCCTTCGGGTTATATCCTTTTTCAGTAAGGGCATCACAAACTTCTCTGACAGTCTGCTCCACCGGAGCCTTTTCCCGGTTTCTTTTGAACATCATCGTTTCCTGGGATACGTTTGCCATTTCAATCACTCCTTTTCCAAACTTAACAGGAACCTTAACGTGCTGCTCCGCCAATCCTGACGGACACGGCATAATGTCCTTCTGGCACCGCTTTCAGAAATATCTGAGCCGGACAGATTGCCGGACAGATCCTAAAGACAGCATTTCTAATATGTTCTTATAATGTTATATTTTACCATATTTTCGCATTCTTAGGGATTTTTTTCCCGCAAAACAAAAATAGTTCACCAAAAATTTTCTATTCCCGTTGCGCCCCTGTCATTTCCTGCACATGTACGAAAACGGGCAGTAATCGCAATGCGAAAGATTTGCAGCAAAGTCTTCCTCCATCTTCTTATCCGCAATTTCACCGCACAGCGCAAGGATTTCCGACTGATAATCCGTATCCGGCAATATCCACTCGCTGCTGTTCCGGATAAAATGCAAGGATGCCCCGCTCACCGGTTTTTTCAGCAATGTTTCGGCCGCAATCTTATACAGGGCAAGCTGCCATGCATATCCCCTGTTAACTTCACCCTGCTCCTTAACCTGTCCGGATTTATAATCCACAAGCCGGAGGGAGCCGTCCGTATCTTCCGCAATGGCATCAATAAACCCGGTAATCGTAAATGTATGCCTTTCATCCCGCAGCAGCGGGAGCCGGAATCCGTATTCGGCATATTTTTGTCGTACGGAAAACGCCTTGTACAGAGGCGAACACAGATACCGGCACAGCATATCTTCCGCATTGCAGGCCAGGTCCGACTTTCCTCCGGTAAGTCTTTCCGCACACTCCGTAAAAATCTTGCGCCAGACGGACTCATTTTCCCGAAACTGATGATCCATTCGCCATTTCCCGTATTTTTCCAGCACTTCATGGACAAGTGTCCCAAGCTGCGCCGCGGGCAGGTTCTTTCCCAATGTCTCCTGAATATCCACGGGCGGGATCTGTTCAATGAACTGATAGTAATACCGGCGAGGACAATATGCGTATTCCTGAAGCGATGACGCAGAAAACCATATCATGGAACTTCCTCCGAAGCTGTCCAGCGGTTTTACGTTATGCAGGGCCGCCGCGAAGGATTTTTCTTCCCTCGTTTCCTCCCTCGCTTCCGGCAGAACCGCTTCTTCTGTGTCCGCATCGTCTTCCACTTTTATATCGGCGCGCCGGATATCCTGGCAGTTTTCCGGCAAAACTGCCAACAGACTATTTATCCAGTGAACCGCGGTTGACTGCCTCGTTGTCTCCTTCAATCCACCCGACATGATCAACCTGTCCCTTGCACGGGTCATGGCAACATACAGTAATCGGATCTTCTCTTCTGCTTCCTTTTCATTATCAAGTTTTTTAATTTCTTTGAGAACAGGACTGTCAACCACCTTTCCGTTGTAGTCCCGCACGGATATGCCCAACCCAAGTCCAGGAAAAAGCACCGCCTTATCCGTATTTGATTTCAGCCCTGTGTCCATGAACGGAAGTGCCACCACGGGGAATTCCAACCCTTTTGATTTGTGAACCGTCATCAGCAGCACCGCATCATCCGCTTCCACATCGGCAGCCGCCTCCCGAACTCCACTCTCCTGAAGATGAAACAGATGCATCGCAAAATCCGGTACGCTTCCCTGATGCTCTGCAGCAAATGCGCCAGCTAACCGGAAAAATTTCCGGATATTTGCCAACTGTTCCTCCCCGTTATACTGCATGGCCAAAACAGCTTCCGGATGAAGGATCTTCTGCATCTCCCTGCAAAAATCAGGCAGGTTCAACATGGTTCCCGCCGTCAGCAAACGCCGTAAAAGCATAACGCTCCGAAAGGCCGCAGGATTTTTTTGCAGAGTTTCCGCAGTTTCCGGCTGCGACAGGAGAGACCACAGTGAAACAGCCGCTCCCCCGTTCCGGTTACGGTCTGATAAAGCAAGCATCCATCCGGTCAGCATCTCGTCATCCCATCCGAAGTAAACCGACCGCAGGACGGCTGCCAGGTTCAGATTATCATGAGGATTCATCACAAAGGAAAACAAATCGACCATATCCCGGATCTCAATCCGGTCATAGAATCCTCTTCCGTCTACCACTGCACAGGGCACTCCATGTTCCCGGAACGTTTCCGTCAGTATATCAATATGGGTCATCGTCTGCAGTAAGACAGCCATATCTTTATAGGCCAGTCCTTCCCCGTGCAGCTCTTTCAACCGGTCCGCAAGACAGTCCGCCTCTTTTTTCCTGGCCTTTGCGACAGGCAGCCCGTTACTGTAATGGAACACGGTAAACTCAGGTTTTATAACATCTGCCCTATGGGGCTTCAGGGATTCATAAAAAACATCTTTTCCCCTGTCCTTTCCCATCAACCCGGAAAAGACACCATTGCAAAGATCCAAAACTGGCGTCACAGTCCGGAAGTTGTCATCTAGCAGGATGACCTCCCCTCCACCGTTGTTCATCTCTTGCCGCACCCTGGAAAAAACGCTGACATCTGCTCCGCGAAAACGATAGATGGACTGCTTCGGATCACCAACAACGAAGAGGCAGTTCCCTTTCAGAACCTCCTTGTTCCCGCCGCACAGCAGATAGATTAGCCGGCGCTGCCGTTCGTTGGTATCCTGAAACTCATCGACCATGATGTACCGGAACCTCCGCCGGTATCTCTCCAGCACATCCGGATGCCCTTCCAAAAGTTCCAACGCCATTGTTTCCAAATCGTCAAAGGACAGCTTCCCCTGCAGGCGCTTCTTTTCATTTAGTGCGGTCTGCATGCACAGAAGGTACTCATGCCAAAACGGCAGCAGGGTCAAAGCGCTCGCACATAAAGGACAGAGGCAAACATTTTGCATCCGCTCTTTTAAATTTCCAATCATTATTTTGTCATTTTTTGCCCGCGTGCTCAGATTCCCTGCAATCGTCTGCAAATATCTCGCATTTTCCGGCAGATCCGGTTCTGAAAGCGCATCCCGGATCCTATCCAGGGCCGGTTCCAATATTTTTTGATTACTTGCCGAACAGGCGTCCACAAACTCCCGGGTAAGCTCTTCTTTTATCGCAGCAGCTTCCTGCCGCCCCCTGTCCAGTACCGCCTGATATGCGGAAAGGGATATATCCTTTTCAGGCGTGATCCCTTTCTGCAGAAGAAGGCAGGTCTGCTCCAACAGGCTGCTGCTTCCGTATTCCGCACACAGTACCGTTGCGGCTTCGTCTTTCCTGCGCAGCATGCTGCGAAGATGATTCCGGGTCTCCGTTTTCAGAAATTCACTGCTGTCGTTTTCTTCCATTACGACGAAATCCGGATCCAGCCCGCATTCCACAGGGGCTGACCGCAGCAGGCCGCTACAGAAGCTGTGAATTGTTCCGATCGACGCCACAGAAAGAGCTTTGATCTGCTCCTGCCAATAGGTTTCGTCCACATTCCCAGAAACCTTCTTTTCCATTTCTTTCCGGATCCGTTCCCGCATCTCAGCCGCAGCTTTACGGGTAAAGGTCACCGCCAGTATCTCCTGTGGCAACACCTTTTTTTCCGGATTTCGGATTCCCATAGATACGATATACAGAAAACGCTGTACCAGTACCCGGGTCTTCCCGCTCCCCGCCCCGGCTGAAACAGAAACATTCCTGTCAATGCAATGGATTGCCCGGGCCTGGGCAGGCGTAAACTTAAACGCATCCATCCGTTTCCTCCTCACAGCTTTCCTGCGATACCAGGTCAAACCGGCATATCTTCGCAACAGGACAGGTTTTCATACACTCTTTTTCCGGGGTCGGTGTAAACCGGCCGCCACGCAGATCCCGCAACATCTTCGACAGCAATTCTTTTACGGCTTTCCGCAAAGCGGCGCTGTCGGCAGGAACTTCTCCATTTCCGTCCTTATCTTTCTTTTTTGACCATGTTTTCCAGGGAACCTTCACAGAACCGTCCACCGTATCCGGAAACCGGAAACTGCTTTTTCGCTCCCCTTCTTTCAACGCATAATAGCCTCCGCCGATGACCTCTGCACGATCCGTTCCTGCAAGTATTTCTTCCGCAGCCAGGATATAAAGGGGCATCTGCAGGTCACCATCAAGAAAATCACTTTGGGACGGCACTTTTCCGCTTTTATAATCCGTAATGTAAAATGCGTTCCCATCCCTGTCGATCCGATCAATCTTTCCGTTCAGGAATATCCGTTCCCCGCCTTCAAGTTCGAACGGGATTCCTTCATGACCGCCCATACCGAATTCTTTTTCTGTATAAACGGGACGGAAACTTCCTGTCTCGCTGTATTCAATCTCCTTCTTCAGCCAGCGCTGTAAGTTTATCTCCGTCTCGCGTTTGTCCTGATTCCAGAATTCTCCCGCATAGAGGTCGCCGGCCTTATCCATCTCCCCGACGACATCGGCAAAAATCCTGTCCAGTTCCGCTTGCAGCGCCTCCCCCTGTGAAGAAGAAAGCGTACCGTTCAAATGACGGTTGATGAACCGTTCCAGTACCATATGCAAAAGGTTCCCCTTCTGCATTGGGGTAACGTCCTCCCCGGCAGCTTCCGTTTCTTTCTGACGCCAGCCATACAATGCCAGGAACCGAAAAGGACAGCCCCGGTATGTTTCAAGCCCTGAAGCGCTGAAACGGTTCCCTATATGCTGTGCCAGCAGCCGCACCAATCCTTCCTCTTCTAGCACGCCGTTCCATCCGGCTTCGTTCTTTATACGTTTCCCATCGCTCTTTCCCGCCTCCACCAGTTCCGGTCCTGCCACTTCTTCCAACCAGCCGGTCAGTCCTTGCCGGGCCAGCGAAACCTCCAGTTCCTCCCGGGACAGACAGTCGGCCATCGTTCTCGCAATGTTTTTTTCCTGTATCTTCAGCCCGGTGAACAGGGCCAGAAGCTCTCCGATATAAGGGGACGCCATCCGATCTTCTTCCGTGGAAAAAGACAGTACCATCCGTTCTGTGGCGGCCGCACAGGTATTAGCAAAAAAATGGATGTCTTCCTTATATCCGTCGGAAGAACAAGGCAGCAGGATTCCCAGGGAAGCCAGCTCCACGCGCTCCCTGTCGTTATAGATCCAGTTTTCATGTTTTAAAAAGGGGAACCGGTTTTCCTGTAATCCCAGAACATAGACCTGTCTGAAGGCTGTATCATCTGTTTCCACGGCCGAAAGCACGGCGATACCCTCTTTATTTTCCGGACAGAGGGAAACGATCCCTCCTTTAGCCGCCATAGCCAGCGCCTCGGCAAAATCCGAGCAGGAAACAGGCCTTTCAGAAAGGCCCCCCATCTGATAGTCCAACGGCAGCTGCTGCAGCAAAACCTTGAGGGATTCGGCCGCGCAGGTAATATTCTTGAATTCTTTTAAGGTGATCTCTCCCTGCCGGTATGCCTGACCCGCTTTATGGAACAGGTCGAGGGAGTCCAGGAGGACGGTAATCCGGTCACTGAATTCACGTACCGGCGCTTTGTCCGGAATCTGCCCGATCACCTGCCAGAGCCGCTGCACCCCGTCCCCCTCCGGACAGGCAGCAACAACCTTCTCCAGCACTTCCCCGGAATCCGTGTAATAGCGATAAGATACAATGTCCGAAACAGTTTCGGGCTCCAGTCCCAAAACAAACCGCTGCAAGGGAAGTGACAGAAATCCGATACAGGCCTCCGTCTTCTCCCGCCCGCCCAAGGTCACCAATTGCAAAACCGATATTACATACCGGAAGACAGGATTCGCCGAAAGCAGGGCGTTATCCGCCATCTGCACCGGAATCCCGTACTCGTCGCACAAAGCACGTATGCCGGTGTAATCATCCATACGGCGCACAACCACGGCAACCTCGTCAGGCCGTATTCCGCAATCCCGTATCTGCAATTTTATTTCCCGCAGCACATTCCTGACTTCCTCTGTCTTGTCCGCCGCCTGCCAGATTTCAATGCTGCCGTCAACCGGAACGGCTTTTCTGCCCGGATTGCGCAGATTCTGCAGGAGATACTCCAGAGAAGCCGTCCTGGCTGTTTTCACCGGCAGCGCAGCCCGTTCCTCCACCGCGTATCCCATCAGGCTTCCATAAGTAAATTCCGTTACCCCGTACAGCTCCGGCCGGGTCGTTTCATATGGCAGCGCAACCCAGACCTCAATACACTGGCTGAGACGGTGTACGATTTCCGTCTGCAGGGCGTCAAACTGATAAAACCCTGTAAAATACAGCGTTTTCCAAGGCAACACCTGTGATGCGTCTTCCAGTTTGGACAACTCCTCGGCTGCCATCCGGTACAGCCCCTGCACATCGAACAGGTTGTGCTTTATGAGGTACGAAAGATATTCCCGGAATATGGCTGCCACTTCCGCATCTTTCCTGCGTAAAGAAGAAGCCCTTCCATCCCAGTGGGAAAATGCAGTTTCAATTTCCTCCGGCGTGGCGCCGCAGCTGCCAATTTGATCCATCAGCGCGGTCATAGAATGAAGGAAGCCTTTTTTAGAGATCATGTCCGCAAAATAGACAAGCTTCCCCTCCCGCAGCAGTTTCTCCAAAATCTCCCGGATAATCAGCTCCTGGGCACAACGGCTGATTTTCTTTGCGCCAAGGAGACCACAATGCCGCAGGATATCATTGGCCAGATAATCAAAACCCGCCGCGTTGACCCCATATTGCCGGGCTTTTCCCACCAATGGACGGGATGCGGTCACAAGCATGGCGTCATGATACCCCTGCGCCAGGGCTTTGTCATAAAAATTACCGGCTGCGTTGCAGCCGATGGGCGCACAAACCAAATGCAGCATACTTTCACCTTACTTCAAACTTCCGGTTTTCCTGTTTGCTTGTTTATCCCCGGTCATCGGTTCCCGATCTGCTTTCTCGCCTGACCCTTCATCCGGTTTCCTGTCCGCTTTTTTCAATACAATCGTCTTGCCGGTTTCCGGATCCGTATAAATAATATCTCCAAGTTTTACCCTGCCCTGTGTAATACTGAACGCATCCGTGGTAATTGCACCGTATGACGTCAAAATCTTTGCGTCATAAATGCTCAGTTCCTTGAACTGGTTACTGAACCGTCCCTCCAGACGGTCAAAGTGGATAAAGGAATAGTGTCCTTTTCCAGAAGAAAACTTCCCATAGGCGAGGGTATTGCGCGGATTCCCATCACACCGCACCGTCAGTTCCAAATCCACCGGGCAGATAAAGCTCCAGTCATTCAACGCGATCCGGCTGTCCAGTTTTGTTGCCTTGCCATAAATATTATATTCACGAGTATCAAGATTGTAATCACCCCGGGCCCTCAGGTCTCCGCTGAACACCTTTGCCTGAACATCGCTCAGCCGGAAAACGGATTTGCTATAATACACATCACCGAGTACCTTTGTAAAACGCAACCCCGGTATGATCAGTTGCTCCATCCGAACCGTCCCCCTGCCCTGCGGATCTGTAACGGGGCCATTCATCTTGGCCACAAGGGTCATCAGGTCATGCATCTTTATACCGAAACCCAACGAGTCGGGATCTACATCCCGGAGTGTCACATCTATATCCATCTCAGGCGTCTTCGGTTTGAAATCAACGGAACCAAAAAGGGAAAGCCCGCCCCCTACCATGGTTCCCCCGAACCTACCGGTAGATAAGTCAATCTGAGTTGTGCCGGATGTGTCCAGTTGCATCTTCATATTGACATTGTTCATAATATAATGCCGGTTCCGATAATGGTATCCCATACGGCAGTTGTTAAGTTTGATTTCGCACTTAAGCTTCTTCCCGTTACGGTTGAAATTGGCCTCCCTGTTTTCCGGGTTAAATGCATTCCACGACGGCTTCGAATTTCTCGGACCGGACCGCCCTGTCTGCTTTCTTGTCAGTATATCCACCTGCATATTTTCATCAAATCCGACAGAGATTACCGCGTTATTCAACTCCAGGCGCTGAACCGTGGTCGACTTGAACTTTCTTGTAATAACGTCCCAGGGTCGTACACGGAAAGAACCCTCCGGAGCTTTAAGGATCACTTCACCGGACGGATCTACCCACAATAAATTTTCAAAGACAACATCACCTTTGATATTGGCTGCAATCCCTTCTACTGTGATTTTTCCACGCAGCATATCCTGCTTTTCCATTTCCCGGTTGAAAATCATAGCCGCTCTGTGACTGGCAATTTCAGCCAGCACCAACAGTACAGTTACGACAACCAGTATGGTCAGACCGGAAACCCAGCATACTCTTTTCCAATTTTTTGACTTAACAGCTTCCTTAATTGACTTAACAGCTTCCTTAAGTTTCATATCGCTCACCATTCTGCCGCAATAAAATTCCAGCACAACTTGCAAAAAAGACAAATTTTTACTTTCACACAACATACCTTCATACAAACACATTATATAATTTGTTTCGCATTTATTGTATGACTTTATGTTCCGCAGTGCAATCCCCTGGTTCTGTCATTTCTGTCAGAAAATCCCAGTACCGTTTCGGCATATGGGAGCGACGGCAGATTTCATTATGCCGGGGCCGGATTTCAACAGCATCATAATAATTTTTCCAAAGACTCCGGTAATATTTCTCTTCCGCACTGATTTCTGAAATACTGAAACCATCCATGGGTACGATGGCTTTTTCCCCGGGCCGGTACAGCAATGCAATCTTATGGTTCCTGTCAAAAATCATAAAATGCTCGTTGCGATACCGGTCACAAAAATGGGACGCCATAAAAGGCAGCACATTATTTTTCGCTCCGATTACGGCTACAAGGATTCCCCGTACATCACTAAAACGCACAAAACCGAGCCATTTATCAATTTCACGGCCCAGTTCCCGCAATCCTTTAAGAATACTGTTTACGACCGTATCCTGACGGAGGTGCAGAATACTCATCCCATAACGGAATCCTTTGTGTGTAAACAACAGCATCTGTTCCTCCTTGTGCGGCATGCAGGAACAAAACGCCCGTTTCAAAATCTGCAGGAAACCAAATCCTATCCTGTCACAGATTCCTCTTTGCACACGCTCCGCCAGATCCGGCCTGGTTTCAATCACTTTTTTATAAAAAAGGGTTCCCTCAGCGCCTGTATCCCCGTCTGTTTTGGCAATGACCGTCCCAGGTATCTCCTTAGCCATATAACTTTCACAGATACAGCAGAGCCAACCTTCCCAAGTGCCGTCGTAATAATATGTCAGGTCCGGAACCGGGGCAGGAATCGCAGCAAAAAAACAGGCACGCCCTGGAATCATGTCCCGCTCTGTAGTGCCAGTCAGCAAAACACCGGTATCGCTACGCATTCCAGCGCCTCCTTCTGCCTGTCATCCAATGCGGGAACAAAAGATATGCCATCCCTCTGTCCGGCATTTCCGTCAGAATCATCAAACAAAGACGGTTGGAACCAATGCCGCTCCTGATGCCTGAACAAATCCCGCTCCCTTGGGGACATAAGGTCCAGCAAAAACGCATTCCTGTCATGGGACAAAAGCGGAAAGGTCCTCCCCTTGCACAAAAGAAAATACCTGGCACGCTTCAGCACAACGCCGATTTGTTTCAGTCCGTCCCAGGTCAGCAGACACAGCTTTCGGGCCCGCATGATCCGGTACGCGCTTTCGGTACCGATTCCCGGCACCCGGAGCAGTTCATCAAAAGAAGCCCTGTTCACTTCTATCGGAAACAGTTCCGGATGACGCAGCGCCCAACAGCATTTGGGATCCAGATACGGATGGAGCCGGGAATGCTTTTCATCCAGCAATTCCGATGCCGTAAATCCGTAAAAACGAAGCAACCAGTCTGCCTGGACAGGCGGTGCTCCCGCCACAGGGGCGGGACCGTCTCCTTTGCCGGCAGCCTGTTATCTTCCACTACGGGAATATAGGCGGAATAAAACACCCGTTTCATCTGATACCGGTGATACAGATCCTCGGTCAGGCGCAGAATCTGCCGGTCGTTTTCGGGAGTAGCGCCAATAATCATCTGTGTGCTCTGGCCTGCAGGGGCGAAACGGTTCTTTCCCTTCTTCCATGCCCCCTGCAGCATATTTTTCCCGACGGACTGCAATGCGCAAGCCCCAGCTTTTTCCGCAAAACGGATTTCCCTTTCATCATTTCCGTTCCACCGTCCGTCTCCGCCATTCCGAAAGGGAGGTCCCCCTTCCCTCACGGACGGTGTTCCGATTATCATTGCCTTTTGCTTACCCACCGGCTGGATGCCGCCGAAACGTCCGCATCCCTCCCGGTTCTCCCGGATCTTGTCATGAATCTGTTTCATGGGGAGCAGGATATTTTCTTTCGGTTTATCCGGTGCCAGCTTTTTCAGGCTGCCGGATGAAGGCATTTCAATATTGACACTGATGCGATCTGCCAGTGCGCCCAGTTTTTCTACCAAAAGCGGGCTCGTCCCCGGAATCACCTTTACGTGGATATACCCGCCAAACCGGTACTCATTACGAAGCACCTCAAGGACACTGAGAATCTGCTCGCTGGTATAGTCCGGCGATTTCCAAACAGCCGAACTTAAAAATAATCCTTCTATGTAATTTCGGCGGTAAAACTGCCATGTCAGATCCGCCAGTTCCCGAGGCGCAAAGGCCGTCCGCTTCACTGGATTGCTCCGGCGGTTCACGCAATACACGCAGTCAAAGCTGCAACAGTTGGTCAGCAGCACCTTTAACAAACTGATGCAGCGTCCATCCCCTGCAAAGCTGTGGCATATGCCAAAGTCACGGGAAGACCCCATTGCAAAAGCGCCGCCTTTTCGTTCCAGACCGCTGGATGTACAAGCCGCGTCATATTTTGCCGCATCGGCTAAAATCTTCAGTTTTTCCAGCACATCCATCCTGCTTCTCCTCAGACCTTCGCACCGTGCTGCCGTTTCCATTCCTTGATCTGGCGCAGCCTCTCCTTATACCGGGATTCAAATCCTTCGTCCGTAGGCCGGTAATAACACTTCCCCAACAAAGAATCCGGCAGGCACTGCATGTTGGTCAGCTTGTCCTCCGTATCGTGTGCATACTGATATCCTTTCCCGTAATGCAGTTCCCTCATCAGTTTTGTCGGCGCATTGCGGATCACCAGCGGGACCGGCTCTGCGATCATGTTCAGCGCATCCTCCCTGGCCATGTTATAGGCAACCTCCATAGCGTTGGACTTCGGGGCCAGCGACATATACACCACCGCTTCTGTCAGATGCACGGTGCACTCCGGCATGCCGATGAAATGGCATGCCTGATAGGCGGCCACTGCAATCTCCAGCGCTTTCGGATCCGCCATACCCACATCCTCGCTGGCAAACCTTGTGACCCTGCGGGCCACATACAGCGGGTCTTCCCCCGCCTCCAGCATCCGGGCCAGCCAGTAGACCGCCGCGTCAGGATCTGAGTTCCGCATGCTTTTGTGAAGGGCCGAAATCAGATTGTAATGTTCTTCCCCATTCTTATCATATAAAAGCGACTTTTTGGAGATACACTGTTCCAGGATATCCCGGTTCACAACAATGGTGTCGCCTTCAACATCACCGTTCAGCACCACCATCTCCAGGGTGGAAAGGGCCGAACGGGCGTCCCCGTTAGCAAAGTTCGCAATCACATCCAGAAGTTCTTCCCCGATTTCAATTTTCTGACCGCCCAGCCCCCTGGGGCTTTCAAGGGCATGACGCAGCATCTTCTTCAGGTCCCCGACAGCCAGCGACTGCAGCACAAAGACCCGGCAACGGGAAAGAAGCGCCCCGTTTACCTCAAATGAAGGATTTTCCGTCGTAGCCCCGATCAGTATGATGCTTCCTTTTTCCACAAAGGGCAGGAATGCATCCTGCTGCGCTTTGTTAAAACGATGGATCTCGTCTACGAACACGATGGTCCGCTGCCCGATCTGCCGGTTCATTTCCGCTTTCTCCATCACATTGCGGATTTCTTTGATCCCGCTGGTAACAGCCGAAAAGTTAATAAAGACCGAACGCGTCATGCGGGCAATGATCTGAGCCAGCGTTGTCTTTCCCACACCGGGTGGTCCCCAAAAAATCATCGAAGAAATCCTGTCCTGCTCGATCATACGGCGCAACACCCTGCCGCGCCCCAACAGATGTTCCTGTCCCACATATTCATTTAGGGATTCCGGGCGAAGCCGGGCTGCCAGGGGCTGACTCACCAGATCATCAAAAATACCGGCCTGCTCCATAATCTGCACCTCGCAAAACTTATTTTATATTCAAAACAACTGTTCGTTTTATTTTATCATATTCACCTCAAAAAAACAACCGGAATGCCGGTACTTTTATGTCCAAAACGCAAAATGCCCGGCATCCTCTGCCGGGCACATTGTGCGAATTTTTTTCTTTGCAAAATCATCAAAATGCGGGAACAACCGCGCCTTTGTATTTGTCCTCGATAAACTTTTTAACTTCCGGAGTCTTCAGGGCTTTTGCCACCTTAACCAGTTCAGGGCGTTTCTCATCGCCGGCACGTACCGCGATCACGTTTGCGTACGGGGAATCTTTTTCAATAAACAGGGAATCCTTTACCGGGTTCAGCTTGGCTTCCATAGCAAAGTTGGAATTGATGACTGCCAGATCCGTATCATCCAGCGCACGGGGCAGCGTCGCACTTTCCACCTCGATGATCTTCAGGTTTTTAGGGTTGGCAGCCAGATCGTTCGGCGTCGCAGTGATCCCCTTGCCGTCTTTTAATTTCAACAGGCCGGCCGCTTCCAGCAGCATCAGGCTCCGCCCTCCGTTAGTGGGATCGTTGGGAATGGCGACCTTGGCGCCATTCGGCAGTTCTTTCAGGCTTTTAATTTTTTTGGAATAGCAGCCCATAGGTTCAATATGTATCTTATCCAGCACCACAAGCTTCAGGTTGCGCTCCTGGCATGTTTTTTCCAGGAACGGGATATGCTGGAAATAGTTAGCATCCAGTTCTTTATCTGCCAGGGAAAGGTTCGGTTTTACATAATCGGTAAATTCGATGATCTGCAGATCCACGCCGTCTTTTGCCAACTGGGGCTTCACAAAGTTCAGCAGTTCCGCGTGGGGAACCGGTGTAGCCCCGACCTTGACTACTACCTTCTTAGCCGCCGGCGCCGGAGATGCCGCTTTCTTTTCCGCACCGCCGCCGCAGCCGGTAATAAGCAGGGATGCCATTGCTACTGAAAGCAATCCTAAAATAAATTTTTTCATTCCTACCACTCCTCGTAAATGTAATTCCTATCGGTTTTGTAATAAATACTACTCAACTGATAGGAATATCTTAATTTGCTTTTCTTGTTTTGTCAACCGTTTTACTGCTTCCGGAACACGTATCAGTTCCATCCGAGAATCGCACAGACCCGTTCCCGCAGGTACAGCGCAATTTTTTCATGGCCGCTGGACAGCGGATGAACCCCGTCCAGGAAATCGGACCGATCCAGCAGGGGGCCGTTTGCGTTCAGATCAATGAAGTACACCCTGCCGTCCCCTTCCGCCCGCAGTTCTTCCACAGCTCCGCCCATACCGGGAACAGACTGCCTGCTCGTTTCGGTATTGGCCGGCGTCATGCAGAAGATAACGGAATTGGGGCGGAATTGGCGCAGTTTCAGGATCAGCTTTTTGTACTGCATTTTAAAATATTCATCGGAAGGACGGTTCACCGCATCGTTAAAGTCATTTTCCCCGTAGGCTAGGATGACCAGGTCGGGATCATCCATCTGATTGTTCCACCGCGGCTCCTTCTGGGTGTAGAAAGCCCGTTCAATCTGCTCATCTGCATGCTTTGCGTTGTAAGGGGCCTTTTCATCATTGTTCCGCACAGCGCCTTCACCGGAAGAAGCGACGCAACTCCAGTCCGCATCCAGCATACGGGCCAGCCGCGGGCCAAACGCCAGGTAGCCGCTCTCACGCTGAAAATAATCCCCTTCCGGATAAATAAAGGCGCCTGCCGCCACGGAATCGCCTATTATCTCGATACTCCTGCGACGGGGAACAGACGGGACCGTAGCAGCGTCCGGGTCAGCGGAGGCGCCGTTTCCGGAACCACTGCCTGTTTTGGAAAGCGGTTCTCCGGAAGAGACGTTTTCAGCAACCGTCTTATCTGAAAGAATCTTTTTGGAATGCGGTTTTTTCACAGGCTGCTTTTCAGCATTCCGCCTGTCGGAAGAACGCCCGGCCGAAAGTTTTTTGTCGGAAATGGGATTGCCAGGCTCCTGTTTACCTGAAGACCGATCCTTTACAGTATCAACTTTCACAGACGTACTCGTATTGACAGCAGGCTCTTCTTTTTCGCCTATAAAAATAAAACCGCGCAGGATGGTGACTCCCCCCATCCCTTCCGTCTCCCGGATAATGGTCAGCGTGTGTTTCCCAAACGGAAGATCCTGATAGAGGTCGTTGATCCCCATGCGGGCCTTGATACGTTCCATCGGTCCGTCATCCAGTTTCTTCAGCCACCAGACATCTTTCACAGAATCGCTGAACATCTGTACCTGCACACCGGTTCCTTCAAACTCCACCGATGCGATGACCGCGCCGCGACCGGCATACAGACTGCCGTTATCCGCAGGGATCCACCGTCCCATAGTCTTCACCCGGTCACTGCTGGCAGATACAAAACCAGCCGCAGCCGTACCACAAAAAACCAGCCCTGCTGCAAGCAGGGCCAGAATCATTTGAAAAATAATTGTCTTTCTGAAAGTGTTTTTCACAAACTTCACCTGTTTTAATCAAGTTATCTGAAACAAAATACAGACAACCGCCTGCATTTACACTGCAACCGGACCAGAAGAGCAAGCCGGCATTTTCAGATAAACAGAACCGAAACCATCCCTCAGTCCAGCTGGCTGGTGCAGTGCGGGCAGCGGGTCGCATCGTCCGCAATCTCACTCTTGCAGAACGGGCAGGTGCGGGCCGGCGCCGGTTCTTCCGCAGGCTTGCGCATCCGGTTGATCTGTTTGATCACGATAAACACAGCCAACGCAACCAACAGGAAATCAATAATCGTATTGATGAAGGAACCATAGGCGATAACAGCCGCTCCGGCCTTTTTCGCTTCCGCCAGCGTCGCGTAGTTCTTGTCCGTAAGATTGATGAACAGATTGGAAAAATCAGCATCGCCCACCAACTTGCCCAGAGGCGGCATCACGATATCATTGACAAACGAGGTGACAATCTTGCCAAAAGCGCCGCCGATGACAACGCCTACAGCCATATCTACAACATTTCCGCGTACCGCAAATTCTTTAAATTCACTGTAAAAGCTCATGATAACTCCTCCTTAACTAACAAAAGCGCCCGACTCTGTTTCCGGGAACCTGTTTCCAAAAATGATATAGGATTCATACTTCTACATTACTAAATAATTAAACCACATTACCGGGCTTTCGTCAATAAATACCTTGATGACGCAAAGAGAAATAAACATACTGAAGGAAGCTGTAACAATGGACCGTCACAACTTCCTTTTTTATTGCGGCTCTTTTATTTTAAATTGTTGAAAAAGTGAGGAGAGTCACCCCACTGCCCCCATCCTACCGTGTCGCCCACGGAAGCCACCCGCGCACTCAGGCAGTTACGGCATTGCTCCTGCCCGTCCTCCAGGCAGGGCTTGTTATCATACAGTTGATACTGTGTGCGGAACCGTGGCAGCGTCACCAGCGGCATCAGGATATTGGCTCCCGCTTTCAGGGCCATTTCCCGCCCAAACGGATGAAGTGTCTGCATAGCAGTGGTCGCCGCAATGTTCACATCCTTCAGGAAAAGCCTTGTCACCGCCACCATGTTCACGCTCAAACGCAGGCGGTCAGCCCTTTCTTCCGGCGTATCAAGACCGGCTTCGACAACCTGTTTCCCCAGCGGCGTATTATGATGTACCACATAAGGTCCCATGCCAATCATGGCAATATCCTGTTTCTGATAAAACAGGATATCCTCCGCCAAATCCTCCAGCGTCTGGCCGGGCAAGCCGATCATCACCCCGGTCCCCACCTGGTAGCCGATTTCCGCCAAACTGTCAAGGCAGGCTTTCCGGACATCCCACCGATGATGCCCGTCCGAAGGATGCATCGTCTGATACAGTTTTGGGTTACTGCTTTCAATGCGCAGCAGATACCGGTGCGCGCCAGCGTCATACCAACGCTGATAGGTCTCCCTGGTCTGTTCGCCGACGCAGAGGGTGATGCCCAGCGCGCCATCTCCGACAGCCTTGATTTCCCTCACCACATCTTCCACGAAATCAATAAAGGCTTCGTCCTGCCGTTCCCCGGACTGCAGCGTAACGGAACCGTACTGCCGGTCGTAACACCAACGGGCCATGGCGATGATATCCTGTTTCGGTGTATCGAAGCGCTCCACTTCCTCATTGTCACGCCGTATGCCGCAGTAACGGCAGTTCTTGATGCAGCGGTTGGAAAACTCCAAAAGGCCCCGGTAGTAATCCACACTGCCTACCCATTCCTTCTTTACCTCGTAAGCCGCACTGTACAGCTGATCCAGTTCGTCTTTGGCGGTACGGCCAAGTAAAAAAACGAGGTCCTCTTTATTTAGTTCTGTTTTGTTTAAAACAGCAGAGATATCCATGCGAACCGTATAGAAAATTACACACCCCGGATTCTATTTTCCGGTAAATTTCGCTTTCCGTTTTTCAAGGAACGCGGTAATGCCTTCTTTGAAATCAGCGCTTTTAGCGCATTCGTTCTGTAAAGCAACTTCTGCCTTGACGAAATCTTCAAAACCCTGATACATGCTCACAAACATCATCTTCTTCATGTTGGCATAGGCCAGCGTCGGACCGGCGGCCAGCTTCTTTGCGAAAGCCGTCGCTTTCGGCAGCAGTTCTTCCGCAGCAGTAACTTCCTTCACCAGCCCCAGTTCGAAACATTCCTGCGCCGAAACCGGACGCCCCGTTACGAACATATCCATAGCCCGGTGCGTCCCGATAGCACGGGGCAGCATGTATCCGCCGCCGGTATCCGGAATCAGCGCGATTCCTACAAAGGCCTGCAGGAATTTGGCGTTGTCCGCCGCAAAAACAAAATCGCAGCCCAGCGCCAGGTTGCAACCGCCGCCCGCAGCCGCACCGGCTACCGCGCAGATTACCAGCTTTTTCATTTTTTTGATGTATAAAACGATTTCAGACAACTTTCCGGCCAGCGGCCCCATGGAAGCATCGGCAAAGTCCGGTTCCTCACAATGAGCCTTCATGAAGCGGATATCCCCACCGCCGCAGAAAGCCCTGCCCGCGCCGGTCAGCACGACCACTTTTGCGGCCTCGTCTTCCTCCGCCAGCTTGAGGGCCGCCTCCAGCTCCAGGGCCAGATTCATATCCAGCGCGTTTAAAGTTGGCGCGTAATCCAGCGTAATGGTCGCCACCGCATCTTCCACAACAAAACGCAACATTTTAAATTCCATGGCAATGCCTCCTTCAATATTATTGTGAGAGTGAAATCAACCTGATAAATAATTATATCACATTTTATTTAGTCGGTTTTTGTTGATTGGCATGATCATTCATTTATTCTGCATTCCCTCAGGAACATTCCCACAATGACCTGACGGCCAGTTTCAACGCCGCGTTATGGTTTCTCACGCAACACGCGCAGAACCAGTTCACGGAACACTTTTACCGCGCCTTCCAAGGCGTATCGGTCATACGTCATGGCCGGGTCATGCAGGCCCGGCGTCAGATCGCAGCCCACACCCATATCCACCGTCTTCAGGTGCGGACGCTCCTGCTTGAAGAAGTTAAAATCTTCCCCTACCGTGATGGCTTTCACCGGCAGCAGCGCTTTCTGTCCGAGCACGCCGACAATTACTTCCTGCACCAATGGCAGCAGTGTTTCGTCCGCTTCCGCCGCGGGACAGGTACCGATGATATGGCTGTCCGCTTCCGCCCCGTACACCTTTGCCATGTTTTCGATAATATCCTTCACCTTCTGCCGAAGTTCCAGCATCTCCGCATTGGACGTGCTGCGCAGATCAAAACCAAGATGAATTTTATTGCAGATTGCGTTGAGCGAACCGCTTCCCCCCTGAAAGCGCGTGGTCTTCACATTGCCGCCCAGCAGGGGATCGGAATGGAGCGCGTTCACCGCATTCACAATCGCCGCCCCCACATCAATGGCATTCACCCCCAAATGGGGCTGGGACCCGTGGGCCGCCCTGCCACGCACCTCCGCTTCAATCAGCGTACAGGCCGTCCATCTGATCTGGGGGATGATCTCGCCGGTACGGGCCATATCCCGCGGCATCACATGCATACCGAACAGGTAATCCACATCGTCCACCACCCCGGCGTCAATCATGGCCAGGGCGCCTTTTCCGATTTCCTCCGCGGGTTGGAACAAAATCTTCAGCTTTCCGCAGGGGATCCCCTCTTCCGCCAGCCACTCAGCCGCCGCCAGCACCGCCGTCATGTGCCCGTCGTGGCCGCAGGCATGGACGGCTTTTTCCGTACCGTCCTCCTGTTTGAACAAAAGACAGTCCATATCGCTGCGAATGGCAGCCACCGGCCCGGGTTTCCCACTGTCCAGTATGCCGGTCACGGCCGTGGTCCCGCCCACCTTTTCCTGTACTTCATAACCGGCTTTACGCAAAACCTCCGCAACAAAGGCGGAGGTTTTAATTTCGCGGAAAGCAGGCTCGGGAATGGCGTGCAGATAAGGCCACAACACATCAATCCGTTTCCTGATATCCATTATTCATTTATCCTTTCAACGTAACGGTCGCAGCCGCGTTACCTGTTCCGGTATGCCGTCTCCCGTCATGCCGGCCGTATAACGGTGCGCCGCCTTATTCTTTCCAGCCAAGATATACGGAGCCCGGGAACTTGGTCTTGATGAAGTCGCCGTTTTCCTTGGACTGATAGGCTTCCTGGAATACTTTCAGCCGCGGATCCTGCAGGTCTTTTTCCTGTACCGCCACAATATTTACATACAGGGAATCCGCCGTTTCCTTTACGATGGGATCCGTCGCGGGATTCAGCCCCGCATTCAGCGCGTAGGTGGTATTGATCGCCGCGCAGGTCAGGTCGTCCAGGCTGCGGGGAATGGCCGCCGCTTCCAGTTCCACGATTTCAAACTTGTGGGGATTGTCGGTAATATCCTGCACCGTGGTCGTGATATCCTTCGGATCCTTAACCTTGATCAGGTTGTTGGCCGCCAGCAACAGCAAGCTGCGCCCGCCGTTGGTAGGATCATTGGGGATGCCGATCTTCGCGCCATCGGGAATCTTGTCCCCGGGTTTCAGCTTTTTAGAATAGATATTGATGGGGAACAGCGCCGTATTAAAAGCTTTGGCCAGCTTGTATTTCGGTTCCTTTTTCATGGTCGCCTTGAGGAAGGGTTCATGCTGATAGCTGTTGGCCCAGATCTCCCCGGAGGCCAGCGCCGCATTGGGCGTCACAAAATCGCTGAACTCTTTGATCTCAATCTTCAGCCCCTTCTTGTCCGCAATCTTTTTTACATTTTCCATGATAATCGCATGGGGTCCCGGATTGACGCCTACGATTACCGGCTTGTTCGCATCAGGCTTGGCCTTCTCCGCTTTTTTATCTCCGCCGCCGCAGCCGGCCAGGGCCAGCGCCAGCACCCCCAGCGCGCCCGTCAGCACGAATTTTTTCAAAGTCTTCATTACAGCACCCTTCTTTCGTAATAATATATGAAACGCTTCTCCTGTTTCGCATCAAACCGCAAATGACAAAACTCTTTAACCCGTCAAAACGCCCTGCTTATTCCACAACGCCATCAATCTTCGCGTAGGCGCCAAAGACCCAGCCGACGGTCCCGTCTTCCATAATGATATAAATCCAGGAATCCGTCCCGTTCTTGTCATCCACCTTGTTCATGAACTTGCAAACGGTTCCCTTGTCAAGCTTTTTGATGATGTAACCGTCCAGGTCGGGATGTGTCCGCACCCGTAGCTGGTCGCCCGTGATCACCACATTCGCAATGGTGTTGTCTGCAAAAATATCCTTTGTCGTGCGTTCTTCCGCCGCATAGCAGGAAGCCGCCAGACACAAAAGCATGGCTGTCAACGCCAATAGCTTTTTCATATCGCATCTTCTCCTTCCGCAGTTTTGCTGTATAAAAATTTATCGTATACAGATTCCATACATCACACCCGATTATATTTATTATAGCACAGAAACGGTTCTTAAAAAAGCAACTTCGGTGTTTTTGCGGATTTAATTCTTCCCTTGCCGCAGGCAATTTTCCCGCGGGATGATTTATTCTTTGTTGGAGGAGATGGTTGCGTTTGTTTTTTTGGTTGCTTCAGAAACCTCGTTACAAGTTGCGCGGTTTTTGTCCGGGCTCGTTTTTGTAATGGGGCTTTCATTTTCATTTCATTTTTGGTTCCGATTCCTTATATATGCTTATATTATTATTTTATTAAAATATATATCACATATGTCATATGACTTATTATATTAATATTATTATATATATACTTATCTGTGTTTTAATCCGCGCCGATTTCCGTACCGTTACATCGGGCGTTACATAGTGGTGTTACACCCCCTGAAAACTCAGTATTCATGCGGTTTTCCGCATGGTCTTCACAGGGCGTTACATGGGGCGTTACATTACCCGTTATATTTCGCGTTACAGTATCGGTTACGTTTTCTGTTACATTGCGTGCTGCATTTTTCGTTACGGTTTCCGTGTTTGTGTTGAGGCTTTAGCGCCAAAAATGCCCGCCGTCGCCGGCGGGCATTGCACAAAAATTGTGCGGTATTAATTTTTGAGACTGGCGTACCGGCAATGCCTTCTGCCTAATTCAGTTTGCCCCTGCAATGGGCGGCTGGGGCCAGTTCTCAATACTCTCGAAGCAGTCCACGGAAACATACTTCACGCCGTTTTCGGATATTATTCCACTCCGTTTCCACAACGTAACTCAATATCTGCAGGACGATGTCCGACAGGAACCGTCCTGTCAGTATCATGCAGTTCTGTTCAGCATTTAGCTTCTTGCCAAAACGTATTACAATGCTTTGGGCCCACACTGTTTTAAGGAGACGCTGATTAAATGAGTTTGTGCGATGACCGAGGGCTTTTTGCGACTGACAAGAAAATGGCCCTCAACGCAGCCGTAGCTGCGTTGAAGGCCATTGCCGCAGTCAGTCACAAAAAGCACCGGTCAGCGTGCAGACGAATTAATCAGCGTCTCCTTAAAACTCGCTCAGCACAACCGATCCGTCTTCCCCGCTGGCGTTGATAGAATAATACCGCGTCTTTCCGTTGGCGTCCACATAAGAAAATCCGTTGTTGGGAATGCTGCCGATCAGCGAGATCTTTGCCAGCAGCGGACGCTCCGGGCGCAATGTATCCTTCGTATACAGCTCTTTGATCAGGAAGACCGGTTTTCCGTCGGATCCGAATTCTTTCAGGCTGAGGGCTAGGATCTTAAAATCCTGCACTGGCCGTTTGGCAACAAAGACGATGCCTGTACTGTGTTCCGTCTGGCTTGTCACCACGGTGTCATGGTCAGCCAGGGCCACGTCGCTTTCCCAGTTTGCCTCAATCTCTGGCGTCGCGTTTTTGCGTGCCCGGGTGCCGGCTTCCAGCGCCACCGCTTTCGTCCCTGCAGGATTGGCCGGGGCGATTTCGCATACCCCGTCCCTGCATACCGCAGACAGCGGCAGCATGGCGTTCCCGGGTTCCGCGCCGCAGACGGACAGTCCCGCCATAAGAACAGCGGTCATGATACCAGTCGCAAGCTTTTTCATAACAGAACCTCCCGTTGTACGCTATTTGTTTTACATATTATATCATTTCAACAGGAACGGCACAAACAATTTCGTTTTTGATCCCGCAAAGTCCCTGTTCTTTCAGGCGCCAGTCGCAACACTGGGCACCCTGCATATGTCATCAACGGAAGCCGTCCGGTTTATCGGAGAATTTTTTGTTTTTCTACGCGCTCATACAGTCTGCTTCTCCCGGAACAGGATTAGCCCGCCTTTCCGTTCGAACCCGGTATTCCAGAGCTTGTCGAAATCCAGCCACTCGTAGGAACCGTAGGTCACTGCTTTTGTCAGAAAGCGTCCGTCCGGCCTCTCGTCATATCCTGTCAGCTGGAACCAGTGCCAGACGTAATCATCAAAAACCGGATTCTGATGCTGAAGAAGCAGGATAGGTATCGGGAACCCGTGGTCGATCTGTTTTTTAATCGCTTCCACCGTAGCTTTCAGGTCATTATCCCCGTCCCACTGCAAAACCTCCAGGTCGTCCTGCCCATGCTCGCGCAGAAACTTTTCGAACCCCGCCACAAAGATATCCAGCCTGTCGATCCCCATCAGCCGGGGCCGCAGGTATGGCTTCACAGATTGGAAGAATGTCGTGTATTCCTTTCCCTTCAGCTGGTTGGAAGAAAAAGGACAGAGGGCCTTTTTGTCCTTGTACAGCTTCATGTATATGCAGCTGTCGCAGGCCGTGACCGCTGCGCAGCCCGCGTGGCGCATGATAAAATCCGGCAGCTTGCTCTGGGTGCCGCCGTAATCATTACCGACCCAAAAATAATTCAGCTCTTTCTTCATTATCCCCCACCCACGTATCTGACGTTTTATCAAACCGTTTACGAACCCAAATCCTGTTTTGAACCTCTCCTGCTTATAGAAGCGGGAGATTCTTGAGAAGTTTGATACACGGTCTAACGCCTGACAGTCATATCCCAAAGGAGTTAGCTGTCAGG
>CAJOKZ010000033.1 GCA_905235335.1 uncultured Succiniclasticum sp.
GCCTGTCAACAAAAATCAAAACTTTTTATAAAACAAAGCCTGTTTTTTTTTAAATTGTACATTAAGTAACAAGTTTTAAGCCTGTTTCAGTTTAGAGCATAAAAATTCTTCCTGCGATTTTTCGGTTAAACACCGCATCCCATTTGCGAAGAAATTTTTTGCGCTGTGCATCACATTGCCGCAGAAATCTTTGGTTATCATTGCCTTGCATCAGATTGAATACAAAGCGTTTCACTGCAAGCGCCCGAACGGCTGCTTTAACCGGTATTCCTCCGGAATATGGTCATCCCTGCTCCAGTCCGTGACCACCGCATGTCCCGCTTCATCTATCGCAATAATGTTCAGCGCCCCGTTAGTAATGGGATGCTGCCACACATCATCCAGGGAAAACCCACCCACAGTCAGCAAAATGCTGCTGATGCACATCATGTGAGAAACGACGAGCACGGTCCCACCCCGGTTTGCTTCCGCGATTTTCCAAAAAGCGGCCATGGCCCGGTCCCGGGTTTCCCCATATGTCTCCGCACCCCGCAGACATATCCGGCTTGGCCGGGTTCGCCATACATCATACATTCCCGGATATTTTTCATCAATCTCCGAAACAAGCAGCCCTTCCCATTCGCCCACACACATCTCCCGCAACCCTTCTTCGGTATAAACCGGGATGTTACGTTGGTCCCGTATGATGGCAGCCGTTTCCACGGCGCGTTGCAAGGGGCTGGTGTAAATGGCGGTGAGTTGTGCGCCGGACAGGCCGGCTTTCGCAAACCCCGCCTGATGCCTGCCGGTTTCGTTCAGCGGTATATCGGAGCTTCCCTGGAAACGGTGGAGCACGTTCCAATCGGTTTCCCCATGCCTCACTAAAATAATTGTAGTTGTCATAATTGTTTTACTTTGATTAGGTTAAAAAACCACTGAATAATCGGTCTGTGCGAACAAATCCATTGAATGATCGCTTCTAAAATTTTACAATTTCGCTACATCTCGGTTGTATAATATGTTATACTAACATAACATGAAGTGAATTATACTGGCACATCTGCAGGAGAACGACATGAAAAAATTTTTAACACTGATTCTTTCGCTGATTTTAATGAGTTTAAGCCTGACAGCCTTCGCGGGCTGGAACGACAGGGATATTGTAGAGCGAATCCGTGCGGTAGGAAACACCCCGGCATCCCAGAAAAAAGAGGATAAAATTTTCAGCCAGCGGTTAAAGGAAGCCGAAACAGCCCGCGCCAGAGAAAAGGTGGAAGCGGCTCAAGGCTACCGCACCGTGACGCGGCGCCCCGTAGTTGCCATCGTCTACGAAAACAACGCCAAAACCAAATACGATAACACCATTGATAAAAAGCTGTTTGAATATCTGGACGCCGCCCTGCCGGCAAGAACCTACGACCTGGTTGATGGCACACCGTACAAGACAAGGCTGGCAGAAACCGGCATCGAAGACATTGCGGACGCAGAACGCGCTGACATCATTGATGTGCTGTCTGACAGCGACTTGGATTTTTTCCTATATCTCGGCGTAGGCCCGGTTACGGTAAAAGATAAAAGCAGCCTTCTTGCGGCAGGCAAACGGGCAAACTCTACCATCCCCTTCCGCATTATCGATATTCAAAACAACAAATATATTTACACAAAAACTTATACGGAAGCAGCCCAGACTACTTCAGCCATCGGAAGCGTGGGAAGCAAATCCGTCACACTGGAAATCATGACGAGGGTTGGTAAGCAGATTCAGGAAGCTATCGAAACAAGGCTCCCGAAAACTGTTTCCTATACTGAGTATCTAAAATAAAAGTACCCCCACCTATGACATCAAGAGAATTCTTGCGAATTCACTTAAACCGAATACCGTATTAAGCTAAATCGTCCCGGTTCTGTAGAAAAATCCCCGGGACGATTTCTGTTTTTCATTATGTTTATGTTACATCCTGGATATGTACAGAAAGATTTTCATCAATCCGTCTGCGTTTCCGGTTCCTGCAGGTTCATGCCTTCACCGCTTCGGCAAAAGCGCGGCCGTACTGGCGGCACATTTCCCTATTCGTTTCATCCGGCACCCACTGGCAGCGGATGCCGTCGTTCACGATGGCAAAGCCCGCCCCCTGCAGCAGTCCGGTGATCTGCTTCACTGCCTCGCCGCTCCAGCCGTAGCTGCCAAATGCCGCAGCTTTTTTGTTTTTGAACTTCAGGCCCCTGACAAGTTCCATGATTCCGCCGATGGAAAAGGCATACCCGTAATTGATCGTCGGCGAACCCACAAGGATAGCTTTGGATTTGAATATTTCCGTGGTAATATCGCTTTTATCCTCTGTCGCTGCGTTCATCAGTTTGATCACTATGTCCGGATCCGCCTGACGGATGCCCTCCGCAATGCATTCTGCCATGTGCCGGGTGGATTCCCACATGGTATCATACACCAGTGTGATCTGGTTCTCCTGATAGTTATCCGCCCACTTCCGGTAAGTCTCCACGATCTGCATGGGGTTATCCCGCCAAATGATGCCGTGGCTGGGGCAGATCATATCCACCGGCACGTTCATGGCCAGGATCTCCTTGATCTTGCGCGTGACCATGGGGCTGTACGGGTTCAGGATATTCACATAATATTTCATGGCCTCGCTGTACACCGCATGGGAGTCCGCCTTATCATTGAACATCTCCTCGCTGGCAAAATGCTGGCCGAACCCGTCATTACTGAACAGGATGTTTTCACCGGTCATGTAGGTGAACATAGTATCCGGCCAGTGCAACATGGGCGCCTCGATAAACACCAGCGTATGGTCCCCCAGGTCCAGTGTGTCTCCGGTTTTCACATTGACAAAATTCCAGTCCTGATGGTAATGCCCCCGGATGATCCCCTCGCCTTTTTTCGTGCAGTAGATGGGAACGTCAGGGATTTCTTTCATAAGGGCAGGCAAAGCGCCGCTGTGGTCGATCTCGTTGTGGTTCATGATCACGTAATCAATCTGTTTCAAATCGATCACGGTTTTCAGGTTGGTTACATATTCCTCATCATAGGGTTTCCAGCAGGTGTCAATGAGCGCCGTCTTTTGATCCCGCACCAGATAGGAATTGTAGGAAGACCCTTTATAAGTCGACAGCTCATGTCCGTGGAAATAGACCAGTTCCCAGTCGGTCTTGCCAACCCATGTAACTTTTTCGGTAATTTTCTTTGCCATGATGGGCTCCTTTCAAGATTTACCTGTCGAAAACACGAATGATAATACAGTACCGGACAAAAAGATGGGCAAATAGAGTGCATGCGGAACCGTCCCATGATTCTTTCACAGACAGACGGTGTGGATACGGGCCGTCATTATCTGTGGCTGCGGAAATAGCTCAGCGCAACTTCCGGGAACAGCGCATAGGACAGCACATCCTCTGTGCTGAGTCCGGGGAATCCCGCTTCATCCAGCCTGTCCCGCATGGCGAAAAGTTGGGGTTTGATATCATCGGCAGGACGGTGGTCGATCACCGGTTCATCACCGATGGCCTGCTTCTTCACTTCTTGATTGATGGGGCCGGGAGTCTTCCCGTAGCGGCCGCGGATCAGCTCCTTGACTTCCCGCGGGATCATCTTATAACGTCCCATGGCCACGTTCATCACAGCCATGGAACCGACAATCTGGCTGGTCGGGGTGACCAGCGGCGGATAGCCCAGGTCTTTGCGCACCTGCGGCATCTCCTTCAGCACATCATCCAGTTTATCTTCAATGCCCATACCGGCCATCTGGTTACGAAGGTTGGACAACATACCGCCCGGGATCTGGTAGATCAGGACCTTGGGATTCAGGTCAAAGTTTGCATTCACATGGAATTCATGGATGATTTTTGTCTTGACTCCGGAAAAATATTCTGCCAGTTCATTTAGCTGCATCAGGTCCAGCCCGGTAGACCGCGGGCCTTCCGCCACCGTCGCCACCATGGCCTCCGTACTGGGCTGGCTGGTAGTTCCGGAAAATGGGGACAACGCCGTATCAATGATATCCACGCCAGCTTCCGCCGCTTTCAGCGCCGTCATATGACCCAGACCGGTGGTGCAGTGGTTATGCAGCTCCAGCGGAACCTCCAGTTCCTTTTTCAGCTGTTTCACAAGGGTCTCGGCCGCATAGGGGGTCAAAAGCCCTGCCATGTCCTTGATACAGATGGAGTCAGCTCCCATCTGGACCATTTCTTTGGCCAGCTGCAGAAAGTCCTGCGGTTTATGGTAGGGACTGGTGGTATAGACCAGCGCGCCCTGCATATGGGCGCCCGCTTCTTTCCCTGCCCTGAACGAGGTCTCCAGGTTGCGGGTATCGTTCAGCGCATCAAACACGCGGATTATGGACACACCGTTTTCCACACTCTTTTTAATAAACTCACTTACTATATCGTCAGCATAATGGTTATAGCCTAACAGGTTCTGCCCCCGCAGCAACATCTGGATGGGGGTTTTGGGCATACGGTGGCGCAAGATCCGAAGCCGGCTCCAGGGATCTTCATCCAAAAAACGCAGGCAGGCGTCAAAAGTGGCCCCGCCCCAGGCTTCTATCGCATGATATCCCACATCGTCCAGTTTCTCCAGGACGGGAATCATATCCTGTACCCGCATCCGGGTCGCTACCAAAGACTGCGGGCCGTCCCGCAATACTGTCTCCGTAATTTTCAGTGGTTTTACCTCTGCCATGTTATTGCATGTCTCCTTTTTCTAAAGTCATCTATCGTCCGGGCTGCGCGTTAAAACACCGTTATCCCGTTATGCCTTTTTCCGTTCCGCGCGGTTGATCGCGCACAGGATACCCAACAGGGAGGCCACGACGATACCGCTGTGTATCCCCACGCCAAAGATATGGCCCCCGTCCGGCTTTTCCAGCTCAATATAGCAGATAGCCTTGGCGTCCGAACCGCTGCTGATGGCATGTTCGTCATAGTTGATGAACTTGTAGCCACTCACGCCAACCTTGGCAAGGGCGTTGAAGAACGCGTCGATAGGACCGTTGCCCCGGCCCGTCACATCCACATGTTCCCCGTCGATGCCGATGACCCCGGTAAAGATCGTGGGGTTGTCATTATCTGCGGAAGACTGTTTCAGATATACAAAATGGCGTTCCAGCAGTTCATATTTTCCTTTCAGGTCAACGAACTCTTTATTGAACAGGTCCACAATCTGGAATTCATTCAGCTCATCGCCGTAAGCATCCGCCGCGGCTTTGACAACATCGCCGAATTCCGGCTGCATGGCCTTGGGCATACGGTAGCCCCGGGCCTGTTCCAGCACGAATGCGGCGCCGCCTTTGCCGGACTGGCTGTTGATACGGATGATGGGGTCATACTGCCGGTTGATATCTGCCGGGTTGATGGGAAGGTAGGGAACCTCCCAGTACTCTGTGCCCGTATTTTTCATATAATCGAAGCCTTTTTTGATGGCGTCCTGATGGGATCCGGAAAACGCGGTGAATGCCAGCTGCCCTGCGTAAGGCTGTCTGGGCGGGATCTCCATCTTGGTGCATTCCTCAAACACCCGGCCCACGGCTAAAATGTCATGGAAATCCAGTTCCGGATCTACGCCCTGGGTGTACATATTCAGCGCCACCGTCACAATATCCAGGTTCCCGGTACGCTCCCCGTTTCCGAACAGGCAGCCTTCAATCCGTTCCGCCCCGGCCAGCAGCCCCAGCTCCGCACAGGCCACACCGGTGCCCCGGTCGTTATGCGGATGGAGGCTGATGATGGCGGCTTCCCGGTCGGGAAGATGCTTGATAAAATATTCAATCTGGTCCGCATACGTATTGGGCGTGCACATCTCCACCGTAGCCGGCAGATTGATGATGACAGGGTTTTCCTTCGTAGCGCCCAGCGCCTCCATAACCTCATGGCAGATGCGGACGGCAAAATCCTGCTCCGTCCCGGTATAACTTTCCGGAGAATATTCATACCGGATGTTCATACCGCTCCGGGCCACTTCCTCTTCCGTCAGCTTGCGGATCAGCTTCGCCCCTTCCACGGCGATATCCACGATGCCGTCCATATCCTTTTGGAACACGATCTTGCGCTGCAGCGTGGATGTGGAATTATAAAAATGGATGATGACGTTTTTCGCGCCTTTGACCGCCTCAAACGTTTTATGAATCAGTTCCGGACGGGCCTGCACCAGCACCTGCAGGGCCACGTCATCCGGTACCAGGTTCTGCTCGATCAGGGTGCGGATAATTTCATATTCCGTATCAGAGGCAGACGGGAATCCGATTTCGATCTCCTTGAACCCGATGTCGATCAGGGTACGGAACATGCGCAGCTTTTCATGAAGCTGCATAGGCGTTACCAGCGCCTGGTTCCCGTCCCGCAGGTCGACACTGCACCAGACAGGTGCTTTGTCAATAATACGGTTGGGCCACTCACGGTGTTCCAGGGGAATCTGTGCAAAGGGGATATACTTTTTGGCTGGCTTTTTCATGATAATACCTCTCTTCTCTGAATTCATTGCAGATGCAGTTCCGGGGCTGCGGATTTTTCCCCTGCCGTTGCACCGCTGTGTTCCGCAGACTGCACCCGGCAAAATTAAAACCCCCGCCCCCATGTCCAATACAAGGGGCGAGGAAACATTTCTTCCACGCTGTACCACCCTTTTTCAACCGGCATGGCCGGTCCTCTCAGCCTCCAACAAGGCTTTTACTTATAACGCAGCAATACGTCCTGCCCTACAGCAACTTCAGACAGGAAGCTCCGGAACCAGTCATACATACAGGCGTTGCCGCCGGTTCGCACCAGCCACCGGTTCTCTTGCGCATCGGTCCTGCATCTTTTTCCCTTCACAGCTTTTAGGTGAAAAATGTTCAATTGTTATTTCCAATGATTATATCAATTCGTTTTCGATAAGTCAAACTGAATTATTTGACATTATCACGAAGAACGGACAACGCTTGATTCGTTTTCGATAAGTCAAACTGAATTATTTGACCTATCGGAACTTTTTTCTTATAATGATAGGAAACAGAATAGGCTATGGAAAATTTTTCATTCCACCCCGTTCCCAGGTAGCGGAATATACACGGACCGGGCCGTGGCCTCGCCCGAAAGAAACACGGCAATCTCCTGCCGCAGGAAGGATTCGTTTTTATGCTCGAGGAATACGATTTTTACAGTTATCTTGTCATACTTATTATTTTTTTGTGCGCATCCGCGTTCTATTCCGCTTCGGAGACGGCGCTCAGCAGTGTCAATGAGATACGGATCAAAAACCTTGCCCGGAATGGGAACAAGGATGCTGTCGGGATTCTAAATCTGCTTGACCATTTTGACGAAGTCCTTTCCACCATCCTGGTGGGGAACAATATCGTCAATATCGGTACCGCTTCGATTGCCACCCTCATCTGCATCCATCTGGTCGGGAACAAAAACAGCATTTCCATCGCCACCACTGTAACTACTGTGGTTATCCTGATTTTCGGTGAAATTTCCCCGAAAAGCCTGGCCAAGGAAAATCCGGAACGGTTCCTGCTATCCACCCATAATCTGCTGTGGTGGAACACATGGCTGTTCACACCGTTTAATTACCTGTTCAAGCAGATTAAAACCTGGCTCAGCCAGAAAATCTCCGGCAAAAATACAGAAAATTCGACCCTGACTGAAGCCGAACTGAAGGTAATGGTAGATGAAATTGAACAGGAAGGAATGATCACTGAAGATGAAAGCGACCTGATCAAGTCCGCCATTGTGTTCAATGACATCCGGGTCAAGGAAATACTGACGCCCCGCGTAGATATGGTCGCCTGCAACATTACGGACAGCAATGCCGAGATCTACCGCCTGTTCACCACCAATAATTTTACCCGCATCCCTGTCTATGACGCAGAAGAAAACACAATTATAGGATTGATTCATTTCAGGGATTTTTACAACTCATATTTGCGGGAGCCCAAATTCAATCTTAAGACCATTATTAAAAATATTGCTTATGTACACCGTTCCACCAGAATTGCCCTGCTGTTAAAAATTCTCCAGCGCAACAAACTCCAGATGGCTGCCGTCATCGACAGCTACGGAAGTGTTGCCGGGATTGTAACCATCGAGGATATTCTGGAAGAACTTGTCGGAGAGATCTGGGACGAGTACGACAATGATATTTCTGTTTTCCATAAACTGGGAAACAACAAATATCTGGTTTCCTGCGACAGCAAGTCCCAAAACGCAAGCCTCCGCGACATGTTTGACTACATGCATCTGGACTTTGACCTGTACGGGCTGGAGAACCAGTCCATCAGCGGCTGGGTCGTGGATTCCCTGGGACAGCTCCCGCAAAAAGACGATTCCTTCACCTGCCAGAACCTGCATGTGGAGGTCGCCAAAACAGAACAACACCGTCTGAAAAAGATCATCGTTACCGTTTTGCCGAAAGACCATGAATAAAAATATTACAGCCGCACTTCTGCGGCTGTTTTTTTATGCCCTGCATTTGGATTTGTCATGCGCTCACGCTTGCGGAAAGGCAATGGCCCAGGCAAACCATCGGAAGCGGTTGCCCATTGCATCGGATGAAATGTGCCGCTGCGGCAAACCAGGCATATAAAACAATGCCGGTCACTAATCCGCCGGCGCATGGGATCCTGCATGACGCCGCGCCAGTTTGCGCAGCCAGTCCACAAACACCATGGAAAGGGTGCAAAGCAGCACCACGCTCCATTCCTGCCCGTTCAGCGGCGCCGTCCGGAGAACATTCCCACCCACTAATGTCAGGATGTACTGGATAAGGACAATCCCCCCCATGACCCGAATAAACCCCATATTCCCGGAAAGATGATCCAACAGGTTCAGGCCTTCCACACGGATATTGAACGCATTGGCCACAGCCATGAAGATGAAGGCGCAGAAATATCCGGTGTATGTATAGATATGATCCGGCGCATCACGGAACAGCGAGTCCACCCAGCCGCTTTTATAAAAAGCCACGGACACCAGCGTCATCCACAACCCGCTCAGCATAATGGCAGTCGCCATTTTTTTGGAAACGATGGAAGCGCCTCGTTCCTTCGGTTTTTCCTGCATATACTCCTCCAAGGCCGGCTCTCCGCCGAAAGCCAAAGCCGCCAAGGTGTCCATGACAAGATTAACCCACAGGATCTGGATGATGGTCAGCGGTTTTTCCACACCGATAAAGGGGGCGATAAAATTGATCGCCACCGCGGAAACATTGATGGACAGCTGGAAGGTGATAAATTTGCAGATCGAATTATAAATCGTGCGGCCAAAGAGGATCGCCTGCTTGATGGACAGGAAATTGTCATCCAAAATGACGATATCCCCGGCCTCTTTCGCCACTTCCGTACCGCTTCCCATGGCAAACCCTACATCCGCCCGCTTCAATGCAGGCGAATCATTGACGCCGTCCCCTGTCATTCCCACTACCAGATCCATTTCCTGGGCAATCGTGACCAGACGCAGCTTATCCAGAGGCAGGGCACGGGACACTACCCGAAGGTCGGGCAGGTTCCGTTTCACTTCTTCATCCGACATGGAAGCCAGTTCCTGGCTGGTCCAGACCTGATCCCCGGGGGACCGCAGCAGCCCTGCGTCTTTGGCTATAGCGACAGCCGTCTCTTTCCGGTCGCCGGTGATCATAACAATCTGAACCCCGGCCTCACGGACTTTTTTTATGGCTTCTACCGCTTCCGGACGCACCTCATCCCGGATCGCCAGGATCCCTGTCAGCGCCAGCCCTTTTTGCGGCAGTACGGACTCCGATACAATCTTCGGATACGTGCAAAGCGCCAGCATACGGATGGCACGGCCTGCCAGTTCCAGCATCTTCTCCTCCAGCGCCTGTTTCATCTCTGCCGTAAAGGGAAGGCATCTGCCCTCTTCATCCCAGTAATAATCACACCTGGGGAGCAGCATTTCCGGAGCGCCTTTAGCCAGTGTGTACCGATCGGATCCCTCTATGCCCGCAAAAGAATATTTGCTGGCGCTGTTGAAAGGCACAAATGTTTTGCGCAGCGGAAGAGACATCTTTCGGTAATCCCCTATATACCGGCTCAGCGCCCGTTCGGTTATATTTCCGCCCAAAATCTTCCCGTCGGATACGGCTGCCGAAGTATTCAGAACCACATTCTCATACGCCTTCTCTTTGATCTCCGGAGGCAATTCCCCAAAGGACGGATATTCTTTCCGGTTTCCTGTAATGAAGTTGATGACTTCAAGCCGTCCCTTTGTAATCGTACCCGTCTTATCCGTAAACAGCAGATTCAGGCTTCCGGCTGTTTCAATCCCGGTCAGCTTGCGCACTAGGACCTGGTTAGCCAGCATCTTCCGCATATTCAGGGAAGAAACGATAGCAATCATCAGCGGCAGGCCTTCCGGCACGGCCATGACTATGACCACCACGGCCAGTATCACGGCCTGCACCACGTCACTGAGAATCTGCGCCGTATTGGCTGTGTAGGCGGCCCAGCCTCCTGCCAGCAGCATCTTGTGCATCAGTACGGCAAAAAAAATCAGCAGGCTGCCTGTATATCCGAAGCGACTAATCTTATCTGCCAGATGCTTCAGTTTCAGCTTCAGGGGACTGTCCCTGTCAACTTCCTTCAATTCCCGCATCAGTTGTCCGTAAACGGATGCATTTCCGATTTTTTCCGCCCGCATCAGGCCCCGGCCTTCCACTACAACGGAACCGCGGTACAACCGGCAGGGATCCAGAAAATCGGGTTTCCCGCTCCACGCAAATCCTTCCGGTGCCGGTTCCTTTTCTGCTTCTTCGCTTTCCCCGTTAAGGACCGACTGGTCGAGTTTCATGGTACCGTCAAGCAGGATCCCGTCAACCGGTATTTTGTCCCCGCTTTCCAACTGGATGGCGTCCCCTGTCACGATATCATCGATACGGATCGCTTCCGGCCTGCCGTCACGCCACACTTTGCAGGTGATACGGCTGGCTTCCTCCTGTAATTTCTGAAATGCGTTTTCGTTACTGTATTCAGACCAGGTTGAAACAAAAGTAGCCAGTATGATCGCCACGAAAATGCCGGCGGTTTCCAGCCAATCCGCATACCCCAGATACGCAAAGACGATGTTGACCATCAGGGCGACTATCAGAATCCGGATGATGGGATCCTGAAAATTGTCCAGCAGTTTGTCGAAGAATGTCTGTTGGGGCGGCTTGCTCAAAGCGTTGTTCCCATATTTTTTTAGCGATTGTGCAGCTTCTTCGCTGGTCAGTCCCGGTTTCTTCATGAGACCCCCTGGAATTAAAATTTTCCTAAAAGGATAAGTATGCGTTGGAATCTTTCCGACGCATACTTATAAAATATAACGGTTCTATATGGGTGTGTAATCAGTGTACCACATGGATAGGATTCTCTTCCGCAGGCGTTTCCTCTTCCAGGTTGACGCCTACCGGACAGCCTGTTACGGCAGGAAGGCGCAGCAGTTCGCTTTCCAGATGAGGCTGGATCACATTCAGCAGCATCACGATAATGACTTCCGGATCGAAGGTTTCGTCATTGGCAATCAGGCTGCAGTCCAGTTCCAGATTGCCATCCTGGGTAATGATATATTTAAAAGCCCCAAAGCGCTGGTTCAGCTGATTGATGTATTCCAGCACCCTTGCCTGGTTCTCCTCATTGACCGCCTTATGTCCTACCAGCACCTTGATCATGCCATAAATGGAATCGTTCAGGACGACCTGGACAAACTGCTGCTGCCCGGCAGCCTGAAGTCCGCTGAAATAGATGACCGTCCGGAACTGGTCATCGTATTCTTCCTTTTGGAAACCGCCGACCTCCCGTTCCCGCATGAACGCATCAAATTTTTCCGCCTTTACTCGCGGCGGATTTCCGGTATTCATCTGATCCCTCAAATTTTCTGTTGCCATATCTGCACCTCCATATCAATTCATATTATTTTATCACAGTTCCCCGGTCTGCTTCCAGTATAAAGAATGATTTTCCTTATCCAGATATAACACATTCTGATGATATTTGTTCAATGTGCTGCGATGTCCCACACTGACGAGGGTAGTTGTTCCCGCTTCTTCCTGCAGCAGCGTATAGACCTTCGCCTCCGTTTCTTCGTCCAAAGCCGAAGAGGCTTCATCCAGAAACAGCCACAGGGGCTTGTAGATCAGCGCACGCACAAAGGCCAGGCGCTGCTGTTCCCCGATCGAAAGCACATGACTCCAGTCCGCTTCCAAATACAGTTTTTCATATAAATAACCGATGCTGCAGGCTTCCATCAGTTCTTTCAGTTCTGCATCCGTCCGGGTTTCTGTTCCAGGGTACAGCAGGGATTCCTTTAATGTGCCGAGGGGCAGATACGGACGCTGGGGGATGAACATAATCCTGTCCCCGCCGGGCATTTCCATCGTACCTTTCACATAGGGCCAGATGCCGGCCAGCGCCCGCAGAAGTGTACTTTTCCCGCTGCCGGAAACCCCTTTGATCAGCACGTTCGTTCCCGGCTCCAGTATGAAGGAAACCTGTTTTAAGATTGGTGACCCGTCAGGCAGATCCACATCCAGTTCACGGGCAACGATCTCTTCCCTGCTGCCGGTAACACGGTTCAGATCTTTCTGCGCGTTTTCCTGCTTTACCTGCCGCATGTGCAGGCCGAAACCGGTAAGACGTTCTACCACGGCCTGCCATTCCGCAATGGAAGAATACATGTCCACAAAATAAGACAGGCTTTCCTGTACGCGGCCGAAAGCACTGGAAATCTGCATCAGCCCGCCCAAAGTGATCTCTTTCGCCAGATACCGGGGCATGGCGACCACCAGCGGGAAAATGATGGCTATCTGGGAATACCAGCTGTTCAGCCAGGTCAGTTGTTTCTGCTTTTTAATGATGCTCCAGAAATTATTTAACAGCAAAGAAAACCGTTTCTTGAATACACCGCCTTCATGACCTTCCCCGCTGTAAAATGCAACGCTTTCCGCATTTTCACGCATGCGCATCATGGCAAAACGGAAATCCGCCTCGTACTTTTGCTGCACAAAGTTCAGACCCACCAGTTTATTACCGACTTTATATGTCAGCCAGGTCCCTATGATGGAATAGAGCAGCGCCGTCCAGACAAGATAACCGGGAATACGGATCGGAATGCCCGAAACGCTGAACTCCAGCGGGCCGGACAGGTTAAACAGGATTACGACAAAAGAGACAAATGTGGTGAACGCCTTTAAAATACCGATACCGAACCGCAGGGTATATTCCACGAACATACGGACATCCTCACTGATACGCTGATCCGGATTATCTGTCGCGGTGCCGAACATCTGCAGCCGGTAATACGTTTTATGATGGAGCCATTCGTCAATATACTCATTGGTCAACCAGCGGCGCCAGTTGATGATCAGCACCTGTTGCAGGTAAAAGGCATAAACCGCAAGGATGATATAAATAAATGCAAGCCAGCAGAAATGGAACAGCTCCGAAAAAATTTTATCTTTCTCATAATTCTGCAGCGCGCTGTAAAAAATATTGTACCACTGGTTCAACTGCACCAGCATGAACACGACGCCTAACGTCAGCGCGATAATTGCCAGCAGCAGCAGGTAGGCCTTCTTTTTTTCTTCACTCTGCCAGTATGATTTTGTCAGTTCCCAAACATTTTTCAGGAAGCGGATGCTGTCATCCATTTTCTTCATTATAAAGACACCTTTACATTATTAAGCAAACACTGATTGATCTGTCTGCAGACTTACCTTTACTTTTTATTATCAGTTGTACCAATTCTTTCAGAACGGTTACCTGCAAAACCGGATGTAATTTTTCTGCATCAGCAGATAAATTACATTCCTATTTTATAAAAAAGAAAAACGTCTGGCAAGTATTTCCACTTGCCAGACGTTAAGATTTACGGATTTTTCACAAGTATCCCAAAATTTTCCTGAAGAAAAACTGCAATCCCCCGGGATACAGCCGCCGCTTTTACAGAAGACGGTTCTCTATCTACCCCGCAGGCTTTTATGCTTCCGCAGTTTCATCCTGATGTTTATCGCGGTTAAAGAAACGTTCTACCACAACAAACAGCACCGGGATCAGGAAGATGCCCACAAATGTGTTGAAGGTCATCCCGCCGACAACCGCATTACCCATGGACACGCGGGAACCGGCACCGGGGCCGGTGGCAATCGCCAGCGGCAGACAGCCTAAAATGAATGCAAATGATGTCATCAGGATCGGGCGCAGACGGAGGTGTGCGGCATTCACAGCAGCTTCCACCAAACCCTGCCCGTTTTCCAGGTTCATCTTGGCGTATTCAACAATCAGGATCGCATTCTTCGCCGCCAGGCCGATCAGCATGATCATGGCAACCTGCATGTAAATATCATTCTGCTGGCCACGCAGGAACTGGGAGCCCAGGCAGCCCAGTACCGCAGGCGGCACAGAAAGGAGCACCGCAATCGGGATCGTCCAGCTTTCATACAGGGCACACAGCACCAAAAAGACAAAGACCAGGGAAATAGCATACAGGCCGTAAGCCTGGCTGCCCGCTTCCAGTTCATCGCGGCTCTGATCCGTCCATTCATAAGTATAACTAGTGGGCAAAACTTCGTGAGCCACTTCTTCCAACGCCGCCATAGCCTGGCCGGTAGAATAGCCCTCTGCCGGGGAACCGGCGATCTTGAAGGCACTGGCACCGTTAAAGCGGGTAATGGAAGGCACCGTCATCTCCGATTCTGCGGAAACAAGGGAATCCAGCGGCACCATCCCGCCGTTGTTGCTGCGGACGAAGAAGAAACGCATGTTATTTATGTCGTCACGGTATTGCGGCTGCGCCTGCATAACTACCTTCCAGGTACGGCCGAAATTATTGAAGTCATTTACTTCCAGACCGCCTAAAAACGCCTGCAGCGTCGTAAATACGCTGGCTACCGGAACATTCAGGGATTCTGCCTTTTCCCTGTTCACAGTAAATTTATAACCGGGCGTATCAGTATTGAAAGTTGTATAAGCGATACCGATTTCAGGCCGCTGATTTGCCTTCATCAGGAACTGTCCGGCATATTCATCCATCTGATTAATGGAATCGCCAGCCAGATTCATAACATACATGCTCAGGGACCCTGTGCTGGACAAGCCGGGCAGCGCCGGCTCGTTAAATGCCATGACGTTCATTTCCGGCGTCTGGGCCGCCAGGGCATAGGTCCGCTGGATCAGCTCAAAAGTACTGACCGAACGTTTATCGTAATTATCCAGTATGACAGGGAGAATACCGGCACTGGCCTTTGGCGCCGAGCTTAAAATATCATACCCGTTTACAGGCATAATGCATTTTACACCCGGCCATTCGCCAATCTTACGGGCAAAATCTTCCATCTGCTTCATTCCGCGGTTGGAAGAAGATCCTTCCGGCAGATTGTAGGAAATCAGGTACATCCCCTGGTCTTCTTCCGGCACATAACCGGTAGGCGTGATTTTAAACAGGAGGACGGTCAGTATGCAGATTACCAGCAGCCCGCACATCATCAGCTTGGAATAACGGATACATTTATCCACTTGCGTCGTATATTTTGCCAGCGTGTTGGCATACCATACATTGAAACGGTAAATAATTTTGCCGATAAACCCTTTATTGGCCTCTTCACTGATAACACTTGCCTGAGGCTTTAGCAGTTTTGCGCACAGTGCCGGGGTCAGGGACAGGGCCACCAACGCGGACAGCATCATGGAAACGGAAATCGTCAGCGCAAACTGTTTGTACAGCTGGCCGGTTGAACCACTCATGAAGGAAACCGGCACAAATACAGCTGCCAGTACACAGGCAATCGCCACGACCGGACCGGAAACCTCTTTCATGGCCCGATAGGTCGCTTCTTTCGGGGAAAGCCCTGTTTCCTGAATATGATGTTCCACTGCTTCCACAACAACAATCGCGTCATCAACCACCAGGCCAATGGCCAGGATCATGGCAAACATGGACAGTGTATTAATGGAAAATCCCAGCAGAACGAATGCGCCGAAGGTCCCTATCAGGGAAACCGGAACTGCCAGCATGGGAACCATGGTGGCCCGGAAATCTCCCAGAAAGATATAAACAACAATTAATACAAGGATCAGCGCTTCAAAAAATGTGTGCGCAACCTTTTCCAGGGATTCTCTGACAAACTGCGTTTTATCTGAAGCTACAACCAGTTTCATATCCGGCGGAAAACGGGTTTGGGCTTCTTCCACCACTTTCCGGATCTCGTTGACAACCTCAATCGCATTCGCATCGGTAGTCAGGGAAATCGGGTACACAACCGCCTGTCCGCCGGACTCCTTATCGAGGTATAGGGAAGCCGGCGAATCCATGCGTTCACCTTCATAAATATTGGCAATATCCTTTAATTTTAAAATCTGTCCGTTTTGCGCCCTGACGATTATATTGCCGAATTCTTCCGGTGTCTTTAAACGGCCCTGGGCTCTGGCGGAATAAGTAAATTCCAAATCGTTCGTCGTAGGTTTGGTGCCGATAGCACCCACAGGCGCCTGGATGTTCTGCGTCTGGATCGCGGCGGCGATATCCGTAGCCGTCAGTCCCAGCTGTGCCATCAGATCGGGTTTTACATCCACATGCATGGAATATTCCGGCCCAAATTCATCAATGGATGACACACCTTTTACACGTTTAATCGGATCGACGATATTTGCGGCCCCGTATGTTTTCAGGAACATACCATCATATGTTTTGTTCGGTGAGGTCAGCGCGAGATACATAATTGTCTGGGCAGACATCTTTGCAGTCGTAATGCCGTACTCGGTTACCTCCGAAGGCATGGATGCCTTGGCCTGATCGACACGGTTCTGCACTTCAACGGAAGCGATGTCGCCATTCTTCTCCAGATTGAAATTTACGTCTAATACATAGCTGCCGGTATTTGTAGAAGTGGAACGCATATCGCGCATATTTTCCACGCCGTTTACCTTCTGTTCGATAGCCTGGGCGATGGACTCTTCCACTGTAGTCGCGTTGGCGCCTACGTATGTCGTTTTAACCTCGATCTGCGGTTTTGTAATATTGGGATACTGTGCAATAGGAAGACTGAATCCGGCGATCACGCCCGCAAAGACAATGATCAGGGAAAGGGCTATTGCAAATATCGGTCTGTCGATAAAAAACTTAGCCACTTATTTTCCCTCCTGCTGCTTGGCTTCATTACTCAGGTCTGCCTCTGTTATCGCAGCCGGTTTTACCTCAGAGCCTTTGTTTACTTTCTGGACGCCTTCCACCACCAGCGTTTCATCACCGTTCAGGCCGCTTTCAACCAGCCAGAGCTTACCGACGCGGGCTCCTAATGTAACTTCCTTCATATCCACTTTATTATCGCTTCCAACAACGAAGACAAATTTCTTATACAGCATTTCCTTGACAGCCCGCTGGGGAATCAGCATGGCATTATTCAGGATTCCCGCATTTGCCTGCAGACGGGCGAACATGCCCGGCATCAGCCGGTTATCATCGTTGCTGAACCGTGCCTTTAATGTCAGGGCACCGGTACCGCCGCCGATTTCCCGGTCAATCTGGTCTACTACCCCGGCCCCGGTATAAACGCTGCCGTCAGAGAGGATGAGCCGCAAATCTTCCAACGCTTTGGCCCCGGAATCAGAATGGGCTTTGGAAAGCTGCAGATATTCATTTTCAGAGATGCTGAATTTAACGCGCACCGGATTAGTATTACTCATGGTTGCCAGCACCGTCTGCCCGGCAGCGACAAAGTTGCCTATCGACAGATCGCTGGTACTGATCTTCCCGGAGAAGGGAGCCCTCACTTCCGTGTCCCCCATGTTGATCTGTGCATTTTCCAGGATCGCCTCCTGGGCAGCAACCTGGGCTTTGGCAGAATCCCGCTGGGCTATCGCCAGATCATACTGCTGTTTGGATACAGCATTCTGTTCAAACAGTTTGGCATACCGTTCCGCATCCGCATTCAGCCGGCTGTATTCCGTCCGCGCCGCGGCAAGTCCCGCCTGTGCGTTCAGCACATTGGCGCGGTAGGTCCGCTGGTCAATGGTGAACAGCACCTGGCCCGCTTCTACCCAATCTCCGCCGTTAAAGTTCTTGCTGGTAATCTTTCCGGATACATTGGCCGTCAATTTCGCTTCCTGTTGGGCTTCCACGAAACCGGTAAACTCATGTACATCGGGCGTATCCCTTTTTATGACCTGCATGGTTTTTACAGCAATCGCACCGGCATCTTTAGGCCGTGCCTGCTTGTTACCGCAGCCTGCAAAAAGCAGCAGGCCGGAAACAGCCAGCGCGACCGCCAGCCTTTTTCCCCATCTGCCATGGAAATTACATAACATAGAACATATCCTCCCTGAAATATCCAACTTAAGACTATTCAAAAGCTTGATACATGCCTCTTAAAAATGTCAGACATGCTAAAAATATCCATTTTCAGCATGTCAAATATTATAATTGAAAACGACAGAAAACGCAAATCTAAAAAAAACGATTTTTATTTGGTTTTCTTAATATTTCTTTCTGTATCTCCTTTTTTCTTTTTAAGCTGACTGGTTAGTCAGTTTTTTTAACCAGCCCCTTCTCCTTTACAAATGGAGCCAGATCCTCCATTTCCACTGGTGATGTGGATGGCTTGTTCATCCTGGAAACCTTCTGTCAGGAGTCTGTCCTGAAGAATGTAATGGTTTCCGGTAACATGCCAAAATGCAGGGCGGCTGTCTGTAAATGCATCGGCAGGTTTTCCTGTCAGATTGACGACCCTGATAAAATCCGGGGCCCCGACGTTGAACATATCGCCTATCTTCAGATTGTCTCCATTCTGCATATTGAAATTGTATAACTCTCTGATAACCTCGCCTTTCCGGTTCCGCCTCCCCAGTTCCAGACTCAGGAGATTCGGTCCGGCAAATTTGACCTGGAAGGCCCTTTCTTCTTCCTCTGGTGCTTTCTTAAACCAGTCCTCCAGCACCTGATTAATCCGATTCTGCAGTTCCGGTTTCTCTTCAACGGCCACAACAGGACGGCTGATGCTCCGGTCTCCGATGAATGCCCGACGCGGGTAAATCTTCCAATTTCCCGCTCCGTCTGCCTGGTTCGCAGTATCACTTTCCGTCTCTTCGTTCTTTGTTTCTGTCAGACGGACTTCTTCCGGGATCCACCTTCCCTCTTTGTGCGCCCACCGCACAGACAGCTTTCCCAGCAGATCCTGCCGGTTGGCGGCCAGCACATTCTGCTCCGTGAAAAACCGTCCGGCCAGCGGCGTCAGAGCCGTCACTTCCGTTACCTGAGGCCGCAGATAGGGCTTGGCAATGCTCCCGTCCTCATGGTAAAGATGCAGTATGTTTTCCGCCTTTCCGGAAAATGTCAGGATGCGTTCAGTGCTTTCCCCTTCCGGAAGGGAACACTCCACCGTAAAAGTAAAGTCCGGCCTGTAACCGGCTTTCGCGGTGATTCCTAGCGCATCCGATCCGGAGAAGACCTCCCGAACCTGCTTTTTATCCGAAAAATCCAGTATCCTGCAATTGACCGCCGCATTTTTCCCACCCTGGGATGCCGTCAGAAAGATCTGGTCATGAGGTTTATCTGTAATTTTAACCGGTTCTTTCTCCTTTGTGTCACCCTTCCCGTTCTCTTCCCCAATCTCTTTCAGGAGGGTCGTCAGTTCTTCCTCACAGCGAGCCGCATCGTTTTCTGTTTTCGTTTTTCTGTCCGGCTTCGCTTCTTTTTTCTTTTTCGCCTTTCCTTCCTTTTCTTCTTTCCCAGAGACCGGAAGCTTTTCCAACAGACAATAATACCCGCCGTCCAAATCAGCTTTCCATGCGGTTACCATCTTTCCGTCACGGTCCCGTATCAATATCCATAAATCGGAATAATAATTACTTCCCGGAATCTTTTTCTCCCCTGTCAGTTCAACAGCTTTTTTCTCCCCGCTGCCATCCACATCCGCTTCGATCTTTGCCAGCAGCGCTGCCTGTACAGAAGAAAAAGGCACTGTCATCAGCAACAGTGCGCTTAAACCAGTAATAATCTGTTTCAGCATATGAACACTCCTGCACCCCTCAGGCCGGATATCCGGTCTCTCCTACCGTATAAAACCGCATTGTCTCCCTTGTAAAATCACTAACACTTAATTTAGCATTTATTATATCATATCTTGTCAAACGACACACTTTTTGATAAGAACCATCGGGCCAGGTATGCGGCTCATTTATTTTCCGGCTTTCCGTTACCGGGTCCCTGCCGGTTTATAATCCGGCGGCACTGCCGTAAGCCACTGCCTGTTCCTTTCCTTTTCCCGGAACAGGTGGGCATCAAACCACATATAATAAAACCGCTGTGCAGAAATAACAGTATAACCGTCCTGCGCATGGTCCGATGTGTCATAAGGGTCAGCCATAATCAGAACGTCGTTCATATCATTTGCATCCCCCATCGTATCATGCCCGATAATTACACGCCAGTGACCGCCCCATTCAACATTTTCCACCATGATGGGAATGCCCTGTCTCAGATTTTCATCCACAAACCGCAGGAATTCCTCATAGGTTTTCGGGGATCCGTTTTTCAGCGAATTTTTTACCGTCCATCCCTTCTGCTCAAAATAACGGCTCATGCCCCTCGTATTGGTTCCGGGGTCCTTCGTATTCGCCGGATGCGTATCCATGATTTTGGCCATTTCCATTTCCGTATCGGGCGCCCGGTCCAGGAAGTGTTGTACTACTGTCAGCGCCGCTGCCGGCCCACAGGTATATCCCGTGTGCTGTTGAAATGTCCTGTATTTTTCCAGCAGCAACAGACTGCCTCCGGATTTCATATTGTAAATATCCACCTTTTTAAAATAAGGAGAATCTTTTACATCTGCCTTACCCTGGACCGCTGCCGGTCCACCCCCGTCCTTTTCCAGCAGAAGGATAATCTGGGACGTGATATTATCCATAATGCCTGGATTGTCTGATTCTTTTGCCGACCTGCCGCCCACATAAAAATTCAGCATCCCGGCGATTACCGCTGCCACAAGGACCAACACCGCTGTTTTCACCATGCCTTCACCTTTGTCCCATAAATCCATTTCTGCAGGCTGATGCCTGTCTCATCAAGACGGAGGCGATCCTGTCCGGCTTTCCTGATCCAGCCGCCAGTTTCCCGTCATTCCTTTCGTTTCATCCTTTGAATCTTTGCGTCCATGGCAGCCAGCAGGTCGCCTTTTTGATTGGGTACGCTTCCGTTCTGCACCCGCATCAGCAGATAGGTCATGGCGTCCCTCACAGTCAGGAGAGGCGGTTCCTGTTCAGAATGATCCGACGTCCTTTGCGGAAATTCTTTATCCAGCAGCGCCTGTATCTCTTTGCCCCGCACATTTAAATCCGAGGTATGAACCGGCATCCTCTCCCCGGCTATCTGCACGGCTTCCTCACCCAGTTTCTTCCCTTCTGCCATCACCGGCTCCTTCAGGACGCCGGCCCATGTGGCACCCATGTCAGAAAGAAACAGTTCCGTCAATTGGGTAAATGCCTCCCTCATGTCCGCTTCTGTTCGAAATGTTCCGCCTACAGCTTCACTGCGGATCCATCGCAGCAGCGTATTATTCTTCCGGATCAGCATCGGCGCAAACCGCATGTGTCGGGCCACAAGCCAGGTAACACGTCTGATAAAGGGGCGCGGATAACGCAGCCTGGTCAGGATCGTTTCTGCCATTCTGGCGCTTTCCTTTTCATGCCCGTGGTCGTTTGGATATCCGTCCGGCGTAGTACCCCGGATGCCCGGCAGCCCTTTTGCCACATCGTGCAGCAGCAGAGCCCATCGTAACGTTAGATCCCGAGGGCTGCGATCCACCGCCGCCAGGATGTGTTCCCATACGTTATAGCAATGAAAACGAATATTCTGGGGCAGGGATGAAAGATGCATCAGTTCCGGCAATACATCTACATACGTTTCGCCGCCGTTTTCCCTCACCCGGCAACGGGCGCAGGCAAGTCCTCCAGACAAAAACAAGGCCAGCCCTTTTCCTGCTTCTTTTCCCAGCAGCATTTTATCCAATTCTGCCTTCACTCGTTCCAGGGAAAGAGTGCTGCATCGGCTTATGTCAAAGGTATATCGTTTTTTCAGCCTGTACTTTGTACCAGGCTGTCCAAATCCGTCTTCACCGGGAAATGCTGTCAGCTGCGCGTCAGGCCCCATCGTTTTCATATCCGAAGGCACAGCTTTTCCCGCTTTTTCCATAGCCATCCGAAGATTTTTCCACACCGGCAGCGAATCGTCATACTCTCCTGCCACATCTTCCGCTGTATCATTTCCCTCCACATACGTGAATCCAAGCTGCGCTACAAAACGGCAGGCCCGGTACATGCGCAAGGCATCTTCCCCGTAGCGCTTCCGCGGATCTCCCACGGTGCGAAGGATTCCCGCCTGCAAATCCGCCTGTCCGCCATGATAGTCATACAGGGTTCCCCGGGCATCCATGGCCATGGCGTTAACCGTAAAATCCCGCCGGGACAGGTCTTCTTCCAGCGTGTCGCAGTACCAAACCTCCACAGGCCGGTGAGCATCCTCTCCGTATGCGTACCGTTCATTGCGGAAGGTTGCGATTTCCAAGGCATGGCCTTCCGTCACGGCAACAATTACGCCAAAATTCTCCCCCAGCTTTTCCACCAGCGTATAGCCGGCGTCACGCAAAACCGCCGCAGCCTGTTCCGGCCGGGCGTTGGTGGAAATATCATAATCGCCGGGCTCCGTTCCCAGCAGCAGATCGCGTACTGCTCCTCCGACTACAAAAGCTTCAAACCCGGCAGCATTTATCAGGTTTAATGTTTTCAGTACATAATTTGGAAATACTATTGGCATAACGTTCCCTTTTCCATTGATTATATGTATTTATTATATCACACAAGCCTTGCGTCTGCTTTTTTATTTGCCTGAAGGGATCAGGGGCAGGACATAGAAAAAGTGAATGATTACGACGTTTTGCTTATGCCTTTCCCTTAGTGTATGTTGGCATACTCCCCACGGCTAAAGCCGGGGATTTCCGGCGACATTCCGATTAAAAAACCGCCGGCTTGTGACCGACGGTTCTACTTACTATTTTCGGGGACAACGGGTTACCATTTTCACGCTTCCAGTAACGCTTTTGCCACCAGGTCCCCCATTTCCTGTGTATTGACCTTTGTCATGCCTTCCCCAAACAAGTCCGCCGTACGATATCCGGCTTCATACACTTTGTCCACAGCAGCTTCCACCGCATCAGCTGCAGCCTGCTGGTTCAGGGAATACCGGAAGAGCATGGCGGCAGACAGGATGGTACCTGTCGGATTGGCAATGCCCTGGCCTGCGATATCCGGTGCGCTTCCGTGAATAGGCTCATAAAGACCGGTTCCGTCTCCCAGACTGGCACTGGGCAGAAGACCGATGGATCCACCCAGAACGGAAGCCTCGTCAGACAGGATATCACCAAAAATATTATTGGTAAGAACTACGTCAAACGAGCCGGGATTCAGCACCAGCTGCATAGCGCAATTATCTACATACAAATGGTTCAGCTGGATTTCCGGATACTCTTTTGCCTGCATCTCCGTCACAATACGGCGCCACATACGGGATTCCGCCAGCACGTTGGCTTTGTCCACGGAAGTCACTTTGCCGCGGCGCACTTTGGCAGCCTCGAAAGCCTTACGGGCGATCCGCTCCACCTCCGGACGGGTATACAGATCAATATCCGATGCCGTTTCAACACCGTCTATCAGGGCCGCTTCGTTATGGGTCCCGAAATAGATGCCCCCGGTCAGCTCCCGGACGATCAAAAGGTCGGTTTTTCCAACCCGTTCCGGTTTCAGCGGGGACAGGTGTGCCGTAAACCGGCTCACCTTCATGGGACGCAGGTTGCAGTACAGGCCAAGATCTTTGCGAATACGCAGCAGGCCTTTTTCCGGGCGGATCGACGGATCCACATTATCCCATTTAGGGCCGCCTACCGCACCCAGCAGCACTGCATCGGCCGATTTCGCCGATTTTTCTGTTACTTCCGGATACGGGTCATTATAAGCGTCAATAGCACAGCCGCCGATCAGCTGGCGGTCATACTCCAACGCAAATCCAAACTTTTTCGCTGCTGCATCCATAACTTTCACAGTTGCTTCAACAATTTCCGGACCGATGCCGTCGCCCGGTAATAAAGTGATTTTCATAAATCCGATTCTCCTTAACCCTGTTCTTTTACATAATTTACCAGTCCGCCGCAGTCTGCAATCTTCTGGCAGAACTCCGGCAGGGGTTTTGTTTTAATGGCAATACCCTTATTCACAATCTTGATCTCACCGGTGTTCAGATCCACTTCTACCTCGTCGCCTTTTTCAATCTTTTCCACTTCCGGACCGATCTCCAGAACCGGAAGGCCGATATTGATGGCATTGCGGTAGAAGATGCGGGCAAAGCTGTCCGCGATGATGCACTTGATGCCTTTTACCTTGATAACTACCGGCGCATGCTCCCGGGAGGAACCGCAACCGAAGTTTTTACCGGCCACCATAATTTCCCCTTCCTTTACATTGGAAGCAAAGGTAGTGTCGATATCTTCCATGGCATGCTCGGCCAGTTCTTTAAAATCTGAAATATTCAAATAACGGGCGGGAATGATAACATCCGTATCCACATGATCCCCGTAACGCCATATCCTGCTCATCCTAATACCTCCTCTGCCGAAGCGATATAACCTTTTACCGCGCTGGCTGCCGCCGTGTAGGGGCTGGCCAGGTACACTTCACTGTCCACATGTCCCATACGTCCGCGGAAATTGCGGTTCGTGGTGGAAACGCAGCGCTCGCCCGCTGCCAGGATGCCCATATAGCCGCCCAGACAGGGTCCGCAGGTAGGTGTGGAAACCGCAGCACCGGCATTGATGAAAATATCCACATAGCCTAACCGGATGGCCTCCTGATAAACCTCCTGGGTCGCCGGTATGATAATGCACCGCACATTTTCATTTACTTTATGGTCTTTCAGTACTTCCGCAGCCTGGGCGATATCCTCCAGACGACCGTTGGTGCAGGAACCAACAACCACCTGATCAATTTTAATGTGATGGGATTCGCTGACCGGATGGGTGTTTTCCGGCAGGTGCGGATAGGATGTAACCGGTACCAGTTTGGACAGGTCGATCTGTACCGTCCTCACATATTCCGCATCCGGGTCCGGCTCCACCGCCGTCCAGGGACGGGTCACACGGCCTTTCAGAAATGCTTCCGTCTTTTCATCCACCGGGAAGATGCCATTCTTGCCGCCGGCTTCGATGGCCATGTTGCAGATGGTAAAACGATCGGACATATCCAGCTCTGCCACGCCAGGGCCAGTAAATTCCAGGCTCTGGTAACGGGCGCCGTCCACCCCGATCATACCGATCAGGGTCAGGATCAGGTCTTTGCCCTTTACATATTTGGGCATCTTTCCCGTAAGTTCCACCTTAATGGCGGCCGGAACCTTGAACCAGGTCGTTCCGCTGGCCATGGCGCAGCCGATATCCGTCTGGCCCATACCGGTTGACAGTGCGTTCAGGGCGCCGTAAGTACAGGTGTGGGAATCAGCCCCGATGACGATCTCGCCGGGAGCCACCAGCCCTTTATCCGGCAGCAGTGCATGTTCAATGCCCATACGGCCCACTTCAAAATAATTGGTAATATTATGCTTTCTGGCAAAATCCCGCATCTGCTTGCACAGTGTCGCGGACTTAATATCCTTGCAGGGAGAAAAATGATCCGGCACCAGCGCGATCCTGTCTTTATCAAAGACCGGTTTTCCAATCTTCTCAAATTCATTGATCGCCGGGGGTCCGGTAATATCGTTCGCCAGTACCAGGTCGACCTGGGAAACCAGCAGGTCCCCGGCCTCCACAAACTCCCGTCCTACATGCATGGCCAGGATTTTTTGCGTCATTGTCATGCCCATAAGAAATTCCTCCTCATCAATTATATTCCTGAAACTGATACAGCCTGTACAGCAGACACAACGCTTCCTTTCCGGCTTCACGGACTGTCTTGCGCAATACGGCCATGAAAAAAGCCCCTGTCTGCTTTGCAGACAGGGGCGAATTGCTTCGCGGTACCACCCTGATTTATCACTCATTGGTTCCCGGCGTTTTCCAGCCGGACGGTTAACGCACGCTGACGTCGCCTGCTGCTTCCGCTCACAGGCAAGGCTCCCGGTCGAGATGGCCCTGTTCCGCGAAAGGCTTGCACCACCCGCCTTCTCTCTGATCACTTTCCAAGGCCAATTTCCGTTCTTCGCTTTTAAGCATGTATTCTGTTTATATAACCGATGTATGGTTACATTATCTTAAAATTAAATCAATAAGTCAAGGTTTTTTTTGGAATGTACCGTCAGTCCATCGGCAGATGGCACCAAAATCCCTCATATCAGCAGGCGTTTTGGGTTTAAGACAGGATTCGATAAAATCCCAAGCCTGTATAATTTAATTATATCATAATATATTTCCCGATAAAAATGATCGCCAGAAAATAAAGCAGCGGACTGACGCGACTTGCGTGACCGGTCAGTGTGTTGATGATCGCATAGGAAATAATGCCGAAGGAAATTCCTTCTGAAATGCTGTAGGCAAACGGCATAGCAATAATACACATGTATGCAGGAATCGCTTCGGGCAAATTGCCGAAATCTATCTGGCTGATAGAGGAAACCATCAGAAACCCTACCATGACGAGGGCCGGAGCCGTGGCAAAAGCGGGAATCGCCATGAAGAACGGCGCCAGGAACAAGGACAGGAAAAACAGGACTGCCGTTGTCACAGCGGTCAGGCCGGTGCGCCCGCCTTCACTGACTCCGGAAGCAGATTCTACAAATGTCGTCACAGTACTGGTTCCCATCAGCGCGCCGGCCACCGTGCCCAAAGAGTCAGCCATCAAAGCTCCCTTGATGTTAGGCAGTGTACCGTCTTTGCGCAGCATATTAGCTTTGGACGCAACGCCCATCAAAGTACCCAGTGTATCAAAAAAGTCTACAAACAGGAAGGACATGACGATTGCCAGAAAGTCAAGGGAAACCACTTTGCTGAAATCCAGTTTCAGGAAAATCGGCGAAGGATCTGCCGGCAGGAAAGAAGCTATACCTGCGGAAAAATCAGGCAGCACACTGAAGGCCCCCACTTTGGGATCCGGCACATACAGGCCGGTTATTTCACAGATTATACCCAGTATCCAGGTCATCAAGATACCCCAAAGCATAGCTCCTTTCACATCCTGTGCCAACATTATACCGGTAATGATGATACCAATTATCGCCAGTACTACAGTAATCCCGACTGTATGAAATGTTCCGCCCAGCATAGACTGTTTAAAGTTAAACAAAGCAATTTTTGTTGCCGGGTTGCCTACGATTATCTGCGCATTAAACAAGCCGATCAGGGCGATAAACAAGCCGATGCCCACGGAGACTGCCCGTTTCAGGCTGAGAGGAATAACGTCAAAAACTGCCTGCCGGATATTGGTCAGGGACATCAGTATAAAAATGACGCCCTCCACACAGACGGCAGCCAGGGCCATCTCCCAGGTATAGCCCATCTGTTTGACCACCGTAAAAGCAAAAAAGGCATTCAGCCCCATACCTGCAGACAAAGCGAAAGGATAGTTGGCAAACGCCGCCATCAACAGCGTCGCAAAACAAGAAGCCAGCGCCGTAACCGTCAACAGCGCGCCTTTGTCCATACCGGTCACGCTCAGAATCGACGGATTGACAGCCAGAATATAGGCCATAGTCATAAATGTGGTGATCCCGGCCATGATCTCTGTTTTTACCGTAGTGCCGTTCTCCCGCAGGTGAAATAATTTTTCCAATGTGCCGTCCTGCATGATTACCTCCGCTTCCCAGGCCGGATTCTGAACTTTTGTATCTGACAAATACAATGCCTGGTCCGAATCAGAATACTATAATTTAGTTAACTCAGAATACAAACTGCCCCATTTCCGGGTTGCGCGAAAACAATATTATTCCCGCAGAAGCAGCTCCACAAAAACGGAACGGCTGATGACGCCCAGAAGATGTCCTTCCTCTGCCACAAAAACACGTTTCACCTTATCATCAAGCATGATATGACCAACTGTCTCGACTGTATCGTCAGGGCCCACGCAAATCGCGGGAGCCGTCATGGCATCTTCCGCGGTTTTCGCGTTCCACCGGGTCATCGCCTGGCGGTATTCCAAGACTTCATGGCTTGGCGCAAAGGCCGCATGGTACAGTAAGGTCATGATTCCCGGTTCATGGGGTTTGACGATCTTATTGATCAAATCGTTTTCACTCACCACTCCCAAAATTTCATTATACTTAGTTACCACAGGAATGGCTGAAATTTTATTTTCAATCATAAGACGGGCGACTTCCTTTACCGGTGTCTCCGGAAATACCGAAATAATATCAGCAGTCATCACATCTTTAGCCAAAACTTTCTCATTCTTATTCACTGCGTTTGCGTCCATAAAAAAACCTCCTTTATATCCGGGATAGAAAAGAAAACACCGAAAACTAAATCCTATTAATTATATCATTTTATAAAAAACCTGTGAACTGGATTTTAAGATTATAAAGACAGCAAAAAAATGACAGCCGCGTGAATTTGGGCAAACACCAATAATTACAAAAAATAATTTTTCATTACAAAATTTCAACTCGGTTTCCGTTTTTATATGAGAGAAGTACAGGCGAATTACAGTTCAGCGCCTCGTAATAATTTTTGGTGTCCAACACAATAAAACTGGCCGGTTTTCCGAGTTCAAGGCCATAACGGTCAAGCACATGCAGCGTTCTTGCAGCGTTCGTTGTTATAAAACGGTAACTGTCCATGATATCCTGATATCCCATCATCTGGCACACATGCAGTCCCATGAACACCACATCCCGCAAATTACCGTTCCCCATCGGATACCAGGGGTCGCAGATATCATCATGTCCGAAGGAAACGTTGATGCCTTCCGACAACAACTCTTTTACGCGGGTTATGCCCCGCCGTTTCGGATACGAGTCTGCCCTGCCCTGCAAATGCGTATTCACCAGCGGGTTCGCCACAAAGTTGATGCGGCTCATTTTCAGCAGCCGCATCAGCCGCAGTACATAGGCGTTGTTATACGAATGCATGGCTGTGGTATGGCTGGCGGTAACACGGTCATACAACCCCAGTTCCAACGCACGGGCAGCCAGCGTTTCCAGGCCGCGGGAAGCTTCATCATCAATCTCATCGCAGTGCACATCCACCAGAAGATCATTCTCCGCCGCCAGCTGCAAGGCAAAATTAATGGATTCCACGCTGTATTCCCGGGTAAATTCAAAATGCGGAATGGCCCCCACCGCATCCGCTCCCATGCGCACCGCATCCTGCATCAACTGCCTGCCATTGGGATAACTGAGGATGCCTTCCTGGGGAAAGGCCACGATCTGGATTTCCGTCAAGTCTTTCAGTTCTTCCCTTAACTCCAGTATGGTTTCCAAAGCCAGCAGCGAAGGGTCGGTCACGTCGACATGGGTACGTATATACTGGACACCGTGAGCTGCATACATGCGGACCGCCCGGGTGACCCGCTCCCGTATATCAGTCTTGCTCAGCCTGCCTTTCCGTTGAGCCCAGCATTCAATGCCTTCAAACAACGTCCCGGACTGATTCCAGAACGGATCGCCCGCGGTCAGGCACGTATCCAGATGGACATGGGATTCGATGAACGGGGGAAGAACCAGCCGGCCCTCCAGGTCCGTCACAGTTTCGTCTTGCTCAGGCAACAGCTTTGTTCCGATTTCCAAAAACATGCCGTTTTTAATCCGAATATCCTGTAAAACTGTTTTGTTTTCAATACACGCATTCGTGAATAGCATATCAGTCTCCTGTTTCAGCAAATTAAATCACCGGCCTGTTGCTTTATCATAGACCAGATAGCAGATACCACCTACAAGCATGGCATTGATACTGGCAATTCCGGCATGGATAAAATTCCCTGCCAGGGCACCGGCAATGACGCCTGCCACAGCGCCCCAGTGAACGCCCGCAGCCGCTTCTGCCCCTTCCTTGTAATGCTCCGGACATCCAAAATAGTCAAAGATGATAATAGCCCCTATCGGCGGCAGCGTTGCATTTAAAAACCTGAGCCAGCTTATAAAGTTATTGTAAAGCCAGACAGAAGCTATTGTCCCAATCACGCCGCTCACGATCACCAGAGGGCGTTTACGGATCCCCGTAAGATTGGAAAGACTGAGACCCCCGCTGTACAGCGCATTGTCATTGGTCGTCCAGATGTTAGCGCCCAGCACAACAAGTGCAGGCAGCAGAAGCCCCTGGGCCATCATCACATAAAAAATGTCATCTTTCCCGGTAAAGGCGCCTCCAACCGCGCCGAAAGCAAACATCAGCGAGTTGCCGACAAGAAACGCTACGACCGTAGCGAACACGGCTGCTTTTTTCTCACCGGCAAAACGGGTAAAATTGGGTGTCGTTGTTCCGCCGCTGACAAAAGAACCCACTACCATCCCGATGGCATTAAATACCGTAATACCGCCGACACTTCTGGCAAAAACCGCGGACAACCCGCCACCGTCATGAGTAGCGGCAACCATTGAGTAAGTACCCAGGACCATGATCAGCGGAACGGAAACATAACTGACAATCTCCATGCCCCGGATGCCATAGTACGCGGAAGACGTCATACAAAAACCACTGGCCACGATCAGCAGCAACGGGTTTACCTGAAGCGCTTCGGCAGCGGGAAAAGCAAACATGGCGACCCCCACGCCGAACCAGCCGATCTGCGTAAGACTGATCAACAGGGAGGGAAGACGGGAACCGGCCACGCCAAAAGAACGCCGGGCCAGCAAGTCAAAAGAAAGCCCGGTGCCGCAGCCGATATATCCTAAAATGCCGGTATAAACAGCAAGAATGATGCCGCCGGCAAGAACAGAAATAATAAATTCGGAAAGATCCAGTCCGTTGCCCATAGTGGCGCCTACCGACATGCTGGCAGAAAAGAAGGTGAATCCCAGCATGATAAAGAACATAGAAAAGAAAGTTTTTCTGGCATATAACGGAACCGATTCAAAGCTGTAATCGTGATCTTTACGCGGCGGATCATTAAATGACATGGCAACCCCCTCATTGACCCTTCTTGCTGATTTCTTCTTCCATATCTTATTGGTTTCATCTTTCATCAATCTGTGTTCATTATAACAAAATCTTGCCCAAAAAATCTACAATAAGGCGAATACATGAATTCGTATTGAAACAGTTCCCCCTTACGTATCCTGAAAAAACAAAGGAAGCGTAGATTTCTCCACGCTTCCTCTTAAAATGATCCTGATTATAATCAAATCTTAAGCAGGCGCACCTTCGAAATACCGTCCAGGCCCTGCAACAACCGCAGTGTTTCTTTCCCCACTTCGCTATCGACCGTCAGGAACATCATGGCCACACCGTTCTGCTGGTTCCGGCTCACCTGCATGGTAGCGATGTTCACCTTGGAGGCGCCCAACAACGTACCGATCTGCCCGATCATACCGGGCTTGTCCTCATTGTTGACGGCCAGCATAAAGGCCGTGGGTTCCACATCAAACTGGTACCCGTTGATATCTCTGATCCGCACTTCCCCTTCCGGAGTCACGTTGCCTGCTGCCGTAAATTCCCCTTTCTTTGTATGGATCTTTACGGTCAGCAGCGTAACAGGGCTGTTCTCTTTGCTTTCCACAACATCCACACCGCGGCCTTCCGCCGTCAGCGCCGCGTTCACATAGTTGACGCGTTCTTTCAGTACAGGCTCAAAGAGTCCCTTCAGTACGGCGCGGGTCACCATATCCGTTTCAATCTCCGCCAGGCTGCCGCTGTAAATGACCTCTACTTTCTCGACTGCGTCATGTTCCAGCTGGTAATACAGTTTTCCCAGATCCTCGCCCAATTCCATGAATTTTTTCATCGCGTCCAACTCACTGGCCTGAAGCGCAGGCAGGTTGACCGCATTGGGAACCATTTCACCGCGAAGGGCGGAGATCACTTCTTCCGCAATAGCAATGCCCACATTATCCTGGGCTTCCTGGGTATCGGCTCCGAGATGGGGAGTTAGTACACACTGAGGCAGATCAATCAGCGGGGAAATGGGCTTCGGTTCGTCCACCAGCACATCGACGCCTGCACTGGCTACGATGCCTTCCCGGATGGCCCTTGCCAGATCCTGCTCGTTATACAGGCCGCCCCGGGCACAGTTTACGACACGGACGCCCTTTTTGCACTTCTGCCATTCTTTATAGGTGATCATATTCATGGTCTCCTCGGTCTTGGGCGTATGGATGGATATCACGTCTGAGTTTTCCAGCAGCTCATCCAGCGTATCGCATTTTTTTACGTTATATTTTTTGAAACGGGCGTCCGCAATGTAAGGGTCATAGGCAATGACCTTCATGCCAAAGGCCTGCATACGGGTGGTCAACAAGCCGCCGATGCGGCCCAGACCAATAATACCCAGCGTTTTGCCCAGCAGTTCCATGCCTTTCAGGCCGTCCCGGTTCCACACCCGGCTTTCAATCATCTTATGAGCCTTCACCGTATTGCGGCAGGATGCCAGCAGCAGACCCACGGTGTGCTCGCAGGCGGAGACAATATTGGATTCCGGCGTATTTACTACGATGATGCCCCGTTTCGTGGCACCTTCCATCTGGATATTATCCACGCCATTGCCGGCCCGTCCCACTACCTTCAGGTTGGTTGCATGTTCGTAAAACTCTTCGTTGATCTTTGTTACGCTGCGGACGATGATCGCGTCATATTCGGGAATCCGTTTCAGCAGTTCTTCCCTTGACAGCCCCATTTCCACATCGACCTGCAGATCCGGCTGCTCTTTCAGCAGCGCGATCCCTTTGTCCGAAATCTTTTCTGTTACAATAATTTTTTTCATTTCATTTTCCTCCATTCTTTTCTGTGTGCGACATCTACAGTTGCGGAAAAACCTGAAATCACAGTACTGTCAATCGTCCTGCAGGATTTTGCCGGACATATCCGAAAATTTTACAGGACCACGCCCGCATACAAGGTAACCTCCCTGTTTTTATCGCACAGACTATAAGGACCGGAGCAAAAGCAAATAAAAAACTCCCGTCCCTCAATAAGGACGAGAGTTCGTTTTTTTTACATGAGCTCGCGTGGTGCCACCTTAGTTCACTGTAATAAAATTACAGCCTCATTTCCGGGATATCGGCCGGAACCGGACAGGTTGCAACCCCTGCCTTCTCCAGAGCGGAATTCAGCCTTTGACAGGACGGTTCGCACTGCCCACCGCCTCTCTGCACAGTCTGGGACCTACTTTTCTCTTTCATAAAATTGCATTTTGCTTTTATAAAAGAGATTATAGGCCGAAAAGTTTCAAAAGTCAATTACAATATGTGTAACATTTGAAACATTTTCTCGGTTTTTACACAACTAATCCTGACTTCAGGGAAATAATATCACGCAAAAAATTCCAGTGCCAACAAGTATCCCTTCAGACCCAGGCCGCAAATCTGGCCGGTACAACCCGCTGTCGTCACACAGTGATGGCGGAAATCCTCCCGCTGGTGGATATTGCTGATATGAACCTCTACTGCAGACTGCCTTCAAGGCATCCAGGACAGCCACGCTGTAATGGGTATAGGCTCCCGGATTCATGATGATCCCATCCATCCGGCCGTAACATTCCTGGATCCAGTCCACCAGTTGTCCTTCTGAATTGCTTTGCCGGATCTCCACTTCCAGTTTCAGTTCCGCCGCTTTTGCCCTGATCATTTCACAAAGGTCTTCATAGGTCGCAGTGCCATAGACATTTTTTTCGCGAATCCCCAGCATGTTAATGTTCGGTCCATTTAAAACCAGGATCTTTTTCATGATCGCACTTCCTTTACCCTTTATTTTTGGAAACCGCGGATTATTATGAGTCCATACGATTTCTTTGATAAGCGGTTCTGCAAAAACTGCTGCTTCAAGTACGCTGCAGAACACCCGGAAAACCCATCACTCCGTCTGCCGCGCTGCTTTCACAAGCTGCTTCAGCACATCTTTCATCTGCCCTTTATTCTGAACTGTAACGTCCGCCGCCTGACGGTATAATATTTCCCGCTGCGCATACAGGTGATAAATCCGCTGTCGGCCGGCTGCCAGCAGGGGTCTTGTCTTCGTATCCACATCCCCGATAATATCTTCCGGGGAACGATCCAGAAAAATAACGGTCCCGTTTTCTTTTAAACTGGCAATATTTTCCTGCCGCAACACAACACCGCCGCCCATGGCCAGCACCTTTCCCTGCAGTCTGGAAAGGCGCTTCACCGTTGCCGTTTCCTGTTTACGAAAATTATCCTCACTCACCGCGAACAGTTCCGGAATCGTCTTCCCCGCGTCTTTTTCAATTTCCGGATCCGCATCAATAAAATCCCTGTTCAGGATTTCAGCCAAATACCGTCCCAGCGTACTCTTCCCGCTGCCTGGCATACCGATCAGCACAATGTTTTTCATTTCAATCCCCTATCCTGAAACAGGCCGTCACATAAACATGTCTGCAGTTACAGACAGCACAGGCACTTTCCTGAACCAAATTCATTCCCCCTGTGTTCTCCAAAAATTTTTAAAATCACAGCAGTATTCTCATTTTTCCGGTTACATCAGCGATCAGTTCACTGTCCAGTCTGCGCCCCAGCCAGATCTCATCGGCCGCCACAGCCTGGGCCACCAGCATGAACAGCCCATTGACCGCAGGCTTTCCCTGTCTTCTGGCCAACTCCATAAATTTTGTTTCTGCCGGATTATAGATAATGTCTACCGCCCCGCCGAAGTGTTCCATGACGGCGCCGTCGACAGGCGAAGCATCCACTGCCGGGTACATCCCCACCGGCGTACAGTTGACCAGCAGGTCCCCACTCAGGGCCCGCAGGTCATCATAGGTTTTAACGGTATATTGCGCCCTGATATCTTCCGGCGCCGTTGTCACATCCCGTGTAATAACGGTGATGCTTTTTGCCTTCATATTCCTGACGCACTGCAGGATAGCACGGCTGGCACCACCCGTCCCCAACACGCATACATCTTTTCCGGAGGGGACCAGCCCCGCGTGTTCCAGCAAACGGGCAAAACCAAAATAATCTGTATTATACCCTCTCGCCATTCCTCCGTCGAAAAAGACGGTATTGACAGCCCCGATAGCCTTTGCTTCCGGTGCGACCCAGTCCAGGCTTTCCATCACCGCTACCTTATGGGGAATGGTCACGTTCAGGCCGAGATATGTATTCCGCAGTTCTGCTACCTTCTCCGCCAGCTGTTCCCCTGCCACTTCGATCAAATCATAGGTTGCCTGTACCCCCAGCTGTCGGAAGACTTCCCCGTGGATCTGGGGAGAAATGCTGTGCCCCAGCTTCGCACCCAACAATCCGAATTTCATGGTTTTTACATCATCCGTTCAGACCGGATGGTTCCTTTCTCCCGAATGATTCCGGGTAATGCAATCAAAGGATCACTTCTCTTTTTCCCCATCGCCCACATAGTTGCCCAAAATCTTGCAGTAAGCGCTGTATTCCGACACATCTTGCAGACCCTGCCGCACTCTGGGATCCTCCAGGTTCCCTGTCAGGTCGATATGGAAAAAGTATTCCCATGACCGGCCCTCCATAGGCCTGGATTCCAGATTCATCATATTCAGCCCGCCGTTATAGAGATGCTGCAGTACCTTGTACAAAGATCCCGGTTCATGCTTGGTGGCAATGACCACTGTAATCTTGTCCGCATCCGGACGGTGTTCCGGCTGGTCAGCTATGATGATGAACCGGGTGTGGTTGGCTTTATTGTAATTGATATTTTCCGCCAGAATCTCCAGCCCGTATAATTTCGCCGCCTGCCGCGAGGCCACCGCGCCCTTTGACGGATCGCCGCTCTCACTGACCATCTGCGCACTCCGGGCTGTATTGAAGAATGGTATCAGTTCAATACCGGGGTACTTTTTGAAAAATTCACGGCTCTGTTCCAACCCCTGCGGATGGGAATACACCTGCTTCAGACTGTCAATCTTCGCACCGGGCATCCCTAACAAATTCTGATCCACCTTGATGATCTTTTCCCCCGTGATATGGCAGTCATATTTGCGCACCAGGTCGTAAACCTCGGTAATACCGCCGGTAGAGGAGTTTTCAATAGGCAGTACGCCGTATTTTATCTCCCGGTTCTTCACGGCAAGAACCACATCCTCAAAATGAACATAGTTGACCTCAACTTTGGGAACTTCTGAAAAGTAATCCTCCAGGGCCTGATGGCTGAATGACCCCTTGACCCCCTGATATCCAACGCGGATAGGAACGGCCCCCCGCTGCTTCTTCCTGATGTTCTCCGCCAAAATCTCGATTTGCAGGTTCCGGCTGGTTTCCATTATCTTTTCTATGATGTTCCGCATAGGCTGTCCGTATACCGGATTCTTCAGCTGTCCCACCATCTTGGCGATGACCTGCTCCTCCCGTTCCCTGTCCAGCACCTGCATATTGCGGGCATCTTTATACGCAGCCACCTGCCGCACCACTTCCATACGCTGCTCCAGCGCATCCACAAGAATATCATCCAGGCGGTCGATTTCCTGACGCAGTTTACTTAATTCCGGTTCTGCCACGATCTTCATCCTTTCTTGGCCCGCCGCAAAAAATCTTACAGACGGGCTGAATCTATACACAGTTTGTTACAGCATCATATCCAGCAATGTCCATGCCGCAACCGCTTCAATCACAGGCACAGCCCGCGGCACGATGCAGGGATCATGCCGTCCCGTAATCTCCAGGACCGCATCTTCCCCTGCGGCCAGATCCACCGTCTGCTGCGGACGGCTGATGGACGGCGTGGGTTTGATTGCCACCCGGAACAACACCGGCATGCCGTTCGTAATCCCGCCGGTGATGCCGCCATTATTGTTTTTCGTCGTTATGACCTGTTCCCCGTCAAACCGCATCGGATCATTCGCTTCGCTTCCCTTCAGGGCCGAAATACCGAATCCCGCGCCGAATTCCACACCTTTTACGGCAGGTACCGAAAACAACGCGTGGGACAGGCGGCTCTCCAAAGAATCAAAAAACGGCTCGCCTATGCCGGGAGGAACACCGATTGCCATGACTTCAATGACCCCGCCAACACTGTCCTTTTCTTCCCGGGCAGCCATGACCTCTGCTTCCATCAGGGGCGCCCTGCTGGCATCCAGGACCGGCAGGATATAGCGCCGCAGTCCCTGCAGCCGTTCTGCCGTCTCTCCCAACGGATTGAACAACGTATCAGTTACCCTGCCGATACGGGCGATATGCGCACCTACGACAACCCCTTTTTCCTTCAGTATTGATTTTGCCACCGCACCGACAAACACCAACGGCGCAGTCAGGCGGCCGGAAAAATGCCCGCCGCCCCGGTAATCGTTAAATCCCTTATATTTTATCTTTCCCGCATAATCCGCATGACCCGGCCGCATCTGATTTTTCAGTATGCTGTAATCCTTTGAATGCTGGTCACTGTTTGGGATCAGCGCGCAAAGAGGGGTTCCGGCAGCTTTTCCTTCAAATACACCGCTTTCGATGATAAACGCATCCGCTTCCTTCCGCTGCGTACTCAGCAGGTTCTGACCCGGAGCCCTTCGTGCCATTTCTTCCCTGATAAACTCCTCATTTATGGCACTGCCCGGCGGCAAACCGTCCAGCACCAGCCCGATCCCTTTTCCATGGGACTCGCCGAATATGGTCATACGTAAATTCCGGCCAAAGGTGGCTCCCATACAAATCACTCCTTATTGCTCTCTGCGTCTCACCGGTTCTTCTCTTCATCGGCGTCAGTCTGTCAGACCGTTTCTGCCTGTCCTCCGACCGACGCATAATCCTTCCAGAATTCAGGATAGGATTTGGATACGCTTTCCCCTCCGGTAAGACACACCGGTTCTTTGCATACCAGTGTCGCAACCGCCATGCTCATAGCGATCCGGTGGTCATTCCAGGCATCGACAGAAGCGCCTCCCGCCAACCCTTCCGGTTTTCCATTTATTAGAAGTCCTTCCGGCTCCTCGGTAATATCGGCGCCCAGTTTGTTCAGTTCAGAATGCATGGCAGCCAGTCTGTCACATTCCTTGATCCGAAGCCGCCCGGCATTAATGATACGGGTAGTTCCTTCCGCCACAGCCGCAGCTACCGATAACACAGGCACCAGATCCGGACAGTCTGCCGCGTCGATCACGCAGCCATGCAGGGGAGGAACGGGCCGTAAAAGAATCACCCTTTTCTTCAATATCCGCTCCCATATCCCGGAGAATCTTAAGGACCGCTTTATCCCCCTGCAGCGACACGGCAGACAAGCCGCGGCAGGACAGTCCGCCAAGGCTCCCGATAGCACCGGCCACAAGCCAGAAGGCCGACTGCGACCAATCCCCTTCCACCTGTACCCGTTCCGTCGGTGCTTTATATTCCTGCCTTCCGGGGATCCGGTAATGAAGTTCATCCGTTCTGTTGATTTCTATGCCGAATGCCCGCAGGCTGCTCAGCGTCAGCTCAATATAGCTGGCAGATTCCAGAGGGGGCAGTATCTCCAGCGAAGAATCCGCTTCCAACAGCGGCAGCGCAAACAAAAGCCCGGAAACGAACTGGGAACTGACATCCCCCGGCAGCACATAGTGTCCCGGTTTTAGCCGTCCCGCCACTGTCAGGGGAAGCCAGCCGTTTTCCGCCGTGCGGTAACGCAGTCCCTGTTTTTCAAAAATATCATAATAAGGCTTCAGCGGTCTCGAAACCAGTTTTCCGTGTCCCTCAAAAGTAAACGGCGTACCGCACAATGCGCCCAACGGGATAAAAAAGCGCAGCGTAGAACCTGATTCGCCGCAGTCTGCCGTAACCGCCCCGGACGGAAACCGTTTATCCCAACTGAACTGAAAGGCGGTCCGCCCATTATACAGGGATGGCACCTCCGTCACGGAAACGCCCAGCCCTGACAGGCACCGGTTGGTTGCCTCAATATCCTTCGAGACAGCTATGTTATCCACGATACATTGGTTTCCGGCAAGTCCCGCACAGATACACATACGGTGCCCCATGCTCTTGGATGACGGAATCCGTACGCCGCCCTGAAGGGAAGCCGGAGTAAGTTTATAAGTCGTCATATCAAATCCCCTGTTCCGGGAAACCCCTAGGTTACCAAAATTATGTTTTTTCCGGAAGATAGTCTTCCAATCCGCTGAATTCTGTTTTTTGCAAAAAACTTTCGCCGATGGTTTTCAGCAATACCAGTGTCAGGCTGGAGCCTCTTTTCTTTTTATCCAGCGCAACAGCCTTCAAAAAGTCCTCCGGTTTCATCGCTACAGTAACAGGCAGCAGAAACTTTTGCAGCAGTGCCTTAATCTTATCTGCCGTACCCGGTTCTGTCAGCCCCAGCGCTTCCGAGCGGCCGGTAATCAATACCATCCCTATGCCGACCCCTTCCCCGTGGCTGAAAGTATCAAAATGGAATGTTTTTTCCACCGCGTGTCCCAGTGTATGCCCAAAATTCAGCAGCATCCGTTCGCCGGTATCAAATTCATCCTTTTCCACGATCCGCGCCTTTAATGCGCAGCATGTCTCTATGATACCGTCCGCCTGTTCCAGAAGGTCCCTGTCATCCCGCAGCCGCTCAAGCTGTGAAAACAGTTCCCTGTCCAAAATACAACCGTATTTAATGACTTCCGCCAGTCCGTCATGAAGATAGCGGACCGGCAGCGTTTTCAACAGGTCCGGGTCAATAAAAACGGCCTTCGGCTGATAAAACGCGCCCACCAAATTTTTTCCGCTTTTCAGGTCGATAGCGACCTTTCCGCCTACACTACTGTCCACAGCGGCCAAAAGCGATGTAGGAATCTGGATGAACGCAATCCCCCGTAAAAAGGTTGCCGCAGCCAATCCCCCCATATCACCTGTCACGCCGCCTCCCAGAGCGATTACCATGTCACTCCTGGTCAGGCCTGCCGCAGCCAGCCCGTCATACAACGTCCCCAGCGTCACCAGGTTCTTCCTCTCCTCACCGGCCTGAAAGGTCAGCACGGTAACAGACAATCCTTCCTTTTCCAGCGCCTGCCGCAGGATTGACGCATATAACGGTCCGACGTTACTGTCCGTGATGACAGCCGCCTTTTCCGCCCGGGGAAGCAGCGCCCGGATCTTCTGCCCCGCCTGTTCCAGCAGTCCTCTTTCAATTTCTATATTATAGCTCTTCTGACCCAACTCAACATGAACAATTCTCATGATTTTTCCTCAACCTGCCCCAAACACGGCCACCTAACAGGGATCCGAATGGCAATTCGGTGTCATGCCCGCTTTCCTTTTTGGGGATCACTGACCCGTTCGTCCGCACGCTTGCAATTAATTATTACAACCAGCTGCATCAACATCTTTTAATACAGTGTCCGACGCCGGGGGCCTGCCTCTCTCATAATATCTTTAAGCGCTTCCCGATCCTTTTCCACCATCGCTTTTTTCCACCGTTCCAGCTGTTTCTGGTAGTTTTCGATCTCCGCAATAACATTTTCACGGTTGGAAAGGAACAGGTCGCTCCACAAATCAGGATTTATATCCGCCACTCGCGTCGCATCCCGGAATCCCCCGGCTATAAAGAACCGGGTATTTTCATTGTAAGAAGCACTGTTCACCAGGGCCACCGCTGTGATGTGCGGAAGATCACTGGTATAGGCGATGATCTTGTCATGGTCTTCCATAGAAACTTTCACCGACCGGGCGCAGCCCAGTTCCCTGGCAAAATGATCCAGCCATGAAACAGCCCCTTCCGTATTTTTTTCAGTCGGCACAATAATATAATTGGAATTTTTAAAGATCCCGGCATCTGACATGCCCAGTCCGCTTCCCTGCCGGCCGGCCATGGGGTGTCCGGACAGGAATTCACAGCCTTCCGGCAGCATCTCCTGAATTTCATAGGGCATCGTTCCTTTGACGCCGGTCGCATCTGTCAGCAGCATCCCTTCGGCAAAATTCCCGAGATTTTTCCGGACAAAATCCACAATAGCTTCCGGATATACACTGCAGATTACGACATCCGCCTCCTTCAAGGCGCGTCCGTCTTCTTCCACAATCCCGTCGATCATATTGGCAGTCAGGCAGGCATGGGCGATCCCATGACTGATATCCATGCCCAGAATCCGCCTGACCTTGAGATTACGAAGGGCTTTGGCATAAGAACCGCCGATCAGTCCCAGTCCTACGATGGCAAATGTCAACTCCTGTAACGGTTTTTCCAGATACGGTTTCGTCATATCGCACCTCTTTCAAAGGGACCGCCTCATAGCACACAGTCCCCAGTCCCGCCCGATCATGCATTGGATGCTTGCAGCCGGCTTGCGTCTGTATCGGTCCTATTATACCATGCGGCGGTAATCTTTACATCACATTTCCCTGCCAATAATCCGGGCAATGCCTTTCAGTTCTCCCATCAATTCCGCAAAACGCTCCGGTTTCAGGGACTGTGCCCCATCGCAGAGAGCCCTTTCAGGATCATTGTGGACTTCAATGAGCAAACCATCCGCCCCCACTGCCACAGCCGCCTTGGCCAGTGCGGGAACCATCCACCAGAGGCCCGCTGCATGGCTGGGATCTACAATGACCGGCAGATGACTCAGTTTCTTGACTGCACAGACTGCGCTGAGATCCAGCGTATTGCGGGTATATGTCTCATAAGTACGGATCCCCCGTTCGCAGAGGATTACATTGGTATTTCCTTCCGCCATAATGTATTCCGCACTCATAATCCATTCCTGAACTGTAGCGGCAAGCCCGCGTTTTAACAGGATCGGCTTATTGGTCTTTCCCAGTTCCTTCAGCAGGGAATAGTTCTGCATATTTCGTGCCCCGACCTGGATCAGGTCCACATCATCCACAAACCGGTCCAAAACATCGGCACTCATGATCTCCGTCACGATGGGAAGTCCTGTTTCCTCCCTGGCTTCTTTCAGCAACTCCAGGCCCGGCAGTCCCATGCCCTGGAAGGAATACGGGGATGTACGCGGTTTGAAGGCCCCGCCCCGCATCAGGCTTGCGCCGCTCATTTTAACCGACTTCGCCACACCGATCACCTGCTCCCTCGTCTCCACGCTGCAGGGACCGGCAATGACCTGTACCTTCTTCCCACCAATCTTCACGCCCGCCACATCGATGACGCTGTCATCCGGGTGGAACGCACGGTTGGCCCGCTTAAAAGGCTCCTGCACCCGAAGGACCTTCTCGATCCAGTCATTGACCATGGGGATTCAATATACTGGTATCACCTACTATACCCAGGACAGCAGCCTGGCTGCCGGTACTCAGGTCAATTTTAAATCCCTTTGCCTCCAGGCCGGCAATGATCTTATTTCTCTCTTCTACCGGGGCATTTGGTTTCATTACGATGATCATAGTCTTTTTCTCTCCTTTGCATTATAAATTTTTATAAAATATTTTGGAATCTCCGTACACTGTTTTTTCTGTGACCCGCCGCAAAGACGGAAGACCATCACAGCGGCACCGGCGGCCGCACCTTTCCCCCTGCGGATATTTTCCTCAAGGGTGGACTGGCAGGCACGGTGCAGGTAAACAAAAAGCGGGCTCGTAAAAGAGCCCGCCTGTATCCGGTTGGCAGCCTTCGATCTCTTCTCCGGCCTTTTCTGTTTACGATTCCATGTTATCTTCAGTTTTCCCGCACAAAATAGCCATAGCTATAATAATAGCCATAGCTGAAGGAAAACCCGTATACCCCTGTAAACATGGAATTCGTTTTCATCCCTGCACCTGCATACTGAAATTACAACCACATATAACAAATATTCTGATATCTTCTAATACATTCTTAGTGTAAACCTCTTTACGCCCACCGTCAAGCAGCAGTTGTGTAACGCATGTTACAGTTTATACGAAAAAAGACATCGAAAAACAGTTTATTTTCCCTTTTCCTCTGTTCCCGCAACCACACTGTTTCCATCCTGCCCTGCCGGTAAACCGCTCACATAATAGGTATACATAACAAAGTTCGCCAGAGCGTCTTCATATTCATGTTGCGGATACGGCTCATCAATCTTATCCACGAACTGCATATCCCGGCTGAAATAATACGCCTTATCCCCAAAAAATCCCAAGGCAGACTCTTTTTCCCGGTACTGCTGCAACAGGTTTCGACCAATAAACCGTTCCGGCGGCCGGATCCCCTCCAGGCACAAAAGCGTAGGCGCCATATCGATCTGGGAAGCATAGGTACTGCTGTCGAGATTCTCCAGCGGCGCCGTATTCTTCGATACAAAGATTAATGGGATGGGTGCTATGCTGTACCGATCCTGCTCCTTTTTCACGATTTGTGTATATTCACCTCCGGAATGGGGATTGTGGTCACTGGTAATGATAAACAGGGTACGGTCATCCATCAGTCCCGCTTCTTCCGCTTCTTTAAAAAAACTGCGCAATGTACAGTCTACCCAGTATATGCCATGGATCGTTACCGTCTGCTCGTTGCGGAAAGACTCCGGTGTGTCCGCCCATTTGGTGGCATAGTAGGGATAGGGCTGATGCATATCCAGCGTCTTGGTAACGTACAAATATTTTTTTCCTCTCAGATTTTTCATCTGATCAAGCGTCCGCCGGTACATCTCATCGTTATGGAATCCCCATCCGGAAGCACCGGTATACCCTGCCTTCTCCATATCTTCCCTGGCCTCGTAATGGGCCATGCCAAACTGGCTGGTATATTCCCGGAACTCGTTGTTGTAGTACCTGCTGGATGCACTCTGGAAATACCCGTCTATGCCATGTTCCTGCATACTTCGGAACAAAGAAGGCTTATCCGATCCGTCTGTATCACTGTCAAACAGGAGTTGGGACCGGAACGTGGCATTCAATCCTTCCGTGGTAGGTACGGCAGAAGAATAATAGTTATCGATACGGGGATATCTTTTTACCAGGGAATCAAGAAACGGCGTGGCTTCCGCCGGTATATCCCGATTATAGAAATGGATATAATCCCGGTGGACAGATTCCAGCACCAGCATCACGATCCGGTCATAGGCAGGGACCGGCAGCGGATGGGGCGACTCGCTCCGCATCACACCAAGCTTATACATCCATTCCCGGTCTTTACCGGTCAGTTCCTTTCTTTTATGCTGGGTAGCACGGACCACCTTCTCTTTGTTAAAAAGCACCTTGCTGATAATATTGCCCGCAATGGGTGTGACCAGCATGTCCCGATAATCCTGGCGGCTCTTTTCAATCTGTTCCTCGCTCCATAATCCTGATTCATGCAGGGCAAGCAGTCCTGCATGGCTTCCGGTAAGATACAGCAGGTTACAGCACAATGTCCAGCCTGAAACCGCAAGCAATGCCCAGGCGGCGTTAGGTTTATGACGTCTTGGCGCCGTAACGCGGAACAGCAGGATTACAGCCAAGATACATCCGCCAATCTGGAACATCTGCGACCGGGAAAAAGAAGATAAGACCCCTCGGATCGCATATATGTTAAAATTGCGGAAAAATACACCCTGCACATGCATGGATGTCTGCCAGAAATAAATAATATCCAGCAGCATCATGAGCGCGCATAAAAAATATACAGCAAAATAAAAGATTTTATTTCCTCTGGTCGGGTCGTGATGATACCAGACGGCTGCAAGGATGACAGGCGCAATGTTATTCATCAGCCCTGCCAGGACGGCCAGTGCCGTCAGAAAATAAGGATCCAGCGCCAGTTTCTGGCACATGTACCAGGCGAATCCCAAAAACACTGTGCCCAGCACCGCAGCCGGGAAATACCGCTGCAGCCGGTCCGGTATCCGGTTACGGCGTAAAAAAAGCAGGGCTCCCAGGATAAGGAGCACTGCGTCCCGCAGCAACGCATTGACCAGCGTTTCCCAGTAATCCCCTTCCGGAAAAGGAGAAATTGCCGCATACAGCTGCCGGGCATGTTCTTCTTCCAGAACATAAATGACACCCGCAGCCACTGCAAAAGCAAGTGGGACGGCAACGTGTTTCCCAATTTTCGTCCAGTTCATACGAATACCTGCCTGCTATTAATATGAAAACCGAAGAACCGCCGATTCAAATTGTGCGATTGCAGACAATGCATCAGCGGTTCCTTTATCTGCATTCCTGCTGCTGTTGCACCGGTCTTCCCTTACGGAATAAACAGCAGCGGTTCCTCCATGATTTCCAGCTTCAGTGGTGTAGCGGCCACCACATCCCCATCCAGTTCCACAGGAAAATCTTCGATGAGGCGTACCGACTCGACTTCAACCTTCTTTGCCTTCCGGCAGAGGATATCCTTATCAAGATTCAGCCCTTCCAGTGCGATCAACGAAGCATATTTCAGAATATCGGCCCGTTTATTTCCCGGGAAAAGCGCCGCATGAAGAAACGGCGATGACAGCGCAGCGTCTGGAAAAAGGTTATATCGTCCGGCATAATATCTGCTTTTTCCAATGATCACAGAAGATGCATCATGCCATTGCGTCTCATCGTCAAAGCGTACCCGAAACGCATAACGCCAATCGCTGAAAATAAGTTCCCGCCGGATCAGCTGGGTGCTTTGCAGGACATAGGCAAATTTATTCAGCAGCCGTTTCTGTAAGGCGCCTACACCATCCACCACCAACGAATCAAAGCCTACGCTGGCCACCGTCAGGAAAAGGTTCCCGTTGGCGCGGGCCGTATAAAAAGGATACACAAAACCTTTTAACGCACGGTTTACCCACTGTTCCGGCTCACTGCGCAGCGACATCTCCTTGGCAATCAGATTGACCGTGCCCGCCGGAAACGCACTGATATACGGATGAAAATCCAACTGCAGCAAGTCTTCCACAAATGCCCGGATCGTTCCGTCTCCCCCGGCAATGATCACCCAGTCGCAATTTTCTTCCGCCGCCCTTTTTGCCAGTTCCGGCATCTGCTCAAAATATTGTACGTCCAAGAACGTAATCTCAGCGTCAAGTTCCTGTTTCAGCAGCTTATACACCTCATTGATGCGGGATATCATGCTGGCAAACAACTGCTTCCCCGAATACCGGTTATAAAGGATAAATACCTTCTTAAACTCTCTTACATCTATCTGTCCCTGGGGCTGCACCGACAGTCCTCCTTATCCAATCCATTTTTCGCAGGCATCCAGCACCTGTTTTACAGTCAGTTCTTTCATACACCGCATATCATACTCCGGATTGTCGCAGTGATGCTTCATCCCCGCCGCACAACCCGGGCAGGGCGGCACCGCGGTGACAATGACCGCCCGGTCCGTATACGGTCCATACAGATCCGGATGACTGGGTCCGTACATCGCTACAATGGGAACACGCTGGCTGATTGCCACGTGCATGGGGCCGCTGTCATTGGTCACAATCAAGCTGCATCGGCGCATCGCAGCCGCCAGCTGCCCGATCGAAAAACGTCCGGTCGCGATTACAGGTTTCGTCTTCATATGCCGCACCGCGTCCTGCACCATCTCTTCATCCATCGTTCCGCCGAAGAAAACGGTCTTAAACCCTTTCCCGGCCAGTGTGTCCGCTACTTCGGCAAAACGCTCCGGCGCCCACCGTTTCGTTTCCACCGCACTTCCGATATTAAAGCCGACAAGCCTGTCATCGGCCGAGACTCCCTGTTCCATCCAGAATCCGGCGGCAGCGGCCAGGTTCTCATCTCCCGGGAAAATCTCAAGCCCGTGATGCTTCAGGTGCGTTACCCCCAATTGAGTCAAAACATCAAGATACATATCCGCCGCATGTTTCTTCCTGTCCAACGGCGTCAGGATATCAAACCAGGGTTTGAACAGCCAGTTTGTACAGCCGGCCCGCTTTCCCACTTTGGTCATGGCACAGATGAAGGAACACCTTTCATTTGGATGCAGGTTGATCAACAGATCAAACTGCATCTTTCCCAAATTGTGAGCACAACTCAACAGGGCGAGGATACTGTTGTCCCTTCCTTTTTTATCAATGGTGAGGACTTCATCCAGACAGGGATTGTGCAACACCACATCCTTCAGTTTTTCATCTACCAGCATGGTGATATGGGAATTCGGCGCCGCTTCACGGAGCGCACGGATAAACGGCGTGGTCAGCGTAAGATCCCCCAGATGCATGAGGAAGGTCACAAGGATTTTTTTATGATTGAGCTCCACGCCGTTCACTTCACTTTCTGTTTAAACTCGGAAAATACCATCTCCGGTGTAATCGCTTTCATACAGACCCAATCGTCACAATGCTTTTTCAGGCAGCCGACACAGGGAACCGGCGCTGTCAAAACAGCAGCCTCACTACTTCCATAAGGTCCCGTACGATCCGGACGTGTCGGTCCGTACATCGCTATAAGAGGCCGTTTCATGGCCGCCGCAATGAACAGGGGGCCTGTATCCCCACTGATATATGCCGTACAGTGCTGAATCAGTGCGCCCAGTTCCCGGAGGGTCGTTTTACCTGTCATATCTACCGTACCGGGCGACATCCGCGCAATCTCTGCGCCCAAGGCTATATCCTCGGGCCCTCCTGCCAGTATGACTTCTTTTCCGTCTTTTCGAAGCAGGTCAGCTAACGCCGCAAAACAATCCGCCGGCCATTTCTTAGTATCCCAGCGTGCGCCTGGTACCAGCACCACATAGGGGCGGGACACAGCGACGCATTTTTCACGTACTGCCATCCATTCCTTCTGAAGATCCGGCATGGGAAACCGGATCCCGTCCACAGTGCATCCCAGATAACGGGCCACATCCAGATAACGTTCAATGACATGGTCCTTCGCATGGGCGCCTTTAATTGCCCTGCTGACAAGCCCGCTGCCCTCCCGCATCTCACAGTACCCAATCCGGTTATCACAGCCACTTATGGCGGCAAGGACAGCACTCTTGAACAGCCCCTGCATATCGATGACAAGATCAAATTTTTTCTGATGAAGCAATGTCCGCATTTCCGTAAAGTACGACCATTTTTCTGCCAGCCCCATCTTCCGGAACCTGACCTTGTCGAAAAAAATCACCTCATCCACCATGGGCGGATCCGGGACAAAGGCGCTGAACTGCGGATGTACCAGCCAGGTCAGCCGTGCCTTTGGAAAGCGCTCCCGCAATACCGCAACAAAGGGCAACGTATGTAATACGTCGCCCAGTGAGCTCATTTTGATGAGAAGGATATTCTTATATTCCATAACGATCCCCGATACAGAACTACGTTTTGTTACCCAGAATTTTCTTTATAAATCCCAACAAGTTGCCGCCGGTATACAGGAATCCACTGACTCCGGCAGCTTCTGCCGCTTCTACGTCCCGGGGGCTGTCCCCGACCAGGAACGCTTCTTCCGGAATGACGCCAAAATCCCGCAGGGCCTCCAGCACCATGCCCGGCTTCGGCTTGCGGCACCCGCAGTCTGCGTCATATTCTTTTACCGGCGCACCCGGCAGATGGGGACAGTAATAAAATGCCGCAATCTCTCCCCCTGCCTTTTTAACTTCTGCCTGCATCCATGTATGGAGCCTCAGCACATCAGCTTCTGTAAAAAAGCCCCGTGCCACACCGCTCTGGTTTGTGACCACGGCAACCCGGATGCCCTGCCGGATCATCCAGGATACGGCTTCCAGGCTGCCAGGCACCCATTCTACCTCTTCCGGTCTGTACAAATACGCTTTGTCTACATTCAGGACCCCGTCACGGTCCAGTAAACACAGTTTCTTCTTTTTCATAGAATACCGGCCCCAGTTCTGCAACATCCGGTTTGACAGTTTCTTTCACAAGAAGTACGAAGCAGCGGAAATCCTCAGATGTTCCCGTAATAGCCCCCGGTCTTATCCAGCACCTGGCAATATTCTTCCACGGCTTTCTCAATATCCGTAAAGCCTCCGTCATAACCCACAGACAGAAGTTTCGTCTCATCCGCCTGGGTGTAACTCTGGTATTTGCCTTTCAATACTTCCGGGAACGGAACGTATTCCAGTTTTTCCCGCGGCGCGCCAAAATGATCCAGCACCGCCTTGGCAACGGTATTAAAAGGATGCCCGTGTCCGGTCCCGCAGTTATAGATGCCTTTCAGTTCCGGATGATCCCAGAAAAATAAATTCACCTTTACCACATCTTTTACATATACAAAATCACGGATCTGCTCTCCCGGCCCATATCCGTCATACCCTTCAAACAGTTTCACTTTTCCTTCCGCCTTAAACTGGTTGTACATCTGGAAGGCCATGGACGCCATCTTCCCCTTGTGGTTCTCCTGCGGTCCGTACACGTTGAAATACCGCAGGCCCACCACCTGGCTTTCCAGCCCGTCCAGATAACGGCGCAGGTAATTGTCCATGAACAGCTTGGAAAACGCATATACATTCAGGGCTTCCTCGCATTCAGGCTTTTCAGAAAAACCATGGGTTCCGCTGCCATATGTGGAAGCAGAAGATGCGTACAAAAACTGGATCTTCCTGTCAGTCGCAAAATGGAACAGGTCCTTCGTGTATTCGAAATTATTGTCCATCATGTACTTGCCGTTATACTCCATGGTATCGGAGCAGGCCCCTTCGTGGAAGATCACGTCTATTTTTTCATGATCAAAGCACCCATCCAGGATCGCCTCCCGAAAATCGGTCTTGTCCATATAATCCATTGCCTTCAAGCCCTGGATGTTTTTAAACTTGACCATATTGGTCAGATTGTCAACAATCAGGATATCATCCCGGCCCCGTTCGTTCAGACCTTTTATGATGTTGCTGCCGATAAATCCGGCACCCCCTGTCACTATGATCATGATGTATAGTCCGCCTTTCCTGGGAATGAATTTATACTTCTTTTCCTCTTACAGTTTCCCTGCCTTCACGAGAGCGGCAATCCTTTCGACCAGTCCCGTGGTGGAATACCCTTCTTCAAATTCGATAATCTCAACCTTCCCCGCGTATTCCCGCCCCGCCACCTGGTCGGGCCGGTAATCCCCGCCCTTTACCAGAATGTCCGGCCGGATCGTCCTGATCAGTTTTTCCGGCGTGTCTTCCCGGAAAATGACCACGGCATCCACACAGGCAAGAGATGCCAGTATCCGGGCCCGGTCCAGTTCCTGCACCAGTGGCCTGGTCTCCCCTTTCAGCCGGCGCACGGAATCATCGGAATTGAGCCCTACAATCAGGTGTTTTCCCAGTTTGGCCGCCTTTTCCAGATAAGATACGTGCCCCACATGCAATATGTCAAAACACCCATTGGTAAAGACGATTTTTTCTCCCCCTTTGTGCCAGATCTGCGCCAGATCGGCAATTTCCTTCCAGGAAAGGGGGCGGAAGCCGTAACCCAGTTTCCGTTCCTCGTTCAGCAGGTCCTGCAAAAGCTCATCGCGATGTACCGGATAGGTTCCTACTTTTCCTACGACGATCCCTGCCGCACGGTTCGCCATGTAAACCGCTTCCGGCAGAGGCAGTCCGCCTGCTGCCGCAGCCAGCAGCGCTGCCGCCGCCGTATCTCCCGCACCGGATACATCAAACACTTCCAGCGCCGATGCCGGACTGTGGATCACCATCCGTTTTTCCCCTACCAGGGTCATGCCTTTTTCACTGCGTGTGACCACTACATTCTTGATCCGGTACCGTTCCCTGGCCATCTGCGCCATCTGCGCGATCTGCAGCACAGGACCGTCTTCGTTGGGAACCGTCTGTCCCGCCGCCTCGCACATCTCTTTCAGGTTCGGCGTAATAAACGTGCACCCCTCGTATTTTTCCCAGTGCGGCCCTTTGGGATCTACCAGCACCGGAATATGATGGGCATCCGCCATGCGGATCACCCACTGGCAGAATGCATCGGACAAAACGCCCTTGGCATAATCAGACATGGCGATCCCATGGATCCCCTCATCCATCAGGGACAGCAGCCATTGCTTGATCTGGTCCGTTTCCTCCGGAAAGAGATCCCCCACATCTTCAAAATCAAGCCGCAGCATCTGCTGGCGCGCCCCAAGGATCCTCATTTTCGTGATCGTGGAGCGGCGGCGGGATCTGACCAATCCGGTAAAATCAATATTTTCTTTTTCCAGCAGACCTTCCAGGATCTGCCGGTTCTCATCATCCCCGGTAACCCCGCCTACAAAGACCTTGCAGCCCAGGTTTGCCAGATTCGCAGCCACATTGGCCGCGCCGCCCAGTACCGAATCAATCTTTTTTACATGATTGACCGGGACCGGCGCCTCCGGAGAAATCCGTTTCACCTCACCGTAAAAATACCGGTCTACCATGACGTCCCCGATGACGGCGATTCGCAGGTCCTGTATCTTCTCGGCAACAAACGTCGTACAGTTCATATTATTCATGATCCACCAGTTCACATAAAATATGTCCCATCAGGATATGCATCTCCTGGGCACGGGCTGTAACCATTGCGGGAACAGCCAAACAAATATCGCATTCCCCGGCCATTTGGCCGCCGCCTTCCGCCGTCATACCGATGCAGGCCATTCCTTTTTTCCTGGCTTCCTCTATAGCCAGCAACACATTTTTGCTGTTACCGGAGGTGGAAATACCAATCAAAACATCTCCTGCGCTGCCCAGCGCCTGTACCTGCCGGGCAAATACCCTTTCATAGCCATAGTCATTGGATACAGCCGTTAAAATTGAAGTATCGACAGTCAGCGCAATGGCCGGCAGTCCCTTCCGTTCTTTCTGAAATCGTCCTACGAACTCCGCCGCCAGATGCTGGCTGTCCGCTGCGCTTCCTCCATTGCCGCAGAACAGGACCTTATGCCCTTCGCGCAACGCTTTTTCCACAATTTCCGCACATTGTTCCAGCTTCTGTGGTAAATCGGATGCCATCAGCTTTTGCAGCACTTCCATGTGATCCGCCAGACGACGCCTTATTATTTGGTCCATTATTTCCCCGCTCTCTGCCAGATAAAAACACATTACCAGTTAAGGAACTCTAATTTTACCTGCCACTCATGCTCATTATTATAATGCTTTTTCATGTAAGAAACCATTAGGACTTCACAACAGAAACGATGTGTCCATCTTAAAACAGTGGAATAGTTTCCATGTGTACTCAGACCGGAATCCCGGGTATCGGAATCCAGATTGCGAGTATTCACAAGGACGAATGTATTGTGCGCATCCGGAGACCACGAAATCCCATTACGCCAACCCTTGTAGAAGCTGGGCTGACCCTTGCTGAAATTAAAGCTGGTCTTATGTTCCTTGTGATATGAAGTCCAGATATTCCACTTGTTGGAAAAACGGTATCCCAGCGTCCCGTGAAGGATATTGGTGTCCAAATTCTTTCCATACTTTCTAGTGCCGGATGTAGCCGTACCATTGCTTTCGTTGACCCACTTATGCCCAACCATCAGATCCATGTACAGCTTCTTGCCCCCAAGAGGATATAACCTGTCATGCCGCAGCCTAATGACCTTTTCCGTATGCCAGCTGGACCAGTCCCGATTGGTATACTGCCAAAGCCCGTGGGTGATGTACCCGTCATAGGAAAGGGGAAGGCCTTTGGCGAGACGGTGGGGTTTCCAGAACAGTCCCCAATCCATCTTTTTCTTCAGCCAAATCCCTTCATCTATGTCATCATTGTCCGAGTCATAAATAAACCCATGATGAAGCCGTATGTAGAAATCCGGTTGGTCATGCCGTATGCCATAAAAAGGTTTATATCTTGATTTAGTGTAATATACCTGATGAGTAAAGATTTTTGTGGAATTTTTTAATAAAGGATTCCCTATGGGCTGTTCATAATCCAGAGCAATATAGAACCCCTTATCATTATTCCATCCTACATGGGGCATCAGGCGGTTGTTTGACTGT
>CAJOKZ010000034.1 GCA_905235335.1 uncultured Succiniclasticum sp.
AGGGAATACTTCGTTGTTGATACCGTACAGGATTACCTGCATAACGCCGGGTTCTTCTACGAAACCGGTCTTGGGGATATTGCCCAACAGGCAGCCAAATGCGATGTTGGACAGCAGCAACGGCTCGAAGCCTTTGCCGATAGCCAGATAGAGCAGCACCAGCCCTACCAGGAGCATGATTACGTGACCGCTGGTCAGACCCTCGAAACCGGAGTCGTTCCATACGGACTGCAGAGATACAATAAGAGCGTCCATTTATAGTCCTCCACTCAATTAAATTTTTAATGTTCAATCACTCGAAAGGATAATGAGACTTTTATCCTTTTTCGTTGCCAATTCGGGGAGACTCCCAAAAGGGAGCCTCCCACTAATTGACACCGTCAAAAAAGTTGCATGTTAATTACATAACGATCATTACGTCGCCAGTGTTAACAGTAGAGCCTGCGGATACACGAACGTCAGAGATTGTTCCGTCAGCCGGAGCCATGATTTCATTCTGCATTTTCATAGCTTCCAGAATCAGCAGAACCTGACCGGCGGTAACAGCGTCGCCAGCTTTGCATTTAACTTCCAGAACCTTGCCAGGCATCGGAGCAGCAATGGTAGCAGCACCAGCAGCTACCGGTTTAGCAGCCGGAGCCGGAGCCGGAGCCGGAGCAGCCTTCGGAGCCGGAGCAGCAGCCTTCGGAGCCGGAGCAGCAGCACGCGGAGCAGCAGCAACAGCGCCGCCCTTTTCTTCAACTTCTACTTCATACGCAGTTCCGTTAACGGTGATAGTATAAGCTTTCATGGATATAAATCCTCCCTTGAAATTTTTAATTGGGTATTCACCCGTTTTGTTTTACAATCAGATAAACGGTTTTACAGTCTGAGCTTCCGCACGGGCACCAACAGCCCAGGAAGCAGCAGGAGCGGCAATGCGTACAGCAGTAACGTTTTCAGAACCGCCACATGCAGCAATGGCCGCAGCAATAACCGCCGCGATTTCTTCGCTCTTGTCCTCTACAGCCGGAGCAGCAACAGCGGCAGCCGGAGCAGCAGCAACAGGAGCAGCAGCCTTAGGAGCCGCTTTCTTCTTTGTCGGATCTACCATTTCGATTACATGCATCAGAACGCCGAGGACGATTAATACGCCGAATACGACGGTCATGTTGATGATTGCAACGAGAAATGGATTATTAGTTACAGGACCCATTCAATTCACCTCGTTTATATGTTTACGTTAAGCGTCGAGATTCAACCGGCACATATTATACCGGGAAGTTGCCATGGCGTTTTGCCGGACGGCTCTCGCGTTTGGTCTCCAACATATGCAGGGCGCTGATAACTGCCGGACGGCTGTTCTTCGGCTCGATGATAATATCTACCATGCCGCGTTCAGCTGCGATGTACGGAGTAGCAAATTTGTCAACATATTCCGCGGTGCTCTTCTTCTGAGTTTCGGGATCCTGTTTCTTGAAGATGATGTTAGCAGCACCAGCAGGTCCCATAACAGCGATTTCAGCAGTCGGCCAAGCAATAACCTGATCTGCGCCCAGTTCCTGAGAGCACATTGCCAGATAGGATCCGCCATATGCTTTACGGGTAACCAGAGTGATCTTCGGTACAGTTGCTTCAGAATATGCATACAGCATCTTTGCGCCGTGACGAATGATTCCGCCATATTCCTGTACGGTGCCGGGCAGGAAGCCAGGTACGTCAACCAGGTTCAGGATAGGAATATTGAAGGCGTCGCAGAAGCGAATGAAACGGGAGGATTTGTCGGATGCGTTGATATCCAGGCAGCCTGCCATAACTTTCGGCTGGTTAGCAATGATACCTACGGTTTCGCCGTCCATACGAGCGAAGCAGGTGATGATATTCTGAGCCCAGTATTTCTGGTTTTCATAGAATTCACCATTGTCGACGATGGCTTTGATTACGTCGTACATATCATAAGCTGCATTGCTGTTGTCCGGGCAGATGCTGTTCAGCGATTCTTCGGTACGGTTCGGGTCATCGCCGGTATCTACGATCGGAGCGGTTTCCATGTTGTTGGAAGGCAGGAAGCTTAACAGATAACGGATCTGTTGGATGCAGTCAGCGTCATCTTCAGCAGCGAAGTTCGCAACGCCGGAACGGGAGTTGTGGGTCATAGCGCCGCCCAACTGTTCCTGGGTAACTTCTTCGCCGGTAACGGATTTAACAACCGCCGGACCGGTGATGAACATCTTGGAGGTTTCTTTTACCATGTAGATGAAGTCGGTCAGAGCCGGGCTGTAAACAGCGCCGCCTGCGGACGGTCCCATGATAGCGGAAATCTGGGGGATGACACCAGAGGAAATGGTGTTGTTAAAGAACAGTTTGCCATAGCCGCCCAGAGCGTCGATAGCTTCCTGGATACGAGCTCCGCCGGAGTCATTCAGACCAACACACGGAGCGCCCATCTTCAGAGCCAGTCTCTGAACTTTGGCAATCTTGTTGGCATGCATTTCGCCCAGGGAGCCGCCTTCAACGGTGAAATCCTGTGCAAATACATAAACCAGACGACCATCTACTGTGCCGTAACCAGTGGTTACGCCTTCACCAGGCAGGTCTTTTTTGTCCTGGCCGAAGTTGGTGCAACGATGACGAACGAAACGGTCCAATTCAACGAAGGAACCTTCATCCATCAGGGCAGCAATTCTCTCGCGGGCGGTCATTTTGCCTTTTTCATGCTGTTTTTCAACAGCCTTCGGGCCGCCGCCACCCAGAATTACTTCGGACTTTTTGAGCATTTTCTCAATTCTTTCCTGAGTAGTCAAGTTTTGACACCTCCATAAATTATTGGGAGAACTTATTTTTTATATTACACCCCGTCCGTATTTTAGACGGACGGGAAATGTAATCTTACAACATACAAACCGATAATCTCTTAAATTAAGCTTTGTGAGGGGTGCAGAGCTCTAACAGAATGCCTACAGATTTCGGATGAACAAACGCGATGTCCATTCCGCCAGCGCCGCCGCGAGGAGCTTTGTCGATCATAACTCCGCCTTTTGCCTGTACGTCAGCAATAGCAGCAACCAGATCATCTACTAACAGGGCTACATGCTGGATGCCCTGGCCGTTCTTAGCAATGTACTTGCCGATAGGGCCATCGTTGTTTTCGGTGATATCAACCAGCAGCTCAATTAAGTTCGGACCGCATTTGATAAATACGGTTTTTACGCCCTGAGAAGGAACAGCTTCTTCACCGGTGCATTCCAGACCCAGAATATCGGTGTAGAATTTCTTGGAAATGTCTAAATCTTTGCAGGCAACTCCAATGTGATCAATCTTCGATACTGTAAATGCCATAAGAATCATCCTCCTAAAAAAATTTTTTTATTTTAAGGTGTCTCTCATTTGAGCACCTTAGAAACGATATCGTCCACAACGCTATAAGGTTCAGTTTCCCTGCGCTGCAGCTTTTCGATGGTCGCATCGAACTCCGCGGTGCGAACTACGTTTTTATCTATATAACGGTTAACCCTAACGTTGACCATATCCGTTACTTCGGATTTGATCCGTGCCCTGCGGATATCAGTCAGTTTGCCGGTTTCAATCAGGAACTTCTGATGGGCCAGTATGGAATCAACAACCTCAACGGTTCCCTGATCCTTGCTGGCGATCGTACGATTAATCGGCGGGCGCCAGCCGGCATTCTTTTCGTTGTTTAACTCCAACATCATTTCCATTTCAATATTCAGCTTATCAGCGCCTTCACGATCCGCTTTGTTGATCGTAAGCAAATCGCCGATTTCAAGAATACCTGCTTTAATGGCCTGGATATCGTCACCCATTCCGGGTATGACAACTACCATCGTGGTATCTGCCGTCTTGACAATGTCAACTTCAGACTGGCCGACGCCGACAGTTTCCACCAGGATAATATCCATGCCGAACGCATCCATCAATTTGACTGCGTCACCGGCCTTCTGGGATAACCCACCCAGGCTTCCGCGTGTAGCCATGGAGCGGATAAAAATACCGGAATCCATCATCAGGTCCATCATCCGGATACGGTCGCCCAGGATAGCGCCGCCGGAATACGGGCTTGTAGGGTCAATGGCAACAATGCCAACAGTTTTACCGCGTCTGCGGAATTCTTTAGCGATCTTATCGGTCAAGGTGGATTTACCAGCACCGGGAGGCCCTGTAATACCGATTACATAGGCGTGCCCCGTGTGAGTGTAAATCTTGGTCATTATATCTACGGCATTATCATACTCATTCTCAACTGCTGTTATGCCTTTGGAAAGCGCAAGACGATTATGCTTTAAGATTTCTTCTACAATGTCCATAGCTCGTTATCACACCGCCTTGTTGATAATAGTTATGAAAGATGCAAGCCGGGAAAGGGTTCCCGGTCTTGCATCTCTGAATTTTAAGAAGGAATTACTTTACGTTCGCGTTGATGAAATCAACGATCTTGCCGGTCGGGGTGCCAGGAGTGAATACTTCGGCAATGCCCGCAGCCTTCAGGCCAGGAATATCAGCATCAGGAATAACGCCGCCGCCGATAACCAGAACGTCGTTCATGCCTTTTTCTTTCAGCAATTCAACAACTTTCGGGAACAGGGTGTTGTGAGCGCCGGACAGCAGGCTCAGAGCAACAACGTTAACGTCGTCCTGCAGAGCAGCTTCAGCGATCTGCTCGGGGGTCAGACGGATACCAGTATAGATAACTTCAAAACCAGCATCGCGCAGAGCACGAGCTACAACTTTTGCGCCACGGTCATGTCCATCCAGACCCGGTTTTGCAACTAATACTTTAATGTTAGCCATTTCTATATACCTCCGTTATTTGCTTTAATGTTAAATTATAATGCGGTATGAGCTTTGAATTCGCCAAATACCTGACGCATTACGCCGCAGATTTCGCCTTCGGTTGCATAAGCTTCAACAGCTTCCAGAATCAGCGGAACCAGGTTAACGTTTTCGTCAGCGCAGGCAGCCTTCAGAGCAGCCAGTTTCGCTTCAACAGCAGCGTTGTCGCGGGTAGCTTTTACTTTGGCAATCTTTTCAGCCTGCAGTTTGCCTACAGAACCATCTACGCGCAACAGGTTTTTCGGAGGTTCTTCTTCCTGGGTGAATTTGTTAACGCCAACGATGATGCGGCGGCCAGCTTCGATATCCATCTGCCATTTGTAAGCGGAATCCTGGATTTCTTTCTGGATGTAGCCCTTAGCAATAGCTTCCGGAGCGCCACCGAGTTCGTCGATCTTTTCAATGTAGTCCCAAGCTTCTTTTTCGATCTTGTTGGTCAGAGCTTCTACATAGTAGGAGCCGCCCAGCGGGTCGATGGTGTCAGCCAGACCGGATTCGTAAGCTACGATCTGCTGGGTACGCAGAGCGATGGTAACGGATTCAGTGGTCGGCAGAGCCAGAGCTTCGTCCTTGGAGTTGGTGTGCAGGGACTGGGTGCCACCCATAACAGCTGCTGCAGTCTGTAAAGCAACACGAACGATGTTGTTGTTGGGCTGCTGAGCGGTCAGCATGGAGCCGGCGGTCTGGGTGTGTACACGCAGCATCATGGATTTAGCTTTCTTTGCGCCAAAGCGTTCTTTCATAACTTTAGCCCATACGCGACGGGAAGCGCGGAATTTCGCAACTTCTTCCAATACGTTGTTATGAGCATTCCAGAAGAAGGACAGACGGCCTGCGAAAGCGTCAACGTCCATACCAGCTTTGATAGCAGCTTCTACATAAGCGATGCCGTCAGCGATGGTGAACGCAATTTCCTGGGAAGCGGTGGAACCAGCTTCACGGATGTGGTAACCGGAAATGGAGATGGTGTTCCATTTCGGAACGAACTTGGAGCAATATTCAAAAATGTTGGTGATCAGACGCATGGACGGTTTCGGCGGGAAAATGTAGGTGCCGCGAGCAGCATATTCTTTCAGGATATCGTTCTGAATGGTGCCGCGCAGTGCGTCAGAGGGAACGCCCTGTTTCTTAGCAACGGCGATGTACATGCACAGCAGTACGGAAGCCGGAGCGTTGATGGTCATAGAGGTGGAAACTTTGTCCAGGGAGATCTGGTCAAACAGGATTTCCATATCTGCCAGGGAGTCGATAGCTACGCCTACTTTACCAACTTCGCCTTCAGCCATCGGATCGGTGGAATCATAACCAATCTGGGTCGGCAGGTCGAATGCGCAGGACAGGCCGCTGCCACCGTTAGCTAACAGGTAGCGATACCGTTTGTTGGATTCTTCAGCAGTGGAGAAACCAGCATACATACGCATGGTCCAGAATTTGCCGCGATACATGGTCGGCTGTACGCCACGGGTAAACGGATATTCTCCAGGATAGCCGAGGTCTTTTTCATAATCAAAGCCTTCGATATCCAGAGGGGTGTACAGACGATTCGGTTCCAGGTTTGCACGTTCCGGGAATTTGGCGCTGGCCGCATCAGCTTTCGCCATATACGCATCAAATCCCGCTTTCAGAGTTTCATTTGCCATTCTCAAATCCTCCTTAAAATAATATTAAAAAAATTTTTTCACAATGCAGATTGGACAGTTCCGCATCGCGGTGAGAGTGTCCGTCAGAGACGGTGTTTATGGCAAGATCCGTAAGGATCGAGTCATCATTGCAAGCAGATACTTATGATTTTTGGGGATGGGGCCGGAACAACGACCCCATCCGATTATATATTGTAACGCTTTTTACACAATAATTCAAGCATTTGCCGAATTATTTTTATTCAGCCGGTTTCTCCATGGAGCCGGTCTCTTCGAACCATTTGTATACGTCAAATGCTTCAGACAGGATATGCGGGGTCTGGCTGTTGCCGCATTTCTCGCATGCTCTCTTGAAGTAATCGAGCAGGTACGGCTGATATTTCGGATTGGCGATCTGGTCGATGATGATCGGGGCTTTTTCTTTCGGGGTCAGGCCGCGCAGGTCGGCAACGCCGCGTTCGGAAACGATAACGTCAACGTCCAGGGTCGCATGGTCGATATGGCTGCAGAACGGAACAACAGAGCTGATCTTGCCGCCCTTTGCCAGGGAGTTGGTGAAGAATACGGTCAGATAGCCGTTACGTGCGAAGTCGCCGGAACCGCCAACACCGTTCATCAGCTTGGTGCCGCAAACGTGAGTGGAGTTAACGTTACCGTAAATATCAACTTCGATAGCGGTGTTCATCGCGATTACGCCGATACGACGGGCAACTTCCGGGCTGTTGGAAATTTCCTGCGGACGGAGCAGCAGATATTTTTTGTAGAAATCTACGTTTTCATAGAATTTCTTCTGGCATTCCGGAGACGGGGTCAGGGCGGTACCGGAAGCAACGCGCAGCTTGCCGGCGTCGATCAGGTCAAACATGCCGTCCTGAATTACTTCGGTGTAAACGGTCAGATCTTTAAAGTCGGAGTTAACCAGGCCATTGATAACGGCATTAGCTACAGAGCCTACGCCGGACTGTAACGGCAGCAGGTTAGCCGGCAGACGGCCTTCCTTAACTTCGTTCTTCAGGAAGTTGACCAGGTTCTGGCCCATGTGTTTTGCATCGTCATCGATTTCGCCCAGCGGACGTACTTTATCGGTGATGTCGCAGGGAACTACAGCAACAATCTTATCCAGTTCGCAGGGGATATACGGAGTGCCGATACGGTCTTCCGGTTTTTCTACAGGAATTGCTTTACGGTTCGGAGGATCCAGCGGAACATAGGAGTCATGCATGCCTTCCAGTCCTACCGGCTGGGTGGTGTTAACTTCAACGATTACTTTCGGAGCCGTTGCTACATAAGAGGAGCTGTTGCCCATGGAAGTGGTCGGAATCAGGCCTACTTTGCCGTCGCCCAGGTCGTTGATCTTGCAGACTTCAACGATAGCGAAATCAATTTTCTTGCGGTCAGCCATGAAGCCGTAACGGGCCATCTGTGCAAAATGGGACAGATGAATGTCGGCATAACGTACTTTACCCGCATTGATAGCTTTGCGCAGGGTAGCGTTGGTCTGATAAGGCAGACGACGATCCATGCAGCCAGCCTCAACCATGGCAGCGTCAATTTCCGGACCTACGGACGCGCCGGTCCAAACGTTAACTTTAAAGGGGGTCTTCTTAGCTTTTTCAGCCAGAGCCAGGGGAACCGCTTTCGGATAACCGGACGGAGTAAAGCCGCTGACGCCGAGGCAGTCACCGTCTTTGATCAGTTCGGCAGCTTCTTCAGCAGTTTTGAATTTGGAAACTACTGACTCACATACACGATCTTTGATGTCTTCAAAACCTACCATAATTTTACCTTCCTCCTTAAAAATATATTATGAGAAATTTTCCGCGGATGGCCGCGGGTAAAACAAACTTGGTTCCGCAAACCCCGTATCTAATTCACGGAAACAAGGATTTGCCGGTTCAGAGAAAACCGCAAGACCGCACAGTACCTGACAGCCTGCACACCTGACATGTTCAGACCTGTTATTGAGACAGCCTTGCAAAAAACCTGAAAAACATCTTATGTCAAGGATATTATAACACAAAAGAGAGAAAAATGCGAATACTATTACAAATAAAAACAAGAATATGCCGTGCTGCTTTTTTATTTGCCGGAACACATGTCTGCCCTGCATTCCGGCAAATAAAACGGAAACACTTCGAACCAATTTAATTTTACCAAATTACATGGCAGGAATGCAAGATAAGTTACACAAATCGCATTTTTTCGGGGCAAAACGCCGGCTTGCGTTTCGTTATTCGGAGACAAAACTATTAAAACTCCGAATCAGCACCAAAAGGACATTGAGATACCAGAACAGCATCCCCATCCTGACATTGAAAAGGACATGATCGCCAATCCCTCCCACTGCGATCCCCAGACTCATCAGCAGGTATCCGGCGGAAAACGCCTTTACCCATAAAAACCTTGGCTTCCTGTACATCTGCCGCGCTGTCCAAAGAAGCATGAGCCAGGCAGAAAGAAAAAGGAAGAGTCCCGGCAGTCCGAGCTCGGCGGCAACATTAAGAAACAGATTGTGACAGTGATACATGATCACATCAGGATTTTGAAAATAAAAGTCGTATTCAGGAAACACGTAACGGTAGTTGTACCAGCCGATCCCAAGGGGATGCTCTTCCACGATCGCCCCTGCAATTTCCAGATAGGCCAGCCGCATGGCCGCGGAAGAGTCCTCCGTCAGGTGCCGCATCGTATCAAGGCGCTGCCAGATCACGGGGCCGGCCATTGCGGCGGCTGCCGCCGCCACGCCCAGCAGATAAACAATGCCCTTCCTGTAAAAGAACAGGACAAAAAACAGCAATTCCGCCGCCATGGCAATCCAAAATCCTCTGGAAAAAGTAAACGCTTCGCACAGGATCACCAGCAGAAGGAATCCGAACAGGATCCAGCGCTTCCGGGCATTTTTCTCCACACTGATAAATCCCATCACATAGGCGGCCACAATACACAAATAGCCGGCGAATATATTGGGGTTTTCCCAAGAGGAGTACACCCTGTTCCGCAGCAGCGGGTTCACGTCCCGATCAACCCACAAAGCATCCGTGGCACCGCCGAAATAATGCTGTCCGATCCCTGCCAGGACGACCAGGACCGCAACCCATCCCAATACCCGGATCACCCGGACGGGAAAGGGCTGCCTGTTAAATATCTGCCAGAAAGGCAACCCCTCTTCATACGGAAGGGGCTTTTCAAAAAGTCCCCTTCCCGCAAAGCAGTTTCCGAAACGTGTCAGAAGCCACGCCACCGCCACATACTGTCCGACGACATAAAAAAAATTGAACGTGCAGTTAAATTTTTCTGTGACCAGAGGGTTATGCAGGGAAAGATACCCTGCCCCCAAAAGCAGGAACAGGGTCCATTTCAGATACAGAGGCCAGACGCGCACCTGCGGGATGTGCCGTTCTTTCCAGGCGATCCAAAGTCCCGGGACCAGCACTGCCAGGAGTACGATACCCAACAAGGTCTGGTCCGCCGCGATACAGCCGGCGACCAGCAGCAACAGCCATTGCATCTTCCCGTATTCTGTTGTCGCCGCACTTCTTTCCCTGCCCATTCCCGCTCCCGTGTGCTGTTTCCGTCCAAAGGCGCCGGAGAAACCGGCACCCTGTCATTCGCAAAAACACATCAACGATCGCATTCTCTCATTTCATCAGCGTTTCCTTAAAGGTGCCCACCAGATACAGGGACCCGCATACACAGACAAGGCCGTGGCTGCCCGCCTTGTTACAGGCCATGGCAAACGCCTCGCCGACATCCCCGACTGGAACCGCCTGATGCCCGACCCGTGCCGCAAGATCCGCGGCTTCCGCCGCCCGCGGCCCGTCATCGGCCCGAACCGTAAATACCGTATCCGTCGGGCGGAACAGTATTTTAATCACTTCATCCACACTTTTATCCCCCATCATGCCGAAGACGAAAAACCGCCCGGCTGACGGGTAATACTTATCCAGCGCCTTGCGCAGCGCTTCCGCCCCGTCCGGGTTATGGGCCCCGTCAAGGATTACATCGGGAGACCCGGAAATCTTTTCCAGACGGCCGGGCCACCGGGTATTGGCCACACCCCTGTGCAGGTGTTCCTCCGTAATGCGCGGATCCTGTTTCGAGACGATTTTGGCTGCCACAATCGCGATAGACGCATTGGCAATCTGGTGTTCCCCCGGCAGCTGAATCTCATACTCCGATGCATAGTTGGTCCCGGCCTGCAGCAGGAACCTTTGCCCGTCCATAGAACTGCTTATTTCCGTTCCTTTAAAAGAGTACCCGTACTCATACAGGGGGGCCTGCTTGACGGTACTTATCACCTGTATCGGTGCCAGGGCCTTCCCTGCAGCCCCGGTTACCACCGGCACCTTTTCCTTTATAATGCCGGCTTTCTGGAGGGCGATCTCCTCTACCGTACTGCCGAGTACCTTCGTATGATCCAGGGCGATGTTAGTGATGACGGACACCACCGGTTTTATTAAATTGGTCGAATCCCACAATCCGCCGAGTCCGACCTCGATTACGGCATAATCCACGCGCTTTTCGGCAAAATAATGGAAGGCTGCGGCTGTCAGAATCTCAAACTGGGTCGGCTGTTCACAGGCACCCTTCCGCACCAGACCATCCGCAAAATCCCGCACTGTTGTCAGAACTTCCGCAAAGTCTTCATCGGAGATCTCCTTCTCGTCCAGCTGGATGCGTTCATTGTAACGGACGAGATGCGGGGAGGTAAACTTCCCCACCCGCAGTCCTGCTTCCAACAGGATCGAGGCGATCATGGAAGTCACACTTCCTTTTCCGTTGGTTCCCGCAACATGGACTGTTTTGATCTGGTTTTCGGGATGGCCCAATACAAACAGGAGCTGCTTGATCCGCTCCATTCCCAGCCGTATGCCAAACCGGCCCAGACTGTCAAGATATTCTATGCTTTCCTGATAATTCATCTTCCAAAACTCTCCCGGGAGATATCTTTCATCCGGCGCCAGGCAGAACGCACCGAACCGCAACTCGCCAGCGCCGGCGCATTCATGTGTAAACCCGGCAAATCCTGTACTGCGCCGCCCGCACATCAAATGCAGCGTCGTTCTGCCTCAGATCGTCTTCAGGTAGGCCAGGCGTTCTTCAATCGTCTTTATTTTGGCTTCATATTCATCGGCCTTAGCCTGCTCCTTGGCAATGACCTCCTGCGGCGCCTTTGCCAGAAATCCCTGGTTCTGCAGCTTTCCGTTGACCCGTTTCATTTCTTTCTGCAACCCGGCCAGTTCTTTGTTCAGGCGCGCCGTTTCCGCTTCCACGTCAATCAGTCCCTTCAGGGGCAGATACACTTCGACGCCGGCATTGACAGAAGCCATAGCATTTTCCGGCTTAGCGGAATCAGACGGCAGCAACTGCAGCGCATCCACATTAGCCAGCTGGCGGATATAAGAATCGTTTGCTTCGAACACGGCCTTCAGCTCATCGGACACCAGCAGTATGGCCGGCACCTTTTTACCCGGGTTTGCATTGACCTGGGCCCGCATCTCACGGATGGATTTGATGGCTTCCATAATAGCTTCCATGCCCCGTTCGGAATCCTTATCCTGCAACGCAGGGTCTGCCTTCGGCCAGGAACTGATCATGATGCTTTCGCAGTCATGGGGCAGTGCCTGGTAAATTTCTTCCGTAATAAAAGGCATATAGGGATGCAGCAGCTTCATCGCCCCTGTCAGCACCGTCACCAGCACCTGCTGTGCCGTTGCCCGTGCTTCTTCCCCGGCCTTTCCGTACAGCCTCGGTTTGGCCAGCTCGATGTACCAGTCGCAGATCTCGCCCCAGATGAAGTCGTAGATGGCCCGCCCGGCCTCACCCAGTTCGAACCGGTCCAGGAGAGACGTCACATCCGCAGCCACATCCTGCATCCGGGAAAGGATCCATCTGTCGGCCAACTCATAAGGAGCCTTCTTCGCATCCGCGTCATAGCCTGCCAGATTCATAAGGGCAAAGCGGGACGCGTTCCAGATCTTGTTGGCAAAGTTGCGGGTCGCTTCCAGCCTGCTCCAGTAGAAACGCATATCGTTACCCGGTGTATTGCCGGTAATCAGCATAAAGCGCAGGGTATCGCAGCCGTACTGCTCAATGACCTGCAGCGGATCAATGCCGTTCCCGAGGGACTTGCTCATCTTCCGGCCCTGTTCGTCACGGACCAGGCCATGGATGAATACCCGTTCAAAGGGAATATCCTTCATAAATTCCATGCCCATGATCAGCATGCGGGCCACCCAGAAGAAGATAATATCATAACCGGTAACAAGCACGCTGGTGGGATAGAACTGTTTCAGTATATCCGTTTTTTCCGGCCACCCCATGATGGAGAACGGCCACAACGCCGAACTGAACCAGGTGTCCAGCGCATCTTCGTCCTGATGCACGTGCCCGCCGCATTTGGGACACTTATCCAGATCGGTACGGGAAGCGATTTCCGCCCCACAGTCATCACAGTACCATACCGGGATCCGGTGTCCCCACCAAATCTGGCGGCTGATACACCAATCGTGCATATTTTCCATCCAGCCCAGATAGTTCTTGGTAAAGCGTTCCGGCACAAATTGCGTGCGTCCGTCTTTTACGCATTCCGTGGCAGCCTTCAGCAACGGCTCCATCTTCACAAACCACTGGGTTGAAATCAGCGCCTCGATGGATTCGCCGCAACGCTGGCAGTGCCCGACAGAATGGGGGCAGTCTTCGATTTTTACCAAAAGCCCCAGATCATCCAGGTCTTTTATGATATTCTTACGACACTCATAGCGCTCCTGTCCTTCATAAGGGCCGGACTCCTTTGTCATCTTTCCGTCTTTATCAATGACGACGATGGCTTCCAGGTTCTGCCGCAGGCTCATCTCATAGTCGTTCGGGTCGTGGGCCGGCGTGATTTTGACCGCACCGGTACCAAATTCCGTATCTACATAGTCATCTGCGATGATGGGGATGACCCTGTTCATGATAGGAAGCAGGATCTTTTCACCCACCAGCTTCCCGTACCGTTCATCTTTCGGATTGACCGCAACCGCGGTATCGCCGGGGATAGTCTCCGGGCGGGTGGTGGCAATGGTCAGATACTCGCCTTCCCTGCCGATGATCGGATATTTGATATACCAAAGATGACCCGCGTCATCCTTATGCTCCACTTCAATATCGCTCAGTGCCGTATTACAGTTTACGCACCAGTTGGTAATCCGGGTACCGCGATAGATCAGCCCTTTCTCATACAGGGCTACGAAGACTTCCCTTACGGCCCGGGAACAGCCTTCATCCAAAGTAAAGCGGATACGGTCCCAGTCACAGGAGATGCCCAGGCATTTCAGCTGGTCGATGATCCGGTTGCTGTACTGTTCCTTCCAGGCCCATACGCGTTTCAGGAACTCTTCCCGTCCCAGGTCATACCGGGTGAGACCCTCTGTCTTCTTGATTTCCTCTTCCACACGGATCTGTGTGGCCAGTCCGGCATGGTCGTAACCGGGGAACCAAACCGTATTATCTCCCATCATACGATGCCAGCGGATCAGGATATCCTGCAGGGTGTTGTCCAGCGCATGCCCCATGTGCAGCTGCCCGGTGATGTTGGGGGGCGGAATTACGATTGTAAACGGTTTTTTATCCGGATCCGGTTCTGCGTGAAATAATTTGTGTTCTTCCCAGAACTGATACCATTTCTTTTCCACAGTTGCGGGATCATATGTCTTCGGGATATTGTGTTCTTCTGCCATTTCATTTCCTCCTGTAAATAAAAAATCCCGCTGCATTCCTGCAGCAGGACGAATGACCGCGGTACCACCTGCATTTTTTATCCGTACGGAGCCGCCGGTTCCTGCGCTCCGATCCGCAAGCCTTTGCCCTCACAGATGAAGCGCCCACGGGATTCCGGATAAAACCCTTATTCTCACATAACGCGTGCCACGGAAACACCTACACACACGGCAGCAGATCGCGCGCTGCCCGCGCTTCAGCATTCCGGCTCCCGGGCTACCTTCCGGCATTCCGTCCAGGCGTCTTCCACCAACGCGCCCTCTCTTCCGGTCTTCCTGCCGTACTCCTCCCGTTCACAGCTTTTCATTTAAAATTGTACTTTTTTAGTTTATCAACCGATTCCTGCACTGTCAAGCAATATTTACGCAGCTGCACGGAAAATGCTGAATTTTTTTTGTTACAACGGATGCCCCAGCCATGCGCCGAAGCCGATGCTAACTCTTGTTAGCCCATGTTAACCTTGTAAAACTTCTATTGACAAATCATATCTTTGACCTTATCATTGTCGGTAATATCCGGAAGGCAGCAACTGTTCCACTGCCTGTACCAGTTTTATTTGCCTTTGTTCCGCTGGTACGGGCAGCGTCCGGCGTACGCAGCATCATAAAACGCCCTCGAAGAAAGCACAAGGAGTGTTATTATGAGAAAACTGCATGTGACATCAAACCGCGCGGCCATCGCTATGCGTATCTCCTGGTACAGTATCGCCGTCAACATCATCCTTTCGCTGGGTAAATTGGCAGCCGGCCTGCTGGGGCATTCTGCCGCCATGGTATCGGATGCCATCCACTCGGCTTCCGACGTGTTCGCCACTTTTATCGTAATGGCGGGTATCAGTATCTCCGGACGCGCTTCGGACGCGGACCATCAATACGGCCATGAGCGGCTGGAATGCGTGGCCTCCATCCTGCTTGCCGTAATCCTGGTACTGACCGGTCTGGGAATCGGGTACTCCGGAATTGATAAAATCCTGCACCACGATACAGAACTGATTCCGGTTCCTTCGTTTCTCCCTCTGGCCGCCGCTGTCATATCCATCCTCGTGAAAGAGTCCATGTACTGGTATACCCGTCATTACGCGCTGCTTCTGGAATCAGATGCCCTGATGGCCGATGCGTGGCACCACCGGAGCGATGCCCTTTCTTCCATCGGCAGTTTTATCGGTATCCTTGGCGCCCGCATGGGATATCCGGTGCTGGATCCTCTTGCAAGTATTGTAATCTGCCTGATGATCCTCCATGCCGGTTATGAAATTTTTACCGGGGCTGTCGATAAAATGGTAGACAAGGCCTGTTCCAAAGAAGAGGAAGATGCCATACGCGCCAAGGTCACCGCCATCCCCGGCGTCTGGCACATAGACCTGCTGCATACCCGTCAGTTTGGCAGCCGCATCTTCGTGGATGTGGAGGTCAGCGCCGATGATAACCTGACACTGCTGCAGTCCCATCAGATCGCGGAATCCATCCATCACTCCATTGAGAAGGATTTTCCTAATGTAAAGCATTGCATGGTACACATCAATCCGGTAGGTGAACCGTCCCATGAGATTGATCCACAAGACGACACGGATGCCGAATAACCAACAACTCCACACACAAAATAAAAAACCCGCATGGTCCAGATGCGGGTTTTTTATTTTGCAGCTGTGTCAAAAGGAGAAGGAGAAGGATGGGAATTCTGGTAAATGACTTGTGAATAACAAACGAATGATATCAATAATATTTCGCCCTGCAAGTTACAAGAATAAGACCGCTCCTGCTTGCGCAAGAACGGTCCTGATATCATTCACCAGTGCCTTCCCACTCTCACCTAGAAAGACACTTCGTGTCAAACATCTGTATCCTGTCGCTCGCAGGTTAAGCATAGATGCTTATACAGTCCGCCTTCCGGTTATACGGCGACGGGATCACATCGGAATTGCACCGATTTAACGAACTGCACGAAATATTTATTTGATGTTTTAATTATAACGATTCCTATTAAGCTTGTCAAGCTATTTATTTGTTATTCCTGAATTTTTTTTCAGGAGACGCGCTGCCATTACACGGTTGCCTCGGAATGCATCTCCAGCCGCTTCATAATCAGGTTGATCAGATCCAGCCGCATGACCGGCTGAAGGACTGAATATGCGGTGATCTGTTCTTCCGTCAGGTTCAGCGCTTTTTTAAACGCCGCCACCTGGGATAAAGCTACGTTTTTCCCCAGTTTATCCGCTTTGGTCAGCACGACATGCACATCAAGCCCGCATTCCAGCATCCAGTTGTAAGCCTCTATATCGCTCTCCATCAGGTTATGCCGGATATCGATCAGCTGGCACACGAGCGCCAGATTCGGCGCGCCTTCCAGATAATTACGGATAAAACCGGACCACTGTTCTTTATTTTTCCTGTTAGTACGGGCAAAGCCATATCCCGGAAGATCCACCAGATAAAACTGCGCCCGGTCCTCCGATTGTTCCGTCGTCCGCTTGGCGTCCAGCCGGTAAAAGTTCAGCGTCTGCGTCTTGCCGGGAGTGGAACTGACCCGGGCAAGACCGTTCCGGCGACATACCGAATTAATCAAAGATGATTTTCCAACATTAGAACGTCCGATAAATGCTACTTCAGGCAAATACGGTTTCGGGTACTGCTCCGCACGGACGGCGGAAGTCACAAATTCCGCGCGGATGACATCCCAGTGTTCTTTTGCCATGGGCACCTCCTGTTTTGTTGTGATCCCTTATACTGTTTCTGTTATCCTCTTTCCTATCTCTCTTGCAATAAATACGCCGCTGGCGCTGGCCTGTGACAGGCCTCTGGTGATACCGGCCCCGTCGCCTGCCGCGAACAGGTTCGGGATCTTCGTCTCCAGGTTTCCGTCCAATTCCGGGCGGGAACTGTAAAATTTTACTTCCACGCCATACAACAGCGTATCATCATTCGCCATACCGGGTGCGATCTTGTCCAGCGCATATATCATTTCAATAATATCGTCAAGCTGGCGCTTGGGCAGGACCAGACTCAGGTCCCCCGGGGTCGCATGCAGGGTCGGCTGCGTAAAGCTTTTCTTCAATCGTCTTTCATTGGTGCGGCGCCCCTTGATCAGGTCACCGAAACGCTGAAGCAGTACGCCGCCTCCCAGCAGGTTGGAAAAGGATGCGATCCGCTTGCCGTATTGGTGCGGTTCCTTAAAAGGCTCTGTAAACTTATTGCTGACAAGCAACGCAAAGTTCGTGTTTTCACTTTTCCTTGCCGGATCTGCATAGCTGTGACCGTTCACGGTAACAATGCCGTCAGTATTTTCGGAAACCACATACCCGTTGGGGTTCATGCAGAAGGTGCGGACCAGATCGTTGTACTGCTTGGTGCGGTACACCAGCTTCGCCTCGTACATCTCATCCGTAATATGGCTGAACACGGCTGCGGGAACCTCTACCCGGACCCCCACGTCCACTGCATTTGTCGTAAAGGAAAGTCCCAGTTTCCGCCCCTGCTCCGTAAACCATTCCGCACCGGCACGGCCCGGGGCTGCTATCAGATACGAACTGCGCACCTCACCCCGTGTCGTATCCAAAATGAACTCATCGCCCTCTTTGCTAAAGCTCTTTACCTTTGTATCACAGATTATATCTACCTTCCGGCTCAGATCGTCGTATATATTTTTCATGATCTGCAGGTTGTTTTCCGTCCCAAGATGACGGACCTTGCCGTTTAGCAGATGCAGATCATAGGCCAGCGCTTTTCTTCCGATG
>CAJOKZ010000035.1 GCA_905235335.1 uncultured Succiniclasticum sp.
ATTAAGAGTCAGTTGCTCTGCCAGCTGAGCTAGTGGACCATAACGTGTTACTCAAGTATTTTAACTTATTATAATTTGTTTGTCAACCCTTAAAAACCGGGCTTTTCTCTTTTTCGAGCCACCCTCTGTGTCCTTGCAACCTGGATATCGGAATTATGTATTGATAAATTTCTCCGCACTGATACTTCGTCAGCACTTCCCTGGAATCTTTCAAGAAAAATTCCCGCCTGCAGGCCGGTCCGGTACATTTATAGCAGCACCCTTTCACGCAAGATGCATCACATTCAGCAACAGCGCCCAGCTCAATCCATAGTAGGTGACCACCGCCACAAGGTCATTCACTGTAGTAATAAGCGGCCCCGATGCCACGGCTGGATCTACCCCGATTCGTTTGAAAAAGAGCGGCACGACCGTTCCCACCGCACTTGACAGCAGCATGGCAAGCAACAACGAGACCCCAATGCACCCTGACACGGCAAAAGAGAAGGCCATATCTCTATCCTTGACCAGGTGGATATACAGCCCAATCAGCAGGAAGGAAACAAATCCCAGCAACAATCCGTTGAAAAGGCCGACTCGCACTTCCTTCACAACGAGATGCGCCCTCTGTTTAAAGGTAAGGTTCTCATCCATCAGCACGCGAATCGTCACGGCCAGAGACTGGGTCCCCACGTTGCCCGCCATGTCAAGAATCAGCGACTGAAACGCCATGATCAGGGTAAGCTGGGCGATCACCTGCTCAAACAATCCAACCACGCTCGACACGACCATACCGAGACACAGCAGGATCACCAGCCAGGGAAGGCGTTTCTTCACGCTTTCCAGCAGGGGTTCGTTTAAATCCTCTTCTGCAATCAAACCGGCCAGCCGCGCATAATCTTCGCCCATCTCATCATCCACAACCTCGATGATGTTTTGCGATGTGATAACGCCCAGTATCCGGTTGGAACTGTCCAGCACAGGAATGATGCTTTCAGAATAATCCTTCAGTGTTTCGATACAGTCATCGATCAGTTCATTGGCATACACATAAGGAAATGAGGTTGAGATCAGACTTTCAAGGTCGGTAGTCTTCCTTGCGGTAATCAAATCCTTTAAATCAATGGCGCCGTAGAACATGTCCGTGTCATCCACCACGAACAGCGTCGTGATATTATCATTGTGCCCTGCCTGGCGGATCAGTTCGTTCATGGCCTGCGTTACCGTCAGGTCCTCATGAATGACAATACAGTTCGTGGTCATTTTACTTCCGATCTCATCCTCATCGAAGGAATCAATCAGCCGTATCTGCTTCCTCACATCCGGGTCGATCGCGTCCACGACGATCTCCCGTTTTTCCTTGGGAAGTGCATGCAGCACCCGGGAGGCCGTATCGGTCTCCAGCTCGGATACCACGCTCGCGGCTTTGCGCACATCCACCTCATCGAGATAAATCCCTGCGGTATCTTCATCAAAATGTTCAAAGACCTCTGCCAGCATCGGTACGTGACAGATCCGGTAGAATTTCTTTCGTTCGGAAACCGTCAGGTTGGGAATGGCCTGCGCGATGTCGTTTGCGTGATAATCCTCCAGCCGGCCAAGCATCTTTTTCGGGGAATCGTTGCTCCGGATGATGTCTGTAATTTCCCTCTCGTAATCCGGTTTTTCAACCACCGTATCGTGAGAAACGGATTGAACATTTTCCGCAGTCACAGCAATATCTTTTGCATCCATGATAGGCCCTCCTTTCATGCGTTGAATCAAACTGCTGATACAGACGTTTGTCTGTATCCTTGTCAACGATGATACAGGGCAGGTGATGGCAAAACGGAAAAACAGACCGGCTGCGGTCCCGACATTCCCGTCTGCCGCCCGAAGACTGTTCCTGACAGCCTTCTGCAAAACGGCGGCAATAAAATACCCGCGCATGACGGATCACACACGGGCAAAAATATCATGATGCACTGTAAGCGGTGCATACGTTCCTGTAAATAAGTACGCCGTAAGCATCGCAAAGGTTCCAGCATGCCACCCGCGAAGGATTCAGACACGGTCCCCCGCATCACCGGGGCGGGACACGCATTCTTCCCCTATCACAAGATAACTGCAGGAACAGGACACCCTGCTTTTCACATCACAGGATGACCGGAAAACAGGGAACAAAGCGGCGCCGGACGAGCCGGATCACTCCCTGAAATACAGTACAAGCACAATCGCCCATCTGACCCGCAACTGTCACCATTTGCCACTCTGTTCACCTCCTTTATAGTTTCCGGCAGGCAGCCGTAACATTCTTACTCTTTCCTAATAATTTTAATCTGCTATCTCAAGTTTTTCCAGGTTCCGGTACATAAAGTCCAGCCTGTTAAAGCCAAAATCAAGATAATGCCGGATATGTTCCGTATCCGTGTTTTCCGGCCAGAACACAATAATCAGGTTTTTGTCTTCCACGTTGTAATTATAGCTGTCCGCCGTTCTCCGTCGGTTCATCAGCCCGTTGAACTGCTGCAGCACCGCCACGCATTTCCGGGGATGGTACTTGCTTAAATCCGCCCCTACCACCTTGATCATCATAAACCGTCCCGGCGGAACAGCGATCACTCCCCGGTAGTCGATGCCGGCCGCTTCTGAATGATGTTTGACGATGTACACATCGTTACGCGTCGCGGAATCCACCATAGCCTCATACGGTATATTGTTGGCCTCCAGCCATTCCTTTACGTCCTCAATCGTTATCATCAGCCTTCACCCTCCCGCATTGCCGGAACCGGTTCCCTTCCCTCACGCGCCAGTTCTGCCGGTTCGCCGCAATTCTTGCCAGCTTTTCCGGATCTGTAAAAAGTGAGATGTGTTAGATAAGGAATTTTCCATGCAACCCCTTCTTCTCCGGCAATACTGTTGTGTTTTCCTTCCATAGTATTAACCCGAATCGGATTGAATCCTTCTTTGATTATAATATATTCTTGAAACGGTAACAAGCATTCTTTTTAAAAGAACGAAGAAAAAATCGGAAGCAAACCGAAACGATACGTATACCGGCAGTTTAACACTAATGCAATCACACCGCAGAGTATAAAGTTCAACGAAGCGTGGCGCCCTGCAAGTTTTTGTAATAATGAAGATTCCTTATCCGGTTTTTCCTGTTTCACGTGAAACAGGAATTTTTGCAATTCGCGCTGACGGAAATTTTAGCCCTTCCGGCACACAATTATTTCCCCTCATATTTGCAAAATTTTTGCTGAAACGTCTGCGCCCTATTGCACAACAGGTGTGTTCTTCCGTATAATCAATATGGCGGCAGCTGTTATGCCGTATTCTTACAAAAGGAATGATTTATAATGGAAACCACGCCCCATGCTGCAACAGAATCCGACAGGAAACAACATGTCCGGAGGAAACATTACAAGGGCCGTTATCCCAGACATTTCGAGGAAAAATACAAAGAACTGAATCCTGAAAAATACAACGGTTTCGCGGTCCACGTCGCTTCCAAAGGGAATACCCCGGCAGGGACTCACATTCCCATCATGGTAAAGGAAATCCTTGATTTTCTCCAAATCAAACCGGGGCAGACCGGTTTTGATGCCACACTTGGCTATGGCGGCCACACCCGCGCCATGCTGGATCAGCTGCGGGGAAACGGACATCTGCACGCAACCGATGTTGATCCCATCGAATCCGAAAAGACGCTCCGGCGGCTGCGGGAGGCCGGATACGGTGAAGCGGTCTTATCTGTCCACAACATGAACTTTGCCGGCATTGACAAGATCGTCGCCGAAACGGGACCCTTTGATTTTATCCTGGCAGACCTCGGCATTTCTTCCATGCAACTGGATGACCCTGCCCGGGGTTTTACCTATAAAACGGACGGGCCCCTGGACCTGCGCATGAATCCACGACGCGGCATCCCGGCGGCAAAACTCCTCCGTAAGCTGTCCACGGACGAACTGGAAGGCATGCTGACTGAAAATGCTGATGAACCCTACGCCGCCGAAATTGCCTGTACCATCTGCCGGGATCTGCAGGAAGGCGTGATGATCCAGACAACCCGCCAGCTGTATCAGGAGATCGAAAAGGCGCTGCGCTTTGTGCCGCTGCCGGCACGGAAAGAGGTTGTCAAAAAAAGTGCCGCCCGGGTATTCCAAGCGCTGCGTATTGATGTAAACGGAGAGTTTGAAGCCTTATACACCTTTTTAGAAAAACTCCCCTATGCGCTGGCCCCCCGGGGAAGGGTAGCGATCCTGACTTTCCATTCCGGGGAGGACCGGCTGGTAAAAAAGGCGTTCCGGACCTTTTTGAAGGATGGCCTGTTCTGTGATGCGGCCCGCGATGTAATCCGACCCTCGGCGGAAGAATGTTTTAAAAACCCCAGAGCAAGATCCGTGAAATTCCGCTGGGGCATTCGTTCCGAATAGAAAGCTGTAACGCTTTTTACAATTTATACATATGCAAATATAAATTGCGTTGCTCTGCCTATTCTTTCATTGACAACTTGATTAATGAAGCATAAAATTATTTTAATACCTTCGCCACCCCCCGGCGGAGAAACGGCCGGACAAAAAAGATACTGACGGTACGATAAAACAGTCCGTCCGGCGCATTGTAATATTTTAATTAAGAAAAGAGGTTTTCATATGCGAAGCGACTTAGTCAAAAAAGGTTCCACCCGTGCAGCCCATCGTTCCTGTTTTTACGCGTTAGGTTTTTCTGAGGAAGATCTGAAGAAGCCCCTGATCGCTGTTGTGAATGCCCAAAGCGAGATCATCCCCGGCCACTCCCATCTGGATGACCAGGCCAAAATGGTAAAATACGGCATACTTGCCGCCGGCGGCGTTCCCGTAGAAGTGCCGGCCATCGGTCTTTGCGACGGCATCGCCATGGGTCATGTAGGCATGAAATATCCCCTGGTCAGCCGCGAACTGATCGCCGACAGCATTGAAGCGGTTGTCACCGGCCATGCCTTTGACGGCATGGTTTTGATCCCCAACTGCGACAAGATCGTTCCCGGCATGCTGATGGCAGCCCTTCGCCTCAACATTCCATCGGTTGTATGCAGCGGCGGCCCTATGCTTCCGGGCCGGCTGGACGGACGGGATATCAGTATCTCCACCGCGTTTGAGGCTGCCGGAAAATTCGAAGCCGGCAAGATCAACAAAGAAGAACTGACCTGCGTTGAAAAGGCGGCCTGCCCCGGCTGCGGCAGCTGTGCCGGCCTGTTCACGGCGAACACCATGAACTGCCTGTCGGAAGTCCTGGGCCTGGCCCTGCCCGGCAACGGCACTATTCCCGCCGCATACCAGGGAGATCGTGCCCGTCTGGCGAAAAAATGCGGTGAAATCGTTGTCCGCATGGTAAAAGAACAGACACTGCCCCGGGACATCGTGACGCTGAACGCGTTTAAAAACGCCATCACGGTGGATATGGCCATCGGCGGCAGCTCCAACACCGCGCTGCACCTGCCGGCCATTGCCCACGAAGCGGGCATCAAGCTTCCGCTGGAACTCTTCGATAAAATTTCCAAAAAGACACCGTACCTGACCTTCCTCAGCCCCGGCGGTCCTCATCACATGACAGACCTGAACGAGGCAGGCGGCATCAGCGCGGTAATGCACGAACTGGCCCAGAAAGGCCTCATCATCAAATCTTGTAAGACAGTAACCGGCAAGACCATCGGCGCCCTGATCAAAGACGCTGTCGTACGCCGTCCCGATGTGATCCGTTCCTGTGACAATCCCTACCGCACCTCCGGCGGCATCGCCGTCCTCAAAGGCAACCTGGCGCCCGACTGCTCCGTTGTCAAGGCCAGCGCTGTGGCGGAAGAGATGCTGGTTCATTCCGGTCCGGCACGGGTATTTAATTCCGAAGAAGATGCCATCAAGGCCATCTGCACCAAAAAAATCAACCCCGGCGATGTCATCGTCATCCGTTATGAAGGCCCGAAGGGCGGCCCCGGTTTCCGCGAAATGCTGAATCCCACCTCCGTCCTGGCAGGCATGGGGCTGGACAAGGAAGTAGCCCTCCTGACCGACGGCCGTTTCTCCGGAGCGACCCGCGGCGCCTGCATCGGCCACATTTCCCCGGAAGCAGTGGAAGGCGGCCCCATTGCGCTGGTAGAAGAAGGCGATATTATCGAGATCGATATCCCGAGCCGCAAGCTGAACTTCAAGGTTTCCGCGAAGGAACTGGAAAAACGCCGGGCAAAATGGAAATGCCCGCCGCCTAAGGTTAAACACGGTTATCTGGCCCGGTACGCCGCCCTGGTTTCCTCCGCGGCGGAAGGCGCTATCCTGCGCGCCCCCGGCGAAGAATAAACCAATCGAAGACGCCGGCTGATCAGTCTGTGCCTCCCGCAGGATGCATAGACCCATGGAACCGCCGTTTCTTCAGGGCTGTTCCGGAATATCCGTTTTTCCATTCCGGGCAGCCTTTTTATTCATTGTGAAACAGGAGAATTTTTTACCCATGTACCGTCTCACTTCGAAATTAATCATTTACAGCAACCTTGGCGAAGACTGCATCTTATACCGCCTCTCCGACATCTGCCGCCGCTTTGAGGCAAAATCTTCCACCAAAGAAGAACTGGTGCGGGAAACACTGCTGGAGATCCACCGGCTGCTGGATGTTGCCACCACCTACGGGTTCAACAAAAATCTTTGGCACAATTATCTTGCGTTTTTACTGGCCATGACAGAAACCCCCTTTACGCTGGTTTCCGAAAAAGTCGGCGCCAACAAAGGGTCGGTCAACCAGTTTGCAAAAAACGATCTGGCCGTGTTCAAGGAACTGTTCGATTACGACTTCGGTCCCATGGAAAGAGAACTGGAACTGAACTGCTTTTCCGTCATTGAAAACTTTACAGCCGTAGAAAAGAAAGAGCAGATTTTCAACAAAAGCGTCAGCGAAAAGGTACAGGAGCTCAGCAATGCTATCGAACAGGCGAAGGACGCCAATGGCGTATACCGTGCGGTGACAGGTTTTTACAAAAAATATGGCGTCGGCAAGTTCGGCCTGAACAAGGCCTTCCGTATCTCCAACGATCCTTCCGTCGAACTGCTGGAGCCCATTTCCCACACCAGCGACGCCAAACTGGAAGACCTGATCGGCTACGACATGCAGAAGAAGGCACTGATCCAGAACACGGAAGCGTTTATCCACGGCAGGATCGCAAATAATGTGCTGCTGTACGGCGATGCCGGTACAGGCAAATCTATGAGCATCAAGGCGATCCTGAACCGTTATTACGGCGACGGCCTGCGCATGATTGAAATTTACAAGCACCAGTTCAGGGAACTGCCCCGGGTCATTGCCCAGATCAAGAACCGGAACTACCGTTTTATCCTGTATATGGACGACCTTTCCTTCGAGGAGACCGAACTGGAATATAAATACCTGAAGGCCATCATCGAAGGCGGGCTGGAGCCCAAGCCGGAAAATGTTCTGATCTACGCCACCTCCAACCGCAGACACCTGATCCGGGAAACATGGAGCGACCGGTATGACGCCAGCCAGGATGACATGCACCGGAATGACACGGAACAGGAAAAGCTTTCTCTGGCAAACCGGTTTGGTATTTCCATCGGGTATTTCCGTCCCGACCGGGATGAATATATGAAGATCATCACCGGACTGCTGAAACGCCGTCCGGATATCCGCATCACCCCGAAAGAACTGCGGGAAGAAGCGCAGAAGTGGCAGATGGGCCACGGTGCTTTATCCGGTCGCTCGGCGGAACAGTTTGTCAATTATCTGGCCGGGACCTGGAAGAAAAAATAGAGCATGCGCTGATAAAAGCTGCCTGCAAATGGCAGGACGCACCGACCGGACGTCAGTTGCATCGTGTAAGAAAGGTTGTGCTTCATGGATACATTACTGCAAGGGCCCTTCTATTATGTTATCTGGTTCGCGGTCTTCCTGGTACTGTTCTGGCTTTGCACGCGCTATGGCAATACCGTCCGCAAGGTCACGGTGCTCGTGGCCGCTCTGACGATCCTGGGACTGCTCGCCTATACGGCGGTAGCCCTGCTGAATCTCCTGATACACCAGCCGTAACATTTTTCCTGTCGCAAAACCGGCGCGTTACGTCCGCCTTCGGCACAAGGATAAAAGCAAACGCGCAACAAACCGTACAGCCGGTTTTACATCAGCCGGATTGCAGCTTTCTTCAACATGTATGGGATGTCCGGATAAAAAACACAATATGTTCTATTATCGAGAATTATTTTTAATAAAAGAAGCTTTGAGGAGATATTTTTCTCCGCCCAAAGCTTCTTTTTTGTTCTGTAACTTACCTTTTATTTTCCGCAACTTATTAATTTTTTTAACATCTGAGGAGAAGATGCCGATATAATAAAGCTGCAAATAAAATGAAAGGGGGATAGTTTCTAAAAATAGTATTTTGTATTATTTGAGAGAGGAGTGTTGAATTCAAAATGGATGTAAAAGATATTATGAATTCCCCAATGTTATGGGTAATGTCCAGCTTCATGGTCATCAACATCTTTATCATGGCCTTAATGTTCATGCGCCTGAGCCTCAAGAGCGCTGAAAAACTGGGTATCCCCAGAGAAGAATGCATGACGGGCTTCCGCTCCGCGGTATTCACTTCGATCGGCCCCGCGTTTGCCCCTGTTATCGTATTAATCGCCCTGATGGCCGTATTAGGCGGACCTACCGCCTGGATGCGTATGAACGACATCGGCGCAGCCCGTACCGAGCTGGCAATGTCCGCCATCGCAACCGGTATGGCCGGATCCTCCCTGGAAGCAGGAAAATTGACCATGCTGGGCTTCATCTTCGCCCTGTGGGGCATGGCGCTGAACAACTCCGGCTGGATCGTGATCGGCGGTTACGGCGCGCCTTCCCTGAACAAAGCAGTTGAGTACCTGAGAGACAACTTCAACGCCGACTGGGTGAAGCTGTTCATGTCGGCCGCTTCCCTCGGTCTGTTCTCCACCCTGCTTGGCAACGCCATCATCAAAAAAGGCGTTGTAAACCACAAGAACCTGTTTGCCGGTATCGTATCTTTCATCGCAATGCTGATTATCGGCCGGATTTTCAAAGGCAACAAGAAGATCCAGGAGTTCTCCCTGGGCCTGGCAATGCTGGTAGGCATGTTCTGTGCCGCCGCATTTATGTAATCGGAGGTGAATTGATATGAATAAAGAGCAGGAAGCTATCCAGGGTTTCAGATCCAGTGCCAAGACAATGGGTCTTCTCTTCGTAACAATCGCGCTGGTCTGCAACTTCATACCGGCCGTATATGTTTCCACGATGACCGGCCAATTCCCGTCTGTAGGCCAGCTCTTCCAGCTGTGGCTGGCAGCCGCTGCCGCATTCGGTGTTGGCTATATCGTACAGCCTGTTTCCTTCTTCCCCATCGTAAACCTGGCCGGCACGTTCATGTGCTGGATCTGCGGCAACGTTGGTGAAGTCCGCGCTCCGGCAGCCAACATGGCGCAGAAGGTTACCAACTGCGAACAGGGCACTCCGAAAGCAGAAATCATGTCCTGTATCGGTATCTGCGCATCCGTATTCGTAACGGTTATCATGATCACCTTCTTCGCGCTGGTCGGCGCACAGGTCATGCCGTTAATGCCTAAGTTTGTCATGAAGATGTTCGGTTTCGTTCTGCCCTGCGTGCTGGGCGCCGTATATGCCGACCTGGCCAGCAAGAACTTCGTGCTGGGCGTCATCATCATGATCAGCTCCCTGGCAGGCATCCTCATCGTTCCGAAACTGGGCATCCCCGGCGGCGTAACCATGCTGATCAACATCATCATCGCTGTCCTGATCGCCCGTGTTTATTTCAAGGCAACCAAAAAATAATCCATCGACAAAATACTATTAGAAATTATTTGCTACAATGTGACCGAGAAACTATTGGCCAAACCCCTATTTGATAAACCCGTTTAACATTATTCAATTCTAAGGAGGTAGTTTATTAATGGGTCCGTTAAAAGGTATTAAAGTTTTAGATCTGTCCCGCGTACTGGCAGGTCCGTACTGCACCATGATGATGGCTGACTTCGGCGCTGACGTTATCAAAATCGAGCCGCCGAAAGTAGGCGATGATTCCCGTGCTTTCACTCCGTTCATCGGCAGCGAATCCGCTTATTTCATGAGCCTGAACCGCAATAAACGCTCCATGTCCCTGGACTTCAAAAACCCGAAACACTGTGAGATCTTCAAGGAAATGGTAAAACAGGCTGACGTAGTGGTAGAAAACTATCGCCCCGGCACCATGGAAAAATTCGGTCTGGGCTGGGAAGTCCTGAAAGAGATCAACCCGAAGCTGATCTACGCTGCCTGCTCCGGTTTCGGCCGTACGGGCCCCTACACCAAAAAACCGGCTTATGACGTAGTCGTACAGGCTATGGGCGGCATCATGAGCATCACCGGCGAAAAGGGCGGTCATCCCATGCGCGTCGGCGCGTCCGTCGGCGACGTATTTGCCGGCCTGTTCACCTGCCTGGGCGTAATGCTGGCCCTGTTCAACCGCGTATCCACCGGCAAAGGCCAGCTGGTTGACGTTGCCATGCTGGACTGCCAGGTTGCTATCCTGGAAAATGCGATTGCCCGTTATGTATGCACCGGCACACCTCCCGGACCGATCGGCAACCGTCATCCTTCCATCACCCCGTTTGCAGACTTCACTTCCAAAGACGGCTCTATCATCGTAGGCAGCGGCAACGACCGTCTGTGGGCCAAGCTCTGCAACGTGCTGGGCAAACCGGAATGGATCGCCGATCCCCGCTTTGACACCAATCCGCACCGTACGGAAAATGTTGACGAACTGACCGATCTGATGAACGCCGTTCTGAAGACCCGCACCACCAAAGAATGGGTTGCTGAACTGGAAGCTGCCGGTGTTCCCTGCGCCCCCATCAACAATGTGGCCCAGGTTATGGAAGATCCTTCCATCATCGCCCGCAACATGATCGTCGAAGTCGTTCATCCGGTTGCCGGCCCGTTAAAGGTTCCCGGAATTCCGATCAAACTGTCCGACACCCCGGGCGAAATCCTGACCCCGGCTCCGCTGCTGGCTGCAGATACCAACGAGATCATGAAAGAGTTCTTCGGCTGGGACGAAGCAACCGTAAAAGAAAAAATAGGCTGATTCTGTGATCAACGGCTGTTTTATGGCGGATATTTTCTATCACCTTCCTTCCCGCCATAAACACAGCCTGTATGAACCAATTCTCCTTCCTGTGTGGGTGTGATGTGAGACATGCCTGTACAGGAAGGATTTTTTTATTCTTGTCAGTAATTCATTATTCTTGTCAGTAATTCATTTTCAAGTTATAATTAAGAAAAAATTTGTCAGATAATTTTTTTAAAGTCAATGTTTTAAAATCTCCCCGTAAAAAATTGCATTTTAAGAATACGCATGCTGAAGGAACGCCAAACATACAAATTAATTTTCAAGGCATACCCGTAAAAGAATGTTTCCGATCTAAGTTAACGGCCGCGCGCATGAACGGGATGCATCTGAAATTATCTGCATCCATTCGTATCGCAGAGCGATAAGGCATATCATGTTTGAATTATCAATCCTTGAATCCGCCCGTGTTGAGATACAGCAGCTCTGGCTGGGAACCTCGCTGTTCCTCGTCATTATCATGGTGCTGAGCAAGATGCGCTTTTTTAACACGGCCCTGGTAGAAAAAAATTTTACAACTAAAAACAAACTGATCGTCATCGCGATCTTTTCCGTGATCGGCATCCTCGGTACATACTGGGGTATCCGTACGGAATACGGTATCATCAACACCCGCGCGGTAGGCGTCATCGTCGGCGGTCTGCTGGGCGGTCCCGTGGTCGGCAGTACGATCGGCGCCATCGTGGGTGTCCACCGCATGATTTCTCCCATCACGATTTCTTCTTTTGAAAGCGGTTTGATCACCATACTGCAGGGCGTTATGGCCGGCCTTCTGTCCAACTGGTTCAAGCAGCAGAAAAAGATGTGGCCCTACGCATACGCCCTGGGCTTTTTGTTTGAAGCGTGCCACATGGTATTGCTGCTGCTGCTTGCCAAACCCTATGCCCATGCGCTGGCCCTTGTGAAGGCCATCGCCCCCGCCATGCTGCTGACGAACCCGGTAGCTACGGCTCTGTTCGTCGGCGTCATCGAAGATAATTACCGACGGCAGGAACGGTACAAGGCAGAAGCGGCACAAACATCGTTCCGCGTCATGAGCCTGGTCATCAATGTATTACAGGAAGGGTATAACTCCAGGACCATCAAGTCCATCGTCGATATCGTGCTGGAGTCCACCTCCGGCGTATCCTGGGCTGCCATACTGGCCCCGCGAAAAATCGTAGCCCTTGCCTATGCTGAGCCCCTGGCCAAGAACCGGATTACAAAATATATAGACCAGAAAAATTATTATTACGGAAGCAACATCGAAAAAAATATCCTGGACAGTTACAACACCACGGTCTTCCCTATCTATAAGGACTCGGACAACCGGCAGCTGCTGGTAATCAGCAAGGACATCAAAGAAGAGTTCACCAACTTCGAAATGGAGCTTTTCCGGGGTCTTTGCAGCCTGCTGCAGCTCCAGCTTGAAATAAACACGCTGAAAGAACAGGCCGTGCTGTTATCCGAAGCGGAGGTCAAACTCCTGCAGGCACAGATCAACCCGCACTTCCTGTTCAACGCGCTGAACACCATCAGCTATTACTGCCGCAGCAATCCGGAAAAAGCAAAGGATCTTATCATCTACCTGGCAGAATATTACCGCCACAGCCTGAACACTGAAAGCGTCTTCATCAATTTCCGGCAGGAGATCCGCCATATCGAGGCATATGTAAATATCGAGATGGCGCGTTTCGGGGACCGGCTGCAGATCAATTACAATATTCCGGACTTTCTGGATTTCAACCTGCCCTGCCTCATCCTTCAGCCTTTGGTGGAAAACGCGATCAAACACGGCGTCCTTCCCCGCGAATCCGGCGGCACAGTGGAGATCGGAGCGGCGCCTCACGGGAAGAATGTACGTCTGTATGTATATGATAACGGCGTAGGTATCCCCAAGGAAAAGCTGCCCCGCCTGCTGGAAGAAGAGCCCACCGGATCGGATGACGAAGATACAGGCCAGCGTAAATCCGTAGGCCTGATGAACGTGCACAAACGGCTTCTGGCATACTACGGGGAAGCCAGCGGGTTACAGGTTAAAAGCAGCGAGAACGCATGGACGATGGTGTTTTTTGAGATTCCATTGACAAGGAGTACGCCATGATCAAAATCAGAACAGCTGTGGTAGACGACGAAATGCCGGCAAGAAACGAACTGACCTCCATCCTACAGGAAATTGAAGAGGTAGAAGTCGTAGCAGAGTTCTCTACCGGAAAAAGTTTTTTGGAGTTTTTAAAAAGCGATACCGTCGACGTGGTCTTCATGGACATCGAGATGCCCGTAATGAACGGGATTGAGACCGTGCAAACCATGGAGCGCATGAGCGACGATATCCTGAATGTACCGCAGGTCGTATTCAGCACGGGATTTGCCCAATTCGCGATCCAAGCCTTCGACCTGGCCGTATTTGATTACATCCTCAAGCCTTACAAGGACGAGCGCATACGCAAAACGATCTCCCGTATCCGGCAAAACCTGGAAGAGCATTCGAAAAACAAACAGGTCGGCGAAATTATCAAGGCCAAGAATAATTTCGTTATCGCAACGGATAATAAATTTATCGTCCTTAAGCCGGAGGAAGAGATTGTTTTAATAAAGACGCTGCAGGGAAAGCTTCTGTTCTACACGACGCGGGGCATCCTGGAATCCAAGCTGCTGCTGAAAGACGTGGAAACCCGTCTGAGCGGTTCGGGTTTTTTCCGAACCAACAAGAGCTTTCTGGTCAATATAAACATGGTAAAAGAAATCGAGCCCTGGTTCAACGATACCTTCGTGCTGATCATGCGTCATTATGAAAAAGAAGAAGTGCCGGTATCACGGCACTATCTGAAAGACTTTAAGTCCATCATGGGAATTGTCTAGTAAGTACCGGTTCGCCTGCGCCCTGCTGCCAAAATCAAAAGAGCTGCCAACGGTCATGTGAAACCGGAGCGCCGGAACACCTATACGCAATGCGCAGAACCGTAGAGCAGTTTAAGGCAAAGTTGGACTACACGCACGCTGCGGTATAAACGGCTCCATCCAAAACGCCCCCTGAGCAGATTTTAACTCGAACTGAGCCCGATCTCGCAACGTTGTAACAAACTGAATTACAAAAACAGAACCCCCTGCTGTAAACAGCGAAACGCTGTATGCAGCAGGGGTGATTTTTTCCTTTCCGTTCTTTTTAACTTTTGAGCCGATACCCTTCCCTGTATTTTTCAGACACGAACCCGACTACCGTTACCAGCAAGATCAGTCCCCACAGCAATGCGCCCGCCTGTTCCCATTCATAATGGTTCATGGCCAGGAACAGCGGTGTCCCGATCCCTCCGGCCCCAACCAATCCCAAGGCGGCAGCCTCCCGCAGGTTAATGTCCATCCGGTACAGGATGGCAGTGACGTAATGCGGCTTAAGCTGCGGAAAAACACCCCACCGCAGGGCCGGCAGAAATGTCACGCCGGCGGCCCGCAACGCACGGTACGGGCCCAGATCGATGCTTTCAATGGCAATCAGGAAGCGTTTTGCCAAAAAGCCGATACTGCATAACGTTAATGTAAGAACCCCTGCAAAAGCGCCGGGACCCGTCACCCGGATCCACACCAGCCCCCAGATCAGCACGGGAACCGAACGTATTCCCAGCAGCACTGCCCGCAGGAACAGCGCCGGTTTTCCAAAGAAACGGAAGCTGGAAAAAAATGAAAAGAACAGGGCTGCAATCGTTGCGGTTACAGTACCTAAAAACGCGATATTAAAAGTTTCCCATAAAAGACAGGGAATGTCTTCCGGCCTCAGCGAAAAGAACATGCCGGTATCCGGTGAAACAAAACCCCGGAACACGGCGGAAGCAGCGCCAAAATTCATCTCCGCGGGAGCGACCCGGTCCACAGAACAAAACAACAGCAGCAAAAGCGGAAAAAAGAAAAATGCAATTCTTTTTTGTGCGCCCTTCGATGCGTGAACGAGCCGATACCGTACCGATTCGCCCACCGATTCCGTAAGCAGCACAAGCAGAAAAAGAAGGCAGAGTATGGTACCGGCCCGGCCGTACTCCCGCCACGCCATCTGTTCGTTCAGCAGCAGCCCGATACCGCCCGCGCCGACAAAGCCCAGAACCGAAGCGTTCCTAACATTTGATTCCAGAAGGTACAATACATTGTTCAAATAGCCGGGCAAAACCTGTTTCCATATCGAAGCCGCAAAGGCCTTCAGCCTGCCGGGACCCATGGCTTCCAGCGCACAGGCCGGGCGCGCGTCTGCGTTTTCGGAATCTTCGTATCCAAGCCGTGTAAGAACCGCCCCCGTGGAAAGGCTGATCGCAATTATACCGGCCAGGGATCCGAGGCCGAAAAAGAACGTGCATAACAGCGCCAGCACCAGGACCGGTATGCACCGGAACAGATGGTTCAGCCCTTTTAAGAACACCCGAACGCAGACCTCCCGATTGACGAATGAATTGCACAGAAACGTGCCCACCGCTCCCAGCACCGCTCCGAAAAATGTACCGAGGAAAGAGATACGGACCGTCTCCCACAAGGGCATTGCCGCCACAAGGAAAAACGGGCGGTCCGGGGGGAACATCTCCCACAGCATGGAAAAGAAGCGGGGACTGCCTGACACCAGCTGCTGCAACGAACACTGTGTCTGCGCAGCCGACAGGACCAGACAGAAAACGAGGAGAAAAAATAAGAGATACCCTTTCGCCGCCTTACCCATCGGTTCCTCCGTCTGCCGCTGCGGCTCCTCCGTACACATCCGCAAAATCCTTTTCCTGCCATGCCGCTGCCGGCAGATCCTTGACGATGCGCCCCTCCTTCAGCCCCATAAGCCGGTCTGCATATTTCTTCGCCTGCTGTATGTTGTGACTGTTCATTACCACCGTCAGGCCATGTTCTGTCTGAAGCTGTTTCAGCAGTGTAAGCACCTGGTCCGCCGTTGCCGGATCAAGGGAAGCGGCCGGTTCATCGGCCAGAATGATCTTCGCCTGCTGCATCAGCGCACGGGCAATCGCCGTCCGCTGCTTTTCCCCGCCGCTTACGAGAGCCGCCGGGACTTCCGCCTTGTCAAGAAGCCCTACCCTCGTCAACGCGTCCCTGGCATTTTCCATCTCCACGTCCGGAAAGCAGCCCGTCATAACACGCCAGAAAGAGATCCTGTACAGCGCCCCGTTCAGCACATTTTGCAATACAGTCAGCTCCGGCACGAGGCAAAAATCCTGATAAATCATCGCGACCTGCTGTTGCAGCGAACGAAGCGCCCCGCCCGGGCTTTGCGACAGTATCTTCCCCGCGATACGCACCGTCCCCTGCTGTGGGAACAGGGATCCGTTGCAAAGCCGCAGCAGCGTCGTCTTCCCCGCGCCGCTGCGCCCGACCACCGCTACGAATTCACCCCGCCTTACCCGCAGCGAAACGCAGTCCAGCACTGTTTTTTCTTTTTGATACTGATATGTTACACGTTCCAATTCAAGCATTCGCTTAATTTTCCCCAATCCGCCGCAGCGCCCCGTAAACAATTTGCCGGCCGGCATACAATGCGGCATTTCCGCCTACATCGCCGCATCGGGTGCGGCCGCATCCGGTCCCGTCACACAATTTATTTTCCCTTAAGGAGACGCTGATTAAATGAGTTTGTGCGATGAGCGAGGGCTTTTTTCGACTGACACAAGGAAATGGCCCGAAGGCGCAGCCGTAGCTGCGTTGAGGGACATTGACGCAGTCTGTCACAAAAAGCGCCGGTCAGCGTGCAGACGAATTAATCAGCGTTCCCTTACGTTCCCTTAAGCTCTTTCTGCACACGGCGCTCGTCATCGTAATTTTTCGCCTCTGCCCAGCTGTACCCCTTATGCCCCAAAATTTTCAGCGCATCCAGTCCTTCTTTTGTCTTTCCGATTTCAATCAGCGATTCGCCGAAGGCTTTGCGGAATTTCGGATCCTGCATCAGCTTCGATGCTTTGCTCACACAGACCGTATCATTGTAAATCTTATCGGTGACACCGATTACGCCGGTCTGCTTCCAGATCGAATCGGTCCCTCCCAGTTTTTTCTGCCAGTTCTTTTCATCCCGGGCACGGATATGGGAAAAGGCCGCTACGACATCCACCTGCCCGGAAGCAAGGCGCGCCATGGATGTCGTATACGACTCGGACTGAATTACCTGCGGAAGATCTGCCAGCGTCTTTCCGTACTCTTTTTTCAGATACAGGGAAGGATACAGGTAGCCGGACGCGGAGGCAGGGCTCATGACGGCCCACTTCAGCGCTTTCAGCTCATCCCATGACGGTTTTTTCCCTTTCTTCACCTGTTCGAGCAGCGCCTTCCCTTTGGCAGACGGACCCACCACCAGTGCAGAACGGTAATACTGCACCAGCCTGTTTGTAAATTTTTCCGGCGTCCCGTCATTCCAGGCTTTCAGATCCGTTGTATCCTTATCAAGCCCAAACCGCAGCGCGGTCAGCAGCACGTCAACTTCCTTGTCAAACAGCACATAGGTTGCCCCGGAGATAAACCCGGCATCTGCGCTGCCCGCGCCCAAGGCTTCCCCTACCGCATTGTTGTAGGACGTTCCCACCGTGACCGTCACTTTATCCACGGCACAGCCTTTTTCCTTCAGCTTTCCCTGAAGCAGCGCGCCCAGCGGCCCCGTCACAGCCTTGATGGTTTCCGCATCCTGATACGGCGAAAGCGTGATTTTCAGTTCCTTTGCCCCGGCGGGTTTTTCCGCCCCTTTCGGATCCTTTCCGCCGCAGCCCGTCAGCAGGCCCGCCGTCATGAACAGCAGCATGACGCCCAACAATATCTTTTTCATATGAATTCCCTCCTCAATGCCTACGCTTTATTTTCAAACGGATTTCATTCCATTTCTTCACACTGTTTTTTGCTAACCGTTGGCAACGCATTTGCCCGCGGACCGTTTCATCATCCTCCGCAAAACTGTTTTTGCTAACCGTTGGCAATGTATTTGCCCCGATCCGGCAAAAAAATAGGTGCGACCCCCTGTCGCACCTCCGTGAAAAGCAAAAGACAAAATGCCGCAGGGTACGATATGCGCGAAACAGACCTGCAATCAAAGGCGCTTTCGGCGCATTTGATTTTCGGTTTCCGTTCTTGCAAACCGGCGGTCGATGATCTCTGGCATCCTCTCAGCCCGGCACACGGGCTCCCTCGCATTTTGGCTTTTGAAAAATTCTGACCGGTTGCCTGAATCGTATTTGTGGAACGATAAACATCCATGACACAACGGGCAACCGTTTATTTATTTTTCGCACGGAACCAGGGCGCTCCCCCAAGTTCCAACCCACATCACTGTTTTCCGGCGATGGTTCCACCGCCTCTTTAAGGAGACGCTGACTAAATGAGTTTGTGCGATGAGCAAGGGCTTTTTGCGACTGACAAGGAAATGGCCCGAAGGCGCAGCCGTAGCTGCGTTGAGGGTCAGTGACGCAGTCAGTCACAAAAAGCGCCGGTCAGCGTGCAGACGAATTAATCAGCGTTTCCTTAAGTATATCCGTTCTGTGTAAAACTTGCAACAAAATATTTTTGTTTCACGTGAAACATACAGCGCTGTGTTTTACGAAACGCCGCGCACCAAAACAAAAACGCCCAGGCAGGTTCGTACCTGAGCGTTTTCACAAAACAATCTATATTCCCTTACCGTTTATTTCAGCACGCCGATTTCTTTGTAATACTTTGCCGCGCCGGGATGCAGCGGGATATTGGCAATGTCTTTCACAGCTTCGGCAGGCTTCAGGCCCTTCAGGTTCTTCTGGGACTGTCCCAGTTCATCAATATGTTCCCAGAAGGATTTGGTCATCTGGTAAACCGTGTCTTCCTTCAGATCATGGCGGCAGAACATGACCATCTTAATGGCCGAGGTGTTGACCGCTTCTTTCTGGTTCGGATAGGTTCCGGCAGGAATGGTGTATTTAACATACCAGGGATATTTTGCCTGCAGTTTTTTAATGATGTCATCACTGATATTGATCAGGTGGCAATTGGCAGTAAGCGCCTGGGAAACCGCAGAAGCCGGCGCGCCGGACATGATCCACGCGCCATCGATGGTTCCGTTCTGCAGCATATCCGCAGCGCCGCCGAAGGCGATATATTCTGCTTTAATCTCCTCAGGGAATTTAATGCCCGCCGCGGTGAAGTGGGTCTCGCATTCGTTATATACGGAAGAACCGGCAGACGCTACCGCAAAATGTTTGCCCTTCACGCCCTCCAGGCTGGTGATACCGGATTTATTGGTCACCACGACCTGGTTCGGGTTCAGGTACAGGCCCGCAATAGCCTTCAGGTCTTTATAGGCATGCCCCTTGAAGCTGTCGGTCCCGTTCATGCACTGATAGGCATTGCTGCTGATCGCGATGGAAACCTGCGCTTCCCCTTCGGAAACCATGTTCAGGTTGGCAATACCGCCGGCAGAAGCCTGGCTGGCAGCATTAACGGAAGGAACGGTCTTGTTCCAGTTGTTGGTGATGGCCGCGCCTACAGCATATAATGCGCCGGACGCAGAAGCCGTCGGGAAGTTGATTTTTACTTTTTCAGCAGCCGCCGCAGGCGCCTTCTTCGGAGCTTCCGCTTTCTTTTCGCCGCCGCCGCAGCCTGCCAGGACGCCCACCATGAACAGGGCCGCCAAAGATGCGCTCACCGCGCGTTTCAGGGATTTTTTCATTTTTTCTCCTCCTTATTTACTTTAAATTTCAAGAAAACACTGTCCGGAACTGTTCCGCAAAATACATACGCAATGTTTTCTAAAGGGAGCTGTAATTTATACGCCGGCACGCCAAAAAATCTTTCAAGTTTCTTTACCGGCTTATGGAAACGCTGATTCATTCGTCCGCAAGCTGACCGGCGCTTTTTGTGACTGACTGCGTCAATGACCCTCAACGCAGCTACGGCTGCGCCTTCGGGCCATTTCCTTGCCAGTCGCAAAACGCCCTCGCTCATCGCACAAACTCATTTACTCACCGTCTCCGTATTTCTTCCGGTTGATAAACTGAAAAACGCCGATAACAATAAGACACCCCAGTCCGACCAGATCGGTAAATGTGCCCGGATACAGCATCGCGGGCGCCGCCGCGATCAGCACAGCCCGTTCCGCCAGGTTGCATTTGCGCAGCAGCCAGCCTTCCAGACCCGCTACCAGCGCGATTGTCCCGACGGACGCGGTAAATACCGCCCACAGCGTAGCTGCCAGGGAAGCCGTCTGGTCCACCCCGATCAGCAGCACCGGATTGTCCAGGAAAAAGAACGGGATGATGAACCCGATCAGGCCCAGCCGCACTGCCCAGATGCCTGTCTTCGTCTGATCCGAACCGGCGATTCCGGAAGCCACATAGGCGCTCATGGCAACCGGCGGCGTAATGTTGGAAAGGCAGGCATAGATCAGGCAGAACAGATGGGATGTAATTGCCAGCACCCCGGCCTTGATCAGGACCGGCACCGCCACCGCCTGCACGATGACATACGCAGCCACTCCCGGCACGCCCATTCCCAAAATAGTAGACATGATCATGACCAGAAGTCCCGTCACATAAATATTATCGTTATGAATGACATTCAGGATCAGGTACCCCATATTCAGCCCCATGCTGGTAAGCGTCACCGTTCCGATGATCACGCCGATGATCACGCAGCAGACACCGACGGAGATAGCGCCCTTGGCGCCTTCCACCGTCGCCTCAAGAATCTTGCTTCCGTTCATGCGGGTCTCTTTCCGCAGCCAGCTGGCGGCAACCGTGGAAAAAATGGAAATCACCGCGGCGTACAGCGGCGTATATCCGGCAAACATCAGCCCGATTAATACTACCAGCGGGATGACCAAATGCCCCTGTTCCTTCAGGACCTTTGCCGCTACCGGGATATTTTCCTTCGACAGCCCGGAAAGGCCCAGGCGTTTCGCCTCGAAATGCACGGACATCAGAAGCCCCAAATAATACAGGAATGCCGGCACGATCGCGGCCAACATTACTTTGGTATAACTCAAATTCAGGAATTCCGCCATGACAAACCCCACGGCGCCCATGATCGGGGGACAGAACTGCCCGCCGGTAGAAGCCACCGCCTCCACCGCCCCGGCGAATTCCTTCCGGTACCCGGTCCGCTTCATCAGGGGGATGGTAATGGTTCCCGTAGTGGCCACATTCGCAATGGCGGAACCGTTGATCATGCCCATCAGGGCGGAAGCAACCACCGCCACCTTGGCCGGGCCGCCCGGTGTCTGCCCCACCAGCGTCAGGGAAAAGTCATTGATAAATTTGGAAAACCCGCTGTGCTTTAAAAACGCGCCAAAAACGACAAAGAGGAAGATATATGTCGCCGAAACGCCGATACCGGTACCCAACACGCCCTGGGTTCCCCAGAACTGGGTGACCAGCACGCGCTTCAGGGTAAATCCGTTATGTCCCAGCAGGCCTGGCAGATATTCACCGAACCAGTTGTAACCCAAAAAGATCAACGCCAGGACCGCCAGATTTCCGGAAGCCCGCCGGGCCGCTTCGAACACAACAACAAGCGCCACCGCAGCGATGCCGACCTCAAAAGAATCCACCCGGCCCCCTGTCTGGGCGATCCGGGTAAAATTCGTGATAAGGTAACCGAAGGAACCGGTTCCCAGCAAAATCAGAAGGATATCCCAAACCGGCGGCAGCTTCCGCACCCGTTTTTCTTTTCTATATGTCGGGAAAAGCAAAAACGTGAACAGCAGCAGGAAGATACAGTGGAAGGCGCGCAAATTGATGGCGCTGATCGCGCCCAGCGTGGTAAAGTACAGCTGGAATGCCGTCCATATACATAACAGCGCCGTGATGATCCGGTTCATGGGACCGATATAGGTCCGCATCCGCGAATCCGCTTCCTTTTCTTCCAGCAATTCCCGGGCCTTTTTGTCCAGCTCCGCCTGTGCCTGCAACCCGTCTTTCATCTTTTCTGCCGCTATATCCGCAACTTTTTTCCCGTGCATAACAAAACACAAATCCTTTCTCTGCAAAGTGGTTCCCGGATCCCCCCGACAGCCACTTCGCCGGCTCCGGCGCTTCTTAGTTTACCGTGCGCAGCCATAGCCGCCTTTCATTTTTTCAGAAAAATACCGATGGATCCGGTTTGTACAAATCCATCCGTGTTTCCTCAGTTAAACACGCCAAAGGCCTGTAAGAATAAAATAAACAGCAATACCGGCGTAATATATTTTACCATGACCCGGTACAAATTTTTCCTGGCAAATTTATATTTTCCCTGCTCGATTTCTTCAATGATCCAGTCCGGGCCGACCACCCAGCCGATCAGCAGGCATTCGCCGATGGCCACGAGGGGCATCAGCACGATGTTGCTGATGTAATCCATCAAATCCAGAACCTGAGCCACAGCCCCGTTGGGCAGCGGCAGTTCGAAATACGCAATATTATAACCCAGGCAGACAATGATGCCGCCAACCATCGCATAAATACCGATCAGGACGGTAGACTTGGGACGGGTCCAGGAAAACCTGTCCATAAAACTCGCTACAATGGCTTCCATTACGGAAATAGCCGAAGTCAGGGCCGCAAAGGTAACCATCACGAAAAATACGATGCCCACCAGGGTCCCGGCGCTGCCCATGGCGGCAAAAACCTTCGGCAGGGAGATAAACATCAGGGAAGGACCGGCAGACATGCCTTCCTTACCCATAAACGTATAAACCGCCGGAATGATCATAACCCCCGCCATAAACGCAGCCAGCGTATCAAAAATTTCAATGTGGTTGATGGATTTGCTCAGGTCCACATCCTTTTTCGCATAGGAACCGTAAGCGATCATTATGCCCATGGCAACAGAAATGGAATAGAAGAGCTGACCCATTGCATCCATCAGCACGTTCAGGAATTTACTGAAGGTGATCCCCTCCAAATTGGGAACCGTGTAAACCAGGAAGCCTTCCCACCCGGTACGGGTCGCGCCGGAAGCATCCGTATGGCTCAGGGTAAGGGAATACAGTGAAACCGCTATGATCAGCAGAAAAAACAACGGCATCATCACCTTGCTGTATTTTTCAATACCTTTTTCTACCCCAAGGAAGATGACGAACATGACCGCCGACATAAATACCACAAACCAAAAAATCGGTTCCCCGACACTGGTAATGAAGCCGGTGAAATATTTATCCCCCGCAGCGTCCAGGCCTGCGCCGGTCATAAAAGCCGCCATGTACTTCAACACCCAGCCGCCGATTACGCAATAGTACGGCAAAATCAGCACCGGCACAAGACAGGCCAGCAGGCCGATGACAAAGCCGCCTTTATGAAGCTGGAAATAGGCCGTCAACGGGCCCTGCCGGGTCTTCCGGCCGATAGCGATTTCCGAAGAAAGCAGCGTATAACCGAACGTAGCAACTAACAACAAATAACAAACCAAAAACAGTCCGCCGCCGTCCCGGGCCGCCAGAAAGGGAAAACGCCAGATGTTTCCCAAACCGATGGCACTGGCTGCAGAAGCCAGAACAAATCCAAGGGTGCCGGTAAAACTATTTCTTTCTCTTTCCTGATCCAAAACAGTGTCCTCCGGGTCACTTAAAGTCTCTTTTGCGCAAAATCTTTTGCGCAAAAGTTTATTCACAAACTTTTCGCAATAATCTACATTATAATATGAAACCGGCGTTTCAGCAACGAATATTTACGCAAGGACACTTACGCAAGGACACTGTTTTAAGGAAACTACAGCTACATTTGTTTGCACACTTTTTGGTGATTTTAATAATAGCTGCATCATTCACGCAAACTCCCCAGTTGGTGTTTCCTTAAGAAACAAAAAACGCCGATTCCGAGAGCAACACGATTTCAAAAACTGATTGCGTGATCTTTTGAATCAGCGTTTCAAAATTTTCGTTTTGAAAATTTTATTTCATCATGGCTGCGGCGGATTCACGAACGACTCATTAAACATCGACCGGAACCGGTCTGCCGGCACGAATACTTCCACTACGCCCGCGATGCCGGGAGCCAGCACGTCCGGATCAAAGTACAGCCTTACGCCGCTTCCGTTCCAGACCCATTGCAGCGGCTTCTCCCCCCGCAGGTCTCTGGCAAACAAATCATCCACAATAGCGTGATAATTTTCGTAAAAATATCTGCCCTCTTCTTTATTAATACGGGCCAGCTCAGGCTTCACCGCGTTTTGCAGGAAACTGTTCCGCTGCCCCGGCGCCAGCGCGTCATCCAGTACGTACAACTTTCCTGTCACCGGGTTAAAATTGTACCCGTAAAACTCAACCAAAGGCCGGGCGCCGCCCCTGTTCTGGTAAAACTCCCCGGCAAAGCTGATGACATTCAAATCTGAGTAGATCTGGGTGAGCCGCTCTTCTAAAAGAAAATGCATATAGTCTTCCGGACGGTACTTTTTCAATTCAAGGGCGTCCGGCTTGCTGGCCTCCAGATCCGCAGCCAGCTTTTCCTGCCACACCCGGTTGTGTTTCGCCTCCAGCGCTTCCGCCAAAGCCGGGAACGCTTCCCGGTTCTTCACAAGGAGCCGGTTGTAATCCGTAACAATACAGACCTGTCCCTTTTCGTTCCGGAATTCCTGCTTCTGCTGCTCCATACGGATTACAGGCAGGACACCTGCCGGCGTTTCCGCAAAACAGGGCAGCGCCGCGCACAACATCAACAACATGGCAACAAGGCTTACCGCAAATTTCTTCATTATAACGCTCCTTCCTTCAGCCGCCCGGTCAAAAAACCTGCGGCAATGATTCACCAGTTCAAACGAACCGCCGCCCGGTCACAGAAACCCACGCAACAATTATTACATCAGTTCAAACCTGCCGCAGTCCGCCTCAGGCACAGAAATGCCACAAAAAAGCGGCTCACTTTTCCTGCACTTTTCCTGCACAATAAGTTATAGCTATTTTAACACAGATAATTTATAATATAAATATCAACTTCGTAAATTTATTTTGTAAAGAACCGGGATCCTGCCTTTCGAAGACATAGAATTGACATATTATATTGATATCATAACAGAAAAGATATCATCAGAAGACCGCCATCTGTGCAGAACATCAGAAGAACGCCATCTGTGCAGAAGGCCGAAAAATAATCGGCCAAACGTCAGGAAAACAAAAAATTTCAGCACCGGAGGAATGAAAAAATGAAAAAAACAGCCATCGCAGCAATCCTCGTCCTTGCATCTGCCGTGACCGCGACCGCACTGGCAGCGGAAAAGACCCTCCCCCTGCCAATACCCCACGGAACCGGAATCATGGCCGTTGAGCAGGAGGATAAAAATTCCCCGTCCGCAGCGCAAAATAAGCCGGGCACAGAAGAAAAAGCGACTTCCATGGACCTGGTCCTGATCCTGGATAAATCAGGTTCCATGTACGGTCTGGAAAAAGATACCATCGGCGGGTTCAATTCCATGCTGGACAAGCAGCGCGAAGCCGATCTGCCCGTAAAGGTGACCGCCGTCATGTTCAACAACCAGGTGTCCACCATCTATGACCGCACCGACCTGAATGAAGTAAAAAATATTACGGAAAATGAATATACGCCCCAGGGCACTACCTCCCTGCTGGACGCCGTGGGAAACACCCTGTCCAAAATGAAGGCCCTGCCGGATATTTCTGCAAAGGGCAACAAGGTTCTGGTGGTCATCACCACCGACGGCATGGAAAACTCCTCCAAGGAATGGACCTACGACAAAGTTAAGAAGCTGATCTCCGAACTGCAGGAAAAGAACTTTGAGTTCGTATTCTTAGGCGCCAATATCGACGCGGGCAAGACGGCGGAAAATATCGGGATCAAACGGCAGAACGCCGTAAAATACAAAAATACCAGTTCCGGCGTAAAGGCTAATTTCAAAGCCGTCAGCGCCATGGTGGCGGATTACGCCCGGACCGGCAACATGGAATCGCAAAACTGGAAAAAAGAAGTGGAAGAGGACAAGTAATTTCCCGGGAAATGGAAAATGCAAAACACGATAAGGAACTTACGCAAAAGAGGCAGGGAATCCCCCTGCCTCTTATTGTTATCCCGGCGTAAAGTCCCAGCTATTTCAAAACTGTTTTTATAAATCGGTTTAACTGTTGGTCAAATGTTTTTGTACCCGTTTCATATTCTCACCCATTCCGTAATTTCATTGTCATTCACCTCACCCGAAACAGTTCCAACAGCCGTTTAAACGCATCCTGTCCGTCAAGGCACGTATCGGTCAGGTAACCTTTTTCCCGGTTCCAGCTGGCCAGACCTCTGTAGTAGAAATTTTTCTTCGCATCTTCAATGAAAAAGGGCACCACATTATGCCGCAG
>CAJOKZ010000036.1 GCA_905235335.1 uncultured Succiniclasticum sp.
TTAAAAAGCTAAAAAGCCCCCCGGCGGATCTTTGTGCGAGTTCCGCCGGGAAGCGATTCACTTCTGCATCTGTTGTTTTATTCCTGCCGTCACAGACAGTTCAGGCGGTTACCGCCGTCAGTATCTTCTGCTTCCGTTTTACCATGCCTTTTTGTACAGGCAGCCTCTTGGCATCGCAGTACAGACCGAAACAGCGTCTCTTATGCCTTTGCCAGTTCCGCTTTCATGATGCGTTTATAGGCTTCCACGCCAGGCTGGTCATATGCATCCACATCGGCCAGTTCGCCTTCATAAGCAATGCTGTACATCAGGAACATCAGCAACTGTCCCACATAACGGGGCTCCAAAGCCGGCAACACGTACCTTGCGTTCAGGCGGCCGTCTTCTGTCAGAGCGGTCTCATTGGCGGTAAGGGCTGCCTGAAGCAGGACATTCATCTCTTTTCCTGCATATAAGCCAAATGCCTTCTCCTGCGGGAATGGATTATCCACAGTCAACGGAATGACCGGTTTTGCGATTTCCAGAAATTGGATCACCTTGTTTCGTTTACCGTCCTGATGCTGCTGTGTCATGGAGTGCATATCTGTTGTACCAACTGCCACGACCATAAAATGCCGTTTTCCCGTTACGGTCCAGACGTTTCCCTAATGATTCGGCCAAAAGCTGCACATACCAGGCACCCAGACACTGGAGTGTATCCCCGTATCCCATCAGCACCTCAATATCGGCCCCCAGGTCCTTCGCAGCCAAGTATTTCAACGAGGCATTGAGCAAAGCCGGATTTTCCTCGCCTTCCGTTGTCAGACACAACTCCGACATTTCCCTGGCACCTTCCAAAAGAGCGCGTATATCGTATCCCAAGACTGCACACATCAGCAGGCCCGGATTGCTCAAAATACAGAATCGACCCCCGATCCCTTCCGGGATACTGAAGGCAGGCCAGTTGTTCTTCAACGCCAGACGATACAACAACGATTCTTTTTCATCCAGTCCCGTAACTGTGGTCACATCAACGGCAAACCATTCCGGATGAGCCTTCATATAAGTGAACAGCGCAGCGAAACTCGTCAGCGGTTCCATGGTCGTGCCAGACTTTGAAACCGGCACCAGCTGGACCTGCAGGGGATGACCCACATGTTGCGCCTGCAGGGACAAATGCCGCATCAGTCCCTGTAAAGCCGTGCCATCCACATTATTTCCCGCAAAATAGATCTGCGGATATCCATTTCTTTCTTTTTTGGGAAGCTGGTTCCAGTACGGTTTGGTTGCCAGGTCAAAGATTACTTTATCTCCCAGATAGGAACCGCCTATACCAATGAACACCGCCGCGTCTACCGTATCTTTCCACTGCGCTCCCAATTCCTCCAGGCTCCGCACAGAAGCCATGTCATTCGGATTTCCTTCCTCAAGATAAGCCTGACGGGGAAAATACACGTGCTCCGGCGTCCCATCCTTGGAGAGATGGGCTTTGGAAAACCCTTCTTTCCGTATCGCCCGGACTGCACGCACAGCTTTGTCCATAGCCGGTCGCAGCAACTGCAGCGATTCCCCGGTAACTTTTCCTTCCCCAATAAGGTTCCCGTACCGGAAACGGAATCCTCCTTCAAGCCCCACACTGCCGCTTAATTTCATACTGCTCCCTCCAAACTTTTACTAAAATATATTTTCTACCGAAGGTTTTCAACCGAACCGCAAAAAGCCAGCCCCTTCACCGATGCCGCACCAGCTCCCTTCAATACATCTGCAGCCGCCGAGAACGTCGTTCCTGTCGTAAAAATATCGTCCACCAGCAAGACAGATTTTCCAGCAACACTTCGCACCGTGGCAAAACATTCCTGTAAATTCTCCCTTCTTTCCGCCGGCCCGAGTCCATACATCGGAAGTGTCGGTCGAGTCCTGCAAAGGGTATTTTCCCAAGCGCCCCCAAATTCCGGTGCCAACTTTCCAAACAAGACCGCCGGCAGGTCAAATCCCCGCAGCCGTAACCGTCTTGCGTCTGTCGGCACCCCGCTCCATATCCGTGGGACGCATCCTTCGGCAAACCGTATCCAACCTCCCCCGGATCCTATATGGATATCTTCTGCAATGGAATCGGATTTCCCTTCCTCTGACAAAAAATTCACGAAAGTCTCCTGAATTTCCGGTTCATGCAGAAAAAATTCAGCCTCCTCTGCCAGAAGAAACGGAATGCTTTTTTCATGCAAAAATTTGACGGCATGGATTGCTTCTTTTATGCAGCCTTCATATGAAAACATCATGATGCCGTCATCCAGGTAATCCACCGGTGGGAAATGATGCATCACCGCCAGTCCTTTTCTGCACTCACTGCACAGAAGGCCTGCCTCAATTTCCACCCCGCAGCCGGTGCAGCGGCGCGGGAACAATATCTCTTCCAACAATTGCAATAACAGTACAAACCACTCCTTTTCCCTTCCCTTCTGTAACGGGCGCATTGAAAGGAATTCGTTACAGTTCCCCGTTCTCCTGAAGCCTTTCTTTCAGCAGGGAATACCGGCGTCTGGTCCGGTCATTCGCAACAGCCGTCTGCAACGCAGATTTCATGCCAACCAGCAAAACCTTTTCCCTGGCCCGTGTCACAGCCGTATACAGAAGGTTCCGCTGTAGCATGATATAGTGGGCCGGCATCAACACCAGCAATATCTTGGCATATTCACTACCCTGTGATTTATGCACACTCATGGCATAAGCCAGCTGCAGCTCATCGATCTCCCCTTCACCGTAGGACACATACTCTTCCTCACGACGGTCCGGATACCATACCTTCACCACCTTTTCCGCAATATTTACAATTTGTCCGATATCACCATTATAGACATCCTTCTCATAATTATTGCGAATCTGCATCACCTTATCCCCCAGCCGGAGGGTCGTCCCGTCCGGGCGGATAATCTCGTCTTTTCCCGGAATAGGGGGATTGACCTTTGCCTGCAACAGCCTGTTCAGGTTCTGTACGCCGCAGACTCCTTTATGCATAGGGGAAAGGACCTGTAGGGACTGCCAGCCGCCCCTTTCTGCTTCAGCCGCATAAAAACCGGTTATATAGGCCGCAGCCGTTTCTTCATCCTGAAACTCCGTCAGGGAAAAATCGCTGTCCGGAACACATTCCGGCATCAGACCCCGGTTGATCCTGTGAGCATTCCGCACGATGGGGCTGATCTCCGCCTGGCGGAACACCTCTTTCAGCCGCACCACCGGCATCCTTCCACTTTGAATCAGGTCCCTCAGCACGGATCCGGGGCCTACCGACGGAAGTTGGTCCACATCTCCCACCAGTACAAGTCGGCATCCCAGGGGGATCGCGTCCAACAGATGGTAGAACAGCGAAATATCCAGCATGGACGCTTCATCAACTATCACAGCCTGCACTTCCAGCAGGTCAGATGAATTTTTTCCGAACATCCCGTTTACATCATATTCCAGCAGCCGATGGACTGTCTGCGCCTTTTCCCCTGCCGCTGCCTCCAGACGCCGGGCGGCACGGCCGGTAGGTGCAGCCAGCATGACCTTGCAGCCGGCCCGTTTCAGCACGGACAATATCCCTTTTATAATCGTGGTCTTCCCTGTACCCGGCCCTCCCGTCAACGCAAACACGCCGAATTTTAATGAGGAACGGATCGCCTCCTTCTGAGCTTCTGCCAGTTCAATACCGGCTTCTGTCTCCCAGTCCCGCATGATTTTTTCTTCGTCAACCTTTCCCAAGCTGTCCGGATGATCCCGCAGGGTCAGAAGCATACGGACAACCTCTGTTTCAGCCCGATACAAATATTCCGGATAGACGAAACACTGCCCTCCGCAATCCTCCGTACGAATCATATCCTTTTCGATCATCCCATGGAAAACGGATTCCACATCCATATATTCCACCTGCAATATTGTTTTGGCGCATCGAATCAGTTCCACTTCCGGAATACAGGTATGTCCGCCGGAAGCAGCCATGTTCAGTACATACCCGATACCGGCCTGAACCCGGTCCTTCGACGCCAGGTCGAATCCCAGGGATAAGGCGATTCGGTCCGCCGTCTTAAATCCGATTCCGTCGATATCATCGATCAGGCAGTAGGGATTCATCTGCATCCGAGCTATGGCCGAGTCCCCATAGGCTATCTGCAGTTTTGCCGCATAGTTTCCGCTTACCCCGTGCTGTTCCAAAAACAACATGATCTCCCTCAGGTCGGAGATTTCACTATAGGATCTTCCTATGGCCACGGCTTTTTTTGCCCCGATCCCGGATACCTCAGCCAGGCGCTCCGGATGGTTTCCCAAAATCTCCAGGGTATCTTTTCCAAAATGGGATACGATGCGGGAAGCCACAGTCTTTCCAACCCCTTTTATCGCCCCGCTGGCAAGGAAACGTTCAATCCCTTCAACGGAATCCGGCATCACGGACTGGTAAACCGAAATACTGAACTGCTGTCCGAAACGGGCATGCATGACCCATTGTCCCGAAGCCCGAATCATTTCCCCCAGATAGGGAGATACCCCATGATACACCGCAGTGACCATGCCGGCAGATGGACATTTCATCCGGAATACGCAAAACTGTTTGTCATCACTCTGGAATATTATATTTTCTACAACGCCTTCTATTTGTTCCATCAGGTACTCCTGTCGTTTGCTATACTGTTATTATAGCACGAAATCATGTAGATATCGGCTCTTTTTGTCCCGGGATCACCATGTCCTACGGCATTCTTTTCCCCTTTTCTCTTCCGTCCGGAGCACTTTCCTGCAACATTCCTTTTAGTCCACAGGACTTTGACAACCAACCTTACCTCTGCTATAATCAATGCATACAAAAATACTTCCAAGGTATTAGGGAAACGTAAAATGATCCTCTGGTACCAGGGAGTTTTTTTCAAAAACACAGAACGGGCATGATTTCACCCTGCCGACAGTTTTAAAAGGAGAAAATATCTTGAACACAGGATTATTAATCGCCGCCGACCTGTACGAATGCGCCGACGATGTGCTGTCTCTGGACATCTTAAAAGAAGCTTTGGAGAAATTTTCAGATACCGCCAACATGAAAATGCTGAGTTCACGTATCGTTCCAGAAGATGAGGACGGTTACGATATTTACTGTATCTGTAAAAAAGGCCATATTATCCTGCACGCGAATCCCGAAAAAGGATTTGTCGCCATCGACAGTTTTTCGTGCAACGAAGATGCAGATCCGGAAAAGATTGTTCGGGAAATGTGCAGTTTCCTGTCTCCCAATAAAATGAAACTGACCTATGTTGAGCGGAGAGATTTTGGCAAAAAAGCCGATATGAAACCGAGACATCGTAACAAATCCAGGAAAATGGCCCAGATGCGCAACATGACAAAGCGTTTTGGGAAACTTCTGATGAAGCCAAAATCATTATAAAATCCTTATGATACAGCAAAGCCGGATGTGACAGACATCCGGCTTTGTTTTTGCATGTCTTGTATTTTGTAATGGTTGCCTGTTTCCCGCGGTAACTGTACCGGACAATTTCCGGCCACCATGAATGCAGATAGTCCTTTATACTCTGCAACCCTTTAATTTCCACGATAACTCATGAAAGCGCGGTTCCCATATTGTACGATGCAGTTCCACAATACCAGTCCCTTGCGCACATCAAGCTTTTCGATATTGCTGATCTGCGCGCTGCCCTGAACCGGCAGTATCTCCCTGTTATAAATTACATGGTGAATATAAAAGAGCTCAGAACCCTTTACATCGAACTCAACCATCCCCTTCTCATCGGCAGCCGCCTCCAGTCCCTTTTCCTTGGTGGTATTATAAAGCATGATGATGTTGGTGATCGGCATCCCTTCCCTGGTCATAAATTTGTAAACCACTTTTGCCGTTCCCTGCTGCCGGATAGCCTGGGCATCCTTCACATAATGGTTTTTATACGGATTCTCGTCACTGGGCGCAGCATACGCAGCCACCACAAAGGACGTTAACAGAAACGTCAGCAGGATAGTAAGGAAGAAAGATTTTCTTTTCATAATAAGTGTGACCTCCAAAATAATCAATTTTTGAAATCTGAAAATTACGCCCATGAACCGGGCAAGGTTCCCGCTATGACACAAATGAGGATCTTCTCCCGATACCGGCTGATATGACATTGGAAAGGAAACGCCGCAAAACACGCGATAAAACACCGCATCACCGGATGCGCTCAATCTCCACACATGTATTATAACACAGAATCAAAAAGACTTCATGCAAGAATTAGCGCATTTCAGTCTGCAATTTCGCCCAAAACAACTTCATCCGTTTTTCCTTCTTCCTGCAACGTCACTTCAACTGTTTCCCGGCGGGAAGTAGGTACATTTTTCCCAGCATAGTCCGCGCGGATCGGCAGCTCGCGATGGCCGCGGTCAACCAGTACGGCCAGCTGGATCGTTTTTGGCCGGCCCATGTCGATAACAGCATCCAATGCAGCTCGGATGGTGCGCCCGGTATATAGTACATCATCTACCAGCACAATATTTTTTCCCGTCACATCAAAACCGATCTCCGTACCATGGATGACAGGATTGTATCCCATAGTCGTAAGATCATCGCGATACAGGGTAATATCCAATGACCCGACAGGGATTTCAACACCCTCGATCTTCCGAATCTCCTCCGCGATCCGGCCGGCCAAGGGAACACCGCGTGTCCGTATCCCTACCAGTGCCACATTTTCCACGCCCTTGTTCTTTTCAGTTATCTCATGGGCGATGCGAATCAGCGCACGACGAATCCCGTCCGCATCCATAATGGAATTTTTTTTGATGATATTTTTCATTTGTCTGCCACCTCGTTTGATTATGATAATCATATTTAAATTATGTTGCAAAAGTTTGTCAGAAACAATTTTTTTCTAAAAAGTCAGGGACACACTCTTTGCTCTCTGTTGTATTACCTGCTATTGCCCTTTCCCTGTCAAACAGGAAGTGCGGTTCTAAAACTGCCCGTTATGAAGCCGGGTAAGAATTTTTTGCATATCCTCCGGAACCGGTGCCTCAAAATGCATCGCTTCCCCGTTCCGGGGATGGATGAAATCCAGTGTTTGGGAATGCAGAGCCTGTCCTCTTATAGAAAACGGCGTCTTCATGGGGGAATACCGCGGATCCCCGACGAGCGGATATCCCAGATATTCCATATGGACCCGTATCTGATGAGTCCGTCCCGTTTTCAGCCGGCACCGCACTACGGTAAAACGCCCGTACCGCTCCAGCACTTCATACTCCGTAACAGCTTCCCGTCCGCCGTCAACAACGACAGCCATCCGCTTCCGGTCTTTCGGATCCCTGTCGATCCTTGTTTCTACGGTACCGGTATCCGTCCTGATATTTCCACGGACTATACCGAGATACGTTCTCTTTGCCGTTTTATCCTGTATCTGCCGGGACAAGGATACGTGGGCTTCATCGTTTTTCGCCGCGATCATGATCCCGCTGGTATCCTTGTCCAGACGATGCACGATTCCCGGCCGGACCACCCCGTTAATCCCGGAAAGGTTTTTGCAGTGATACAAAAGTGCATTCACAAGGGTTCCTGAATAATGCCCCGGCGCCGGATGGACCACCATCCCCCTTGCCTTGTTCAGCACAATGACGTCCTCGTCCTCATACAAAATGTCCAACGGGATATTTTCCGGTTCCGCTTCCAGCGGAACGGGACGGGGCAGGATGACCTGGAAACAATCTCCCGCCTTCACCTTGTAATTCGGCTTTATCTGTTTATCTCCCTTATGGATGTGCCCCTCGTTCAATACGTTCTGGATATGTGAGCGTGTACTGTCCAACACCTCGGCAAAATAAACATCCGCACGCTTTCCGGCATCCACTGCCTGTGCGGTCACCCGGCATATTTCATCCGGTTCTTGCAGCAGGCCGTCTTCCGCCACCCACTCTTCCGCATCCGGAATATAGTTATACGATTCCGTCATTTTTCCCAATACCCGTTCTGCAGCATACCCCATAAAATCAGCCCGACCCCGGCGCAAATCGCGATATCCGCCACATTAAATACCGGCCATATTCGAAAATCAAAAAAATCAATGACCAGACCGGTCTGGGCCCTGTCCCATAAATTTCCCAACGTGCCGCCCAGAAATAAAGCCGTCCCGATGCGAATCTTCCATCCTTCTGCCAGGATATCGCGTCTCATCCACCAAATAACTGCCACAGCCGCGATGCCGATTCCCAGGAAGAACACCCTGTTATGGGGCAGCATCCCAAAAGCCGCGCCCGGATTCAGCACACACGTGAAATGGAAAATATTATTTATAACGGGGATGCTTTCCCCTTCTGCCATGCCGGAAACAACCGCAATCTTGGTAATGCGGTCAAGCAACAGCACAAGGAACGGCAACCAGATTAAAATCATAGCAACTCCCAATCGTCGTATTTAAGGAAAACCTGATCAAAACAGGCGGTACAATGGATCAGCATTTCCTTAAAAACAACCGGGCCAGCGTTGCAACGGCTGCCCCGCATTCAAAAAAACAAATGCTGACACGTATTATTATAACAAAAACCCCGCTGCCTGTCAGCAGGCAACGGGGCAGCCATCCGTAATCAGTACATTACTTTGTTGGCAATGACCAGACGCTGGATCTGGTTGGTGCCTTCGTAAATCTGCATAATCTTGGCGTCACGCATGCGTTTTTCAGCCGGATTTTCCTTGGAGTAACCATATCCGCCCATAATCTGCACCGCATTGGTCGTAACTTCCATGGCAGTGTCTGCCGCAAAGCATTTTGCCATAGCGGCTTCCTTGGTGAACACAACCCCCTCGTCACGCATGACACAGGCCCGATAAACCAGAAGGCGCGCTGCATCAATCTTCATGGCCATGTCCGCGACCATCTCCTGAACCATTTCGAAGGAAGCGATAGGCTGTCCAAACTGCTTGCGCTCTTTCGCATAGGCAACCGCTACATCAAGGGCGGCCTGTGCCAACCCTACGGAAACCGCACCTACGAAGGGGCGGGCCGAATCCAGGGTCTGCATGGCGATACGGAATCCTTGTCCTTCCCTGCCTACGCGATTTTCCTCCGGGATGACCACGTTATCCAGAATCAGCTCGCAGGTATTGGAGGGACGGATACCCATTTTATCTTCCTTGCGACCCACCTTGAAACCCGGAGTCCCCTTGGGTATGATAAAGGCGGTCAGCCCACGGATGCCTCCGTCCTTGCGTGTATTGGCAAAAATCAGGTAGATATCGGCGATCCCGCCGTTGGTAATGAATGCTTTTGTTCCGTTCAGCGTATAGGTTTTATTTTCCTTGTCATGAACGGCACGGGTGGATACACTTCCGGCGTCAGAACCGGCACCGGGTTCCGTCAGTGCGAATGCTGCCAGCCCGCCTTTATTGAGGACATCGCACCACATGCGCTTCTGCGCATCCGTTCCGGCAATCAAAACCGGAGCCGTGGCCAACGAATTTGCAGCCATGGAAGTGGCAACACCGGCACATCCTTTGCCAAGCTCTTCATACATCATGGCAACGGTAACGCTGTCCAATCCAAGTCCACCGTATTCTTCAGGGACAATGACGTTCAGCAGCCCCATGTCTGCAGCCATTTCAAACAGTTCCGGGCGGGTTGCGTTTTCTGCATCCATCTCCCCGGCAATGGGGGTAATCTCCTTTGCAACAAACTCGCGCACCATTTCCTGCAGCTCGAGCTGTTCTTCCGTAAATGCGAAATTCATTGTCATCCTCCTAAAATGCGGTATCGGCCTCTATGTATAAAAATCGAAAACTGAATACCTAGTCAATACTTTTAGTATTTTATCATAAGTCTACCTGTAAAACAACAACCTTCTGCCAAAAAATTCACAAAGGATTCACAATAGCGGCCTTTTTTTATGGAAAACCCATCGGACATTGTATTTTTTCCTTGTGATAAACGCACATGCACAACGCCCCGAAAGTTTTCGATTGTCAGTCGATAATATTCTGCCTGTAATCATGATAGAGGGTGTACAGCCGTTCTTTTAGCCGCTGCATCTCCAGGAATTTTTCCGACACGGCGTCATTATCCTTTTCCTCAATCGCGTTCCGAATCTCCGTAAACAGGCAGGGGGCCTTTGCTGAATCCTTCGCCAGCCTGTCCCTCACCGTCTGGATCTGCTTCCACGCCTCGGCATCAAACGCAGTGCCGTTATCGGGGCCATGCAGTTTTTTCGCCGCGACCACATCAGCCCGGACCTCCGGAATCAGACGGTTCAGTAATTCTGTCTTCCAGCGGATCAGCGCGCCTTCCGCAAAGGAATGGAGCACTGCATCGTCAAAGATCCCGCCTTCCATGATCACTCTCTTCTTTTCCGGGAACCGTTCCCAGTTCCGGATATTTTCCCAAACCGTCGCAGGCGGTTCACCGAACAGCCTGCCCCGTTCTTCTGCCGTGAAATCTTCAAATACATCTTCTTCGGTACGGTACTCCCTGTTCTTTTCCAAATAAAATCCTTTTTGACCGGCTTTTTTGGAAATTTCCTTTTCCAGCTGTACCAGGGATTTTTTGCTGGTAACACAGGCTTTGATGCCGTCCAAGGCGGCCAGATAAAAAGCCGCAATGGCAATATATGTATTCGTATACGGGTTCGGGGAACGCATTTCAATACGCGTGGCCAGCGGATTATCCAGATCCCGGATCAGTCCGGCCAAAATCGTCCGGTTGCGGGAGGGGATATCCGGGGCCAGACCCAGCGAGGTAACCACGCAGACCGGGGCCTCAAATCCCGGTTTCAGGCGGTTAAACGCATCAGTAGTGGCAGAAATGAAAGGATTCACCGCTTCATAGTTTTTCAGGATACCCATCACGGCGCCATAGCCGATGGCAGACAAAAAATCCTTGTACATGTCGGTCGGGGCAAACAGGTTGACGACCTTGCCGTTCCGCATCTTGGCAGCAATCCCTACATGCGTATGCTCACCGCTTCCGGCAACGCCCGGGATGGGCTTTGCCTGGAAGGAAATATCCAGCCCGTTCTGACGGAATATTTCCTTTACGACAATACGGGCCAGGATCTCATTGTCTGCCGTCTGAAGCCCTACGTTATACTTCCAGTCCACTTCCAGCTGCTCGTTGATGTGCGTCATGTGACCGGAGGCATCAATCTGTCCTTTTACACCGCCGCACTCTTTGTGCCCCATTTCCGGCTCCAGACCGTACAACTCCAGCATTTCGATAGTCTGTTCCAGTGCTGTGCGCACATTGCCGCGGGTACGCTGCCAGTACATCTCCTGCATCACCTGGGAGGAAGACAGCGCTTCAATGGGGGAATTTTCCCGCGGCGATTTTACCCAAAATTCCAGTTCGGTAGCCGTGGTAAAAATCAGATGGTCGATCTCGTTTACATCTACATTTTCCAGCCCCGGCACGTGCGGGTATTTCTTCATGAGATCCAGCAGTTCCTGCTCCACATACTGCAGGGACTTTTTCAATATCGAACGGGAATCCACATAATCCCCGTTATGGGTGAGGAAGCAGGGCATACGCAGGGTCCCTACCATCCTTCCCTTTTCATCAAAATGCTCATAGTTATAATCCACATACCAGTTCACGCCCCGATCCACTTCCATGTCCACGCGGGCGTCGTTTAACGTAGCAATACCGGGAAGCACCACGGAAGACCCGTCGGTCTGGGCGGCGCTGCCGGTCAGAAATTTATCAATATCATGCAAAAAAATATTGACAGGAATCTTTTCGTCTGTATCGTTTCCTGCCAGATCCACGCCCATCAGGGAAACAAACTGCACTTCCTTATGATCGGCCAACAACTGTAACAATGTTTCTTTCGTCTGCTGTGACGGTTTGATGACATAAAGCAATTCACTTTTTCCCATAATCCACCGGCGAAAATTTCGCCATCCCCCTTTACAAAATTTGAAAACACAGGACGCACGGCTGCTGCATACAGCAACAGTTCCTGGCAAAACCGGGAACCCGGCCCTTCGCTGTTTTCGGTTCAAGAACCGAAAACGCTGCACCGCCGTCCGAAAGGACCGACATCCATACCAATCCATCGGATTGGCATTTTCCTTCCATACTATTTTAGCAAACAGGCCTTGAATTGTCCATATAAACGGCAGCATTTCCTGCCGGCAAAGCGCTGATACACGGTCAAAACAGTTTTTCGAAACCCATCCCATACTGCAGCGATAATTTCTTCCGCAATGCCGATTCCGTACGATACGCATAAACTTGATGCGCATAAACTGTCTCACGCGCATAAGACGGCGATAATCTCTTCCAGCCTGTCAAACTGCCTTCCACCCAAACTGATTTCCGCCACCATCCTGTCCAGATCCTGGATCGCATTGCGCAGCCGCGCTTCGGTGAACCGCGCCCCGTCACGCTGCCACATGGAAATCAGGAACGGCGCTTTGCGGGATTCCGCCGCTATCCGGGCAACGGACATTCCCATCCGCTCCCCTTCTTTGACCATGAGGATATTCCGCAGATGTGACAACAGCTTTGCGGCCAGCAACGGAAGATAGGTATTCTTTTTCTGCTCCTCTGTCAAAAGCTGTAAGGCCAGAACCGTATCTTTTCCTGTTATCGCATTGTTCAGGGCAAACGCTCCGATCTCCGGGAGGGCCGAAAACAGAAGGTCCACGTCCGCTGCAGTCCAGGTTTTTCTCTCGCCTGCATAAACCGCAAGCTTTTCCACTTCCGTCGCCAAAAGCTGCAGGGGCGGATTATCCACGACCGTCAGGTATTCCTGGATTCGCTGCACGGCTCCGCGGTCCAGATGCCCGCCCCGCTGTTCCGCCTGCCGCGCGAGCCAGGCCGGCAGGTAACGGGAATCTACCGGGGAACAGTCGACATACACCGTTTCCTTTTGCAAAAATTTCGTAAACTTCTGCCGCCCGTCCATTTTTTCTGCCTGCAGGATCACGGTGCAGAAGTCCGGCACATCACCCAGCAGTTTCTGGAACTGCTCCTGCTTTGACAGGTTCGTTTCCCTGGCTTTTTCTTTCACTTTCCCCCTGCCTACGGATTTTGGTTTCTTCCCTTCTGCTTCCGCCCTGGGGGTTAACAAGTCTTTATCTGTAATGAGGATGACCGTCCGGCCGCTGAAAAAGGGATATGTGTTGATCAAAGTGTCCAGCTTTTTCATATCTGTTTTTTCTTCAAAAACCGTGATATCCCTGCTGTCCGGCGGCGTTTCCGTAAATATAGCATCCAGCAGGGTACGCCGTACCAGATCCCGGTAATATGGTTCTTCCCCCACGATGCAGACCACCGTGGGGATGCTGCCGTTTTCAATTTGTTTGATAAACATGTCCGGGGCCAGGCCGGATGATTTTTGCTTCATAGATTTGTGAATCTCCGTTAAATTGGAATTTTTACATTAGCGTGCCCGTCTGATAAATTCCGATTTATTATATCATGAACAGCACTGAATTAAAATTGGTTTTCCTGATAGCGGTAGCTGTACCAATGCAACGTGTCTTTACCAAAAACCACCTTAACTGCACCCAGCTGGTCTGTGCGCAGGGGGATGATATTCCGGGCCGCCAGACGTTCCAGCATGGCCTGTGCCGGATGCCCGTACCGGTTGCGCTTTCCGCAGGAGATTACCCCGCAGCTTGGCCGGATATGATCAAGGAAATACGGGGAAGACGAAGTTTCCGATCCATGATGACTGACTTTCAGCAAATCTGCCGGACGCAGCAACGGTATCGCGTTTTCTTCCGTATCCATGTCGGCATCCCCTGTAAACACAAGTGAATACTCCCTGCAAAACAGCTGAAGGATTAACGAGGAAGCATTCGTATCCGTAACTGCGGCAGCAGAAGATGTTTTTTCAGCCGCAGACGCTACTACAATTTTGCAGTCTCCCACGTGCCACTGCTCGCCTTTTTGCAAACTGTACACGTTTGCTTTTTTGCCAATTGTTTTCAGCAGGGCCTGTACGTCAGGAGATTTTTCCGCCCCGGCCCCCAAAAACACATTCTTAACCGGCAGTTTTGTTGCAATTCCGGCAGCCCCTCCCGCATGGTCATGGTCACCGTGGCTCAGGCACAGGGCGTCGATCTGTTTTACGCCCAAGTAACGGAGATACGGCAGCAGTACCATTCGCGCAATATCCCCATCACCCTGCAGGCCGCCCGTATCGATCAAGATGTTCTTCCCTTCCGGTGTCCGAATCAGCGCCGCGTCCCCCTGCCCCACATCCATAAAATGAACCGTCAAATCCTGAGGCAAAAGAAAACGTACAAGACTTATAAGAAAAAAGATGCAAACCATCACCCCCAGCCAGCGTTTTCTCTGCCGGGACGACAGACGGCTGCACGGGCCCAGGTCCAAAAAGACGGCAACAAAACCTGCGTAGCAGAAATACTCCGCCTTGTTCCACCTAGCCATATCCATGGCCGCAAAAGGCAGATCCGCCAGCAGTTTTCCCGCTGCAACCGCGCCCTGCAGTAACTGTTCCGCAACCGCAAAGGGAAACCCGGCGGCAACAGCAAACACAGTATTGCCCGGCCGCATATCGCCGGAAAAAGAGACGAAAAGATGATAAAGCGTACTACCTGCTGATTCCAAAAATACTACGCAGAGTCCGGTCAGGAAGAACAGCACTGCCAATTCCAGTGCCGGAAGCAAAAGCAGGTTGCTGACCATCCCGATCAGGGAGACCCGGTGAAAATAATAAACGGAAAAAGGAAATGAAAAAATCTGGGCCGTCAGCGTCACGCCCAGCACCGTCCGCAGCCAGTCCGGCAATCTCTGCGGAACGTATGCGGTGACCTTCGGTCCTGCCAGTAACAAACCTGCAGTCGTCATGAAAGAAAGCTGGAAGCTGATATCAAACAGCCAGAAGGGATTGACCAGCAGAAGCGCCCAGGCCGTCAGCAATAACAAACGGGCACTGTCTGCCTTCCGTTTCCGGCTGCGCCCCCAGAGCAGCACGCAGGCCATGGCCACAGAGCGCAGCACCGCAGGCTGCAGACCGCAGAGTAACGCATACAGGACTAAAAAGAGCTGTACAAAAACGCTCCTCTTTTCTCCTGCCGGACGCAGCAAGGCTTGCAGGATCAGTGCCAATACCGCCACATGGGTACCGGATACAGCCAGCAGATGCGCGATGCCGTTGTCCCGGAATACATCCGCCTCTTCCGGCGTCACGCCCTGATAGCCGCCCAGCACCATCCCCGGCAGGAGGGCTCCCGTACCGGTATGCAGCTGCGCAAGGGATTTTCCCCTGATTTTCTGCGCAAGAGCCGTAACCCGGAACTGCAGCGGGAGCGGCTCCCCCAGTTCCTGTAAGTGAGCGGGCAAAACAGTTATGTTTCCGTGAATACCTTTTATTTTATTAAAAAAATATCCGTCATATGTTCCCGGGTTGCGCAGAAAGACCGGTTCCTGCAACACGCACCTTATCCTGATTTTCCCGGACAACAACTTCCGCACGGCCAGGTCAGGATTTTTAGAATCCGTTTTCACAAAAATCCTCACCTTGCCATGCAGCGGATACTCTGCCGCAAACAGCGCGCTGACACCCTGCGCTTTTCTTTTTATGCTCTCCGGCTGCACGGCGCCCTTCAGGATCAGCTGTCTGCCAAAAAATGTCTGCCACCTCTTTTGCCTTTGTATCTTTCCATCTGCGGTCATAAACCCGCCGGCAAATACGACCAAAGATAATAACACACACGCCAGACGGTTCCGGGTTTCCCTGTCCCACAACGCCGCTTTGCCGTCGCGCCGGACGCGAAACAGACAGTAACACACACAGGCAGCCGAAACAGATGACAGTATCAAACGAAAAAAATCCGGACGTTCATAAAACGCAAGCAAATCGCCCGCGCAATAACAAATGAACAAAAAGCTCAACCAATGGATAAACAAATTTGCATCCCCCCTTGTATTTCCTAAAAATAAAATTACCGGCACAACTGCATGTGAACAACAAGCGCAACCCCTTTATAAAACAAGTGCTGCCTGCGCACAAAATTTCTGCACGCGGGCAGCCTTATCGTCCTGCTTTGCCTGAACAATTTCTATCAAATTTCTATCAGGCGGTCAAATCCTGTGGTGTCGAAAACTTCTAGCACCGCTTCGGTTGGATTTAGTATGTGTATTTTAACATCATGCTTGTTGGCCCATTTTCTTGCGAGAAGCAGGGAACGCAGCCCTGCTGAGGACAAATATTCTACCTCTGATAAATCCAGGTCGAGGTCGGTTATACCCTCGGTCAGGTCGGTCACCGTCTTATCGAACATCTTAACCGTGTCGGAATCCAGCCGCCCGGCAAGCTTAATTCTCAAATGTCCCTGTGGATTGGATAAGGTTGTTATTTTTAATCTCATGGAGATTGCTCCTTCCTTATGTAATTACCCAGTAATGTTGTTATTTTAATCAGCATTTTCTTAAATATGCCTTTTATTTTAATATTTTACCACATCTATAAAGATTCCGCCGCAAAAATTTCACAAGATCATACTTGTGGCGCCTTCCCCTGCGCCCCAAATTTTTCCCGCCCCCCGCAATCTGGAAAACGCTGCTTGCAGGATCAGCCGCCCGCCAAAAAATATCTGCCATGGACTTAACATCTGATTTTTACAGTGCCAGGCTGTTTTTCATCTTGGCGAATTTTGCCGGTCCGATGCCGGGCACCTGCATAACATCTTCTATACGCTGAAACCCATGTTGATTTCTGAAAGCAAGGATGCGGCGGGCCGTGGTGTTCCCAACCCCCGGAAGACGTGTCAGCTCCTCTTCAGTCGCCGTATTCAGATGCACAAGCGCCGTACCGGCAGCGTTTACTCCGGTTTGCTCTTCACGCCTATTTCCGTCAGGCCTCATTCCAGGCAGAACCGTCGCCGTGCCTCTGCTTCTTTCCGCGGTTTCGGTATCGCCTTCCGCTTTCGTTTGATGTCCGGGTCGCGCGGCGCCTGTTATTTCCCGGGAAACAGTTGCATCGGCTGCCAGGCTGCGTTCCTGCATTTTCTGCTTCAGCCTTGCCTTTGACAGCCGCGGTACTTTGATATGCCTGCCGTCCTTGCACGACTGCGCCAGATTGACCCGGTCCATGTCCGCTTCTTCCGTCACGCCGCCGGCAAGTTCAATGGCCTGCTGCGCCCGGCTGCCTTTTGTCACTTCATAAAGTCCCGGTCTGGCCACCGCCCCGCTGACACACACGGTGATTTTTATTTCCTGTGCCTGTTCTGTCACCGGTTGTTCCGCCAGCTTCCGCACCGACTGTTCCGCTTCTTCACGGCCGCTCCACCAGGAAATGGCGCTGCACAGGACCACGCTGACACAAAGAAGTCCCAATTTTTGTATGGTTTGTTTTTCCATTTTTACCTGCCTTTCTCAATAAAATTCCAATTTAATGGTATACGATACGGCGAAAACGGAGTATCGTATTACTTGTAGTTTTTTCTAACAGCTGAGGAATTTATTTTCTGCGGCTGTTTTGTTATAACTAGATAAATCATGGTACTATAATTTTTAAGCGATTAATTCCTGTTTTCCTGACAACTGTGATGCTGACGGAATTTGCTGCAATTGCTGGACAATTATAAATTTTTTGTTATAATAAAAAAGTATACAGCATCACATTAACTTGAGTAACTTCAGATAACCGAACAAAAAGGAGGAAAAAACATGAAAAAGATTGCATTAAAGGATTTTATTCAGACACTCCTGAAGGACGAGACGCTGAAGGCGCGGCTGTTGGCGCTGGCGCCGAAAGACAAGGCCCCGGCGCCCGAGGCGGTGAAGGCTCTGGCCGCGGAGTTGGGCTATGAGCTGGAGCTTCCCGAGGACGATACGCCCCTGAGCGACGATATGGCGAAGGGTATCACCGGAGGAGACACGTGGGAATACGTTTACTTTGACTCGTGGAAATGGGAAAACAATAGATGATTTCTGATTTCTGCGGCTGTTTTGTTATAATAAGAATGTACTATGAAAGTACTGTTTCTTTAATTTCTAATGGAGGTCCCGAAAATGCCAATCAATAAAAATGAAATCACAAAAGAAATGATTGAAAAAGCCATGCAGTGCAAGACTGCGGATGAATTAATGGCGCTGGCCAAAGCCGAAGGCGTGGAGATGACCAAAGAAGAAGCCGAAGCGTATCTGGCAGA
>CAJOKZ010000037.1 GCA_905235335.1 uncultured Succiniclasticum sp.
CGGATGCGCGCCGGAAGCAAAACGGGTGCACGGCAGTTATTTCCGTGAAAGCTGCGGCGAGGCAAAGGAAATTTTCGCCTATGTGGCGCCCCGGATCGTCGGCAAGAAGTGGGAAGAGACGTTGGATGATGAACTCTCCATATCGCTGGCAGGGCCGCTCGCCCGACTGACGGAGGCGGAACGGGAAACGCTGATGACCTCTATCAACGCGAAGGCAATGTTCGATATCATTAATGAAGCCGGTTTCCTTCCTGCAAAGGCTGATAAAGAAAATAAATGAATGTGCAAATCTGACCGGGACGTTGGAAAGCAGCTGCAGAAAATGTCCAAAGCAGTATGAACTGCACCTAACCATAAGGCCTAACCATAAGGCGCTCTGCAAAAACAGAGCGCCTTTTCTTACGTATAGTGGAAAAATAATGCGGTATGATGGTATAATAAATTAACGATACCCATTATGGCACGAAAGCAAAACTCCGGCAGATGGGCGTGCCGGCAGTCATTGCTACCCGCTGCGGTGAAGGGCTGCCGGAGCAGATGACAACAGAAACTCTGGCTGTATGACCGGGTAATTGCGGATTATCATGTCCTGTAAAGACGACAGGAGGCGAAACCATAATGAACAAACTTTGGAAACTGCTGTTATGCACAAGCCTTTTTATTACAATGGTCTTTAGCTGCGGGCTGGTAAACGCGGAACCGAAAGCCATCGATGACTGGACGCCTGTGGAAGGCCTGTATGTGCGCAAAACCGCCAGCGGTATCCCCAGCGGGCGAATTGATGTTATTGTGATTAAAGATTTTTATATAAATCCTTTTGTTCTTGTGGGTGTGGAAAGCCGAAACTATTCCGGTAACAGTTATGAAGGCTCGGACATGGCCCCGCGGATTTATATCGCCGAAGGCGGTGTAGGCTGAATAATTTGTGTATTGCCTTCAGTAACCTTTCCGCAGAATGAAACTGATGATTCGTTAGTAATTTTAAAAAATGGCGGTGACACGGATGAAAAAAAAATTATTTACTTTTGTTTTGCTGACGGCAATGACCGTTCAGTGCGCAGCCATCGCTGGAACTTTTTCAAGCGGAGCGGAGGAAGGGAATACAAATAAAATTTCTTATGGTACGAAACAGTACGCCCACACAGGCGCCCCTGATGTAGCGCGGGACGCAAAACACTATGGTGTTACAGACAAAATCTTTCTGGGAACCTGGGAGTGCACCAACGATATAAATTCCAGGCTGACCATCAGCGAAGCCGATCCCCAGACCGGCGGATATTACGCGGACTTTTTCTTTTACCGCATCGCCCATGCTGACGGGTACGCGAATATTAATATAAACGGCAGGCAACTGGACATCAACCAGGGCTCCGTCAATGGCGATTACAATTTCCGCGGCATATTTACCCAGATTCCCGGCGGCATCCGCTATACCGTTACCGAATCAGCATTCACTTATCTGAAGCCGGGCCAGGTGTTTGAATACAAACGGATGCAGGGGCCAAAGAGCAAAGACTCACCGGCCTGACGGTGAACAGCACGGGCCCGTATTTTTATTCAAACTCATAGCGGGCAGGAATGGAAAAAGTGGGGCGAAGGAAACATTGCCGCATTATATGGTTATGTTCTTGTAATTTTATAAAAGCAGGTATGGACGAGACGTTCAGCTTGTTCAAAAACTACTCAAACTTTATGATGTGAAAATATTACACTGAGACTGTTGATACAAATTCTTATTTGGGTTTATTACGAGGGGAGCGCCAAAATGAAAAAGAAACTTGCGAAAAAAGTCTTTGCCGTTTTATTACTCTGTTTTCTTGTATCTGCCTCTGCCTGGGCTGGCGGAATTGACACCATTGCTCTTTTTGACAGGCAGTCGAAACCGGATACTTCGTTGCTTATCGGGGCAGACGCGGAGCAAAAGGCAAAGTATTTTCCGGATGGGAAACTTACCGGTAATGTTCTCGCGTTTCTCGTGAAGATGAAAGGCCGTGAAATACTGTTTGATGCCGGTCTGCCGGACGGTCATATCGCGGCGGAACTGAAGAAAAACGGATTGGCCGCCGCTGATGTTAAGACTATCCTGCTGACGCATCTGCATCGCGATCATTTCGGCGGGCTGGTGGACGTTGAGGGTAAAGCGGCCTTCCCAAACGCAACGGTTTATGTCGGCAGGGCAGAGCGCGAATACTGGATAGATGAAGTGAAGGACCAGAACGTGATCCATGCGCTTGCGCAGTACGCGGGCAAGGTGCAGGTGTTCGAACCAGGCGACGAAGTGATGCCGGGCGTTAAGGCTTTGGATACCAGCGGACACACGCCGGGGCACGTATCGTTTTTGCTGAAAAACGGGAAGGATAAACTGCTGATTCTCGGCGACCTGATCCACTTCCCCCGTATTCAGCTCCCACATCCTGAAGTGGCGGTGAGGTATGACGTGGATCCGGCCAAGGCTGTAGAAGCCCGGAAACGGATCTTTGATTATGCTTGCAAAAAGCATATTCCTGTGGCTGGCATGCACATCCCTTTCCCCGGAATGCTCAGGCTGAAGAAAGCCGGCGCGGGATATGTGGGAAATTAATAGCTGAACTGGGTTTGGAGTTAAAAAGAATGTATGAGCTGAAAAATAACGAACTCGATAAAATCATAGAGAAAGAAGAACCGGAAGGCGTGGAATTCTTTCTTATGGCGGATGAAAGACCTTACAATGGAATCGAATCACACAAAGCCGCCATTCTTTTTGCAATGCATATAGTAAATGAAAACGAAAAGCAGAATATAAAAAAAGCGGAAGAACTTTTTGGAAAAGAATATGCGGATCAACTGCATCTGTTTACCTGTGAAATCAGCAAAGCAAAAGCAAAACGAATCGATCCCAACGAATTTCTTTTTGTTCCGGAAGTACTGAACAAAGGCTATTACGGAAATAAGAAATATGACAGTGACTGGTTTCCCAACGATGAAAACTGCGGCAAACAGGTACCGTATTGGTATGCTTTTCTCGAGCCGCCTCATGGGACGGGATACAGACCGGAAGACCTCCGGCGGGTTAATGAAGTCCTGTTTCCAGATGGCGCGGAAGGTCTGGAAGCGTATGAATGGACAACCGATTGGTCGGATTTTTTTGATGCCGGGCATGAATGGTGGGGCGCGTCGTGCTGGAGCGTATACGACAGCCGCAGGAACAGGTTTGTCGTATTATTGGCTTCAGCAACGGACTGACAAGTTCGGAATTTAGCGGAGGAAAAATGTTCAGTCAAAACGTGAAGAATTATATTGATAAGCATTCTTTTTCCTCGGAATATCTATTCAAAGACTGGGTATCCTTTTTGGATATCCTCTATGCAGAAGGTGGACACATTTCATCCATTCTCTGGTGGGATTATTGCAAAAAGTCAGAACATCGTTTTTCTGCAGGGCGTGGCAGTTTTTGCTGAATGACAAATTTACGTTTTCCTAACATCCATAGATTTTACTGCGACAGAAGAGCGAAAGGAGTAACAAGTCATGAAGAACGGTTGGAAAATGAAGTGCAACAAGGTGAAGGCTCTTGCGCTGTCCGCTGCGATAGTGATTTCCTTGCAGGCTGCCAGTGTTGGGGAAGCGGCAGCCCCGGAAGAACAGCTTTCGCTGATTGCGGAGCAACACGCGGTGTGGGGTTCCGGCGAAATGTTTGCGGAGTCTGTGCGGGATGGTGATTTGGTTACGGTTACCGATCTTGACGGGAATGGGCGGCTGGAACTTTTTTTTATAAAGTTTGTGAGGAATCCGGTTCCCCATGCTAATGATAAGGGAACCAATGAAGAAAAAGGCCGGGCGCTGGTGGCTACGGTTCCGGTGACCATACGGCCCCGGGGATATGAGGTAAGTGCCGACGGAAAACAGATGGAAGAGCTGTCGTTTCGGTATCCGGACGCGATCATCCCACCGAATTTAACAGAATTGGGCGAAGCGTTTTACAAAGCGACGGATAAAACGCGAATCTATAAACTGGCAACGTTGAACCGGGTGGGCGAACTGGGATTTCGTCTGTACCGGCAGTCGATGTCATTGCAGAACGGTACGGTGACGGTGCAGACGCTGGGAACGGAAGTTGGCGGTTACGGACTGTTTTCCGACATGCCGACGGCGGAGGCCATAATTGATCATTGTGAAGATCGCTTTGGAAAACCGGTTGCCGAGGGAGCGTTTGATGATTATATTGCTTCAAAATTTGCGGGAATGAAGCCTGCGATAGTGAAGACAAACTGGATTTCCGCGAAACAGCTTGCTGACGCGGCGCCGTCGCAGGATAAACTGCGGGCTGCACTGGAGGAAAGCTGGAAAGTATTCCGTTTTGAAATGAAAGAACGGAGTCAAAAAAAGTAATGAAAACAAAGAAGAAAGGCAGTAACTGGACGGCATATTACGATCCGGATACCGGACGGTATTTCGCCGAGATAATGTACACAAGTCGCGAAGGTCGCGAGCAGTACGATTACGAAATAACGCAGGACATTTACAGCCGGCTCGGAACATTTGCGGATGACTACGAAAACGAGAGACTGATAAAGACCGCAAAGATGACATATTCATTTGAAAATACAATGTACGGCACTCTGGGTCCCGAAAGGACCGTCTGGGACGAAGAAGCGAACGAAGCAAAGAAAAGGGCGGAAGCGAAGCAAAATAATAATCGCAGGAAAAAGAATTGATTGCGTATTAACTGAAGGTGAACTCTGTGTACCCATGTGTGGAATGCAACAAAGAAAAATTATTGCAGAATATTGAAACCGTAACGCAGATGCTGCATGCGGATAAAAAAATTATGTGCGCCGTAGTAAAAGGCTTTTGCGCCGACGATGGCGTGATGGATATTTTGGAAGAAAGTTCCTGCGACTGGTTCGGGGATTCCCGCATCGAAGACCTGGCAAAACTAAAAACAAAAAAGACGCGCTTCCTGATCCGCCTTTCCCAACCCTGTGAAATAAAAGAAGTGGTCGCTTCCTCCGAAGTCAGCTTTGAATCGGAAATTAAAACGATTTTGCTTTTACAGGAAGAAGCAGAAAAACAAAATAAGAAGCACGGAATTATTTTAGCCATTGACATGGGGGACCTGCGGGAAGGAATTTTTTATAAAAATATCCCAGAGATTGACGCAGCAACTGAAACCATACTGCGCTCCCCGAATTTAAAGCTGCTTGGCGTGGGAACAAACCTTGGCTGCTTCGGCGGCGTTATGACGGACAAAGAAAACATGCAGGGACTGATCGATATTGCGTCCCACATCGAAGAAAAATTTTCCGTTAAGCTGCCGTACATTTCCGGCATGACCACGGCTGCCATGGAAATGATCGAAGACAAGACCATGCCGCTGCCGGTGAACCACGGGCGTTTCGGCGAAGCCTGGCTGTTAGGCTACGATTCGGTTGACAACCGCAGGCTTTTCTATCTGCATGACGATGCGTTCCTGTTTAAAGCCCAGATCATTGAATTAAAAGAAAAACCGTCGCGGCCCATCGGCCGCATCGGCGGCAACGCCTACGGGGAACACGTGGAATATAAAAACGAAGGCCTGATGCAGCGGGCCCTGCTTGCTTTCGGCACCCAGGACGTGAAGTACGAATACCTGATCCCCTTAGATAAAAATGTGGAATTCATCGGAGCCAGCAGCGACCACACCATCATCAGCCTGCGCAATGCAGAACAGTATAAAGTAGGGGATGTGCTTGCCTTTAAACTGAAATATCACGCGCTGCTGCACATCTACACCAGCAAGTATGTGAAAAAGTTTATAGTGTGAATTTCGATACGCTTGTGGTATGATAAATATGAAATAATTTGAATATAATTTTCATTTGGTAATGGAATAAGCACACATGACAAAAGGAATTATTTTTGATTTTGACGGCACGCTGGCTAACACATTGCCGGTAATTTTTGCCTGTTATGATTACAGCACGGAAAAAATTTTGGGCAGGAAAGCAGACAGGGCGCCGTTCATCGAAACCTTCGGGCAGCCGCTGTACGTGTGCCTCACCAGCATTTTCGGGGTGGAAGCGGGGAGCCGGATCTGCGACGAATACCGCGCGTATCAGGATCTCCACCATGATGAACTGATCCGCCCGTTCCCGCACGTGAAGGAAACACTGGAACAGATCCGGGCCGCGGGGATCCCCATGGCGGTCGTGACCAGCAAAAGCACGGCAACCTGCCTGCGGGGCGCCCGTTGTCTGGGTATCGAAACGTATTTTTCCGCGGTGATCGGCGCCGACGCGGTCACCCGTCCCAAGCCGGACGCCGAGCCGACCCGAATGGCGCTGGAAAAGCTGGGAACGCTTCCGGAGGAAACCCTCTGCGTAGGGGACGCGCCCTACGATATGCTGAGCGGGAAAGCGGCGGGCTGCCAAACGGCGGCGGTGGAATATACACAGTTTGACAGAACAAAATTCGCGGAAATAGTCACCCCCGACTACTGGCTTCCAGACATGCCGGCGCTGCTTCCGCTGCTAAAAAACCAATAAGGTAACGGAGGGGATGCTGTATGGAATTACGGAAGACACGGGCTGAAGAAGCAAAATTATGTTACCAGTGCATCGAGGACGCGCGGGCGTACCATAGATCCATGGGATTCGAGCAATGGCACCCGGGCTATCCCACATTGCAGACAATTGTTGAAGACATTGAAAACGGAACCGGCTATTCCTTTGTCAGCGAAAGCGGCGAAGTGATCGGTTATTGCTGTATCATCGCCGGGGAGGAGCCGGCCTACCGCCAAATCGACGGCGCCTGGAAGACCGACAGGCCCTATGCCGTAGTACACCGGATGGCATTCAGCCAAAGCGCAAGGGGGACCGGTTTATCAGGAACAGCCATCGGCCTGATCAGGAAATTCTGCAGGACAAACCGGATCAGCGCCATCCGTGTCGATACACAGGACGAGAACAAGGTCATGCAGCACATACTGGAGCGGGAAGGCTTCGCATACTGCGGCCTGGTCCACTTCGACGGAGGCCCCAAACTGGCCTATGAGTGGGACGGATAAACGCAATGGGGAAACTCAACGATATGCGCTGCGATATACCATCACCGCGATAAGCATGCGGTTGATTCCCCGATGGATGAAGTGCTGAAGGACGCGGATGTGATCCATCACTGCGTGTATGACTTTTCAAAGACGGTCAGGGACAAAGAACGGGCAAGATTTGACAGCCTGTCCAGGGAATTTGGGATGAAATGACAAATAAAAAGGAGGCGGTTCCTGTGAAAAAAAGTTTGCGGTTTTTAATTGCGGCAGCGTGTCTTGTCTGCGCGCTGTTTTATGTCAGTACCGCGGCAAACGCAGCGGCGCCCGTGACCAGCGGGGAAGCGGTCCGTCCCCAGCCTGCGGCAGACGCGGTCCGGCAGTGGCCCGTCGCAAAATGGTATCATAAGGAAGGGGACGTGTGGCCGCCTGTGGCCGGGCGGTATGAGCGCAAACTTGCCAATGGGCTGGCAAATGCGTATATAAACGTAACCCTGCTGCCTGACCAGTGGCCGGTAATCAATCTCCACGCCTGCGACTATGACGGTCCCAACGATGAACACGGCTGGGAAGCCCTGGATACAAACCCCGGCATCTGGCTGGGCGGAACCATCATGCCTGCCCAGATGGGATTGGGGGCTCGCTTCGTCATCGGCGGAAAGACCGTAGGTATGTACCGGGGCAACGGCGTCCGGGAAACACTGCCTAAAGCATTTAACCTGAACAGCGGCATCACGTTGTTAAAGGACAGGATCATCGTTGATTTTTCCAGGGAAAACCCCAAAGGCATCCCTGATATCCGGGGCGAATACGTGCTGAACAAAAAAGACAGCGCTTTCGCGGATGAATACTCTGCCTACGCGTTGCTGGAAATTTTGCCGAAAAAGGAAACCGAAACCGATTTCTTTGACAAGTCCCTGCAGATTATCCCGGCTCTCATTACCAGTGCGGAAGCAGCTAAATATGATAAACTGATTGGCGACTACAGCGTTGGCGACTTCGGCTATGCCATAAAGGTTTTCAAAAACGGCGTGTTGCTGCGGACCTTCATAGTGACCCGGGACCTGAGTGCGGTGTACCGTTTTGAAGGCGACGGCAACGGTGTTATGATTTACAATATCGACGGTTCAAAAGGATAAAAACAGCGAATATAAAAATTTATTTTAAGGAGGTATGTGATTATGAAAAAGAAAATGTTAGCTCTGACACTGGCTGCATTTGTAGCCTGCGGCGCTGCCGGCTGCGGCGGTGAGGAAAAGAAACCGGCGCCGAAGCCCGAAAACAAGCAGACCACAAATATCAAAAAGGATGACAAGCAGAACGCCCCGGAGAAAAAGGAGAATCCGGCGAGGAAGCACGCCCAGGAAGTGATGAAGCTTCCGCAGGTTGCCAAGTATGATAAGATTTCCAAAGACGCCTATCCCCACCTGACATGGGGCAATACCGGTTACAATTACGACAACTATCCGGGCAAAGGAAAGGAAGGCAAAGGCGCCCTGCTTGCCTACGGCGAAGTATTAGCCGGTTTCCACCGGTTCCTGCCCAGCGATAAAAGACCCACTTTTAAAAATAAGTTTGGCCAGGATGTGAAAGGCGAAGAAAGGTTTGATATTGAAGTACTGGTAGGCGGCTGCAAGGGCAACTGCGTCATTGAAGCTACCAGCACGCATACCAAACGACTGGATCCCGCGTCTTACGATAAACCTGTCGTAGAAAAGAAAGTCCTTGTTCCCTTTGACAAAACCTATGTGCGCCATGACGAAAACGGCAAGAAGTGGGTCACCCACGAGAAGTGCGGAACGAAATAATTATTACGGGCAAAAGGCATAAAATTCGGACCCGGAGAAAAATTAACAGACTATAACGGAAGAACCGGATATATTTACAGCTTTAACAGCGGCGTGACCACGTTGACTTTTTATGTAGACAAAAATAATGTAATTTCTGAATCAGTCTGGACACGGATTTTTGATTCAGACACCATTGCGTATTTCCGGACAGTGAAAGCTGTCCAGTTTTTTTCGCGAACATTTAAGGAGACGCTGATTAAATGAGTTTGTGCGATGACCGAGGGCTTTTTGCGACTGACAAGAAAATGGCCCTCAACGCAGCCGTAGCTGCGTTGAGGGCCATTGACGCAGTCAGTCAGTCACAAAAAGCACCGGTCAGCATGCAGACGAATTAATCAGCGTTTCCTTAATTATTTTACACATATGCCGTCCGATACCGTAGTGGAATAACCGCGGGATTTATGGTATGATAATTATGTGGATTAATATGAGTAAGATTAAAATTGAAAGTAAGCCGGATCGAAATTAAATCCGGCACCGTTATGATGATGTAACGCGGCATTCTTCAGTAACAGAAAGGCGGTAACATTATGCGTAAGATTGGTATTGTAGGCGGAACCGGTATTGAAAATCCCGATACCCTGAAGGGCTTTGAAACGAAAATCATTGAAACGCCTTACGGCAAAGCGCTGTGCAACATCGGCGAGATGAGCGGCAACATGGTGGCGTTCCTGTCCCGGCACGGGGTGGATCATTCCGTGGCGCCCCACATGATCAACTACCGCGCCAACATCTGGGCCTTAAAGAGCCTGGGCATCACGGAAGTGTTTGCCACTTCCGCCACCGGTTCCCTGAACCCCGATATGAAGGCGGGGCACTTCGTCGTGTGCGACCAGCTTCTGGACTTTACCAAATCACGCGTCACCACCTTTTACGATAACCCGGTCCGCGGCGTGGCCCACGTGGATTTTACCGATCCGTACTGCGAGACCCTGCGGCAGAAGGCCATTGCCGTCCTGAAAAAAACAAATATCACGTTCCATGAAAAGGGCTGCTATGTCTGCACGGAAGGTCCCCGGTTCGAAACCGCCGCCGAAGTGCGTGCCTACGCCATGCTGGGCGGCGATGTCATCGGCATGACCAACGCCCAGGAAGCGGCCCTGGCCCGGGAGGCGGAACTTTGCTACACCAACGTGGCCATCGTTACCAACATGGGCGCCGGCATTTCGCCTACGCCGCTGTCACACAAGGAAGTGGTGGATGCCATGAACCAGAGCATCAAGAACATGGAACAACTGATTTTAGGTTTCATCGGCTACAACAAAAAGGTAAAAGATATCTGCCTGTGCAAACATTGCATGAAAGATTTCGGCGGCTTTAAGCTGCACCCCGAGAGGGAATAAACCGGTTAAAGCGGTGATTGAGATTTGCGATGCCGGTGCGATGCCGGCAGAAAAAGATATCGCAAAACCCCCACGGCTTGCTGTTCCATGGATTCATTCGCCTGTGGCTTCGGAACTTCGGGACTGCGTCCCTCAGACAGCCTCGCCACGACGGCGAATTTCATCTCACGGAATGACGCAACCCGCTCGAAGTTTTGCTCATGTCTTTTCCATGCCGCACCGCGTTATGCATCGCAAATAAACTTCAATTTATGAAATTTAACCTGTAATAAAAATGGGAATGGAAAGCGAAACTGCCAATGGTTGAGACAATGAAATGGGAAGACGGGAAACTGATCCTGCTGGATCAGACAAAACTTCCCGTAACAGTGGAATGGATTTCCTGCGACACGTACCGGCGGGTGGGGGAAGCCATACAAAAATTAGAAGTGCGGGGCGCGCCGGCCATCGGGGCCGCGGCAGCGTTTGCCATGGCGCTGGCCTGGCGGCAGATTGCAAACGCGGAACAGCCCGAAGCGTTGTCCGTTTGTTCCAAAAGCGCGAATAAAAAACGGCTGGCGTCGTTTGCCAAAGCCCGCGCGGAACTGGACGCGGCCCGTCCTACCGCCGTCAACCTTTCCTGGGCGACAAAGGTAATGTACGACGCCGCCTGCAGCATGGCCGAAGCGGGACTTGATCCGCAGCAGACCGAAACAGAACTGGAAACATTAGCCGTAAAAATTTACGAACTGGACATCGACAAAAATAAAAAAATGGGGGAATACGGCGCGGAAGTTGTACCGGAAAACGCCGTCATCTTAACCCACTGCAATGCGGGGGCATTGGCGACCTGCGGCTGGGGGACGGCCCTGGGCGTGATCCGTTCCGCCCATCAGCAGGGGAAAGTAAAAATGGTGTACTCCGATGAGACCCGGCCGCTGCTGCAGGGTTCCCGCCTCACCGCCTGGGAACTGCTGGAAGACAACATCCCCGTAACCACCATCACCGACAACATGGCGGCCTGGTCCATGAAGACCAAAGGCATCAACATCGTCATCACCGGGGCGGACCGCATCGCCGCCAACGGGGACACCGCCAACAAGATCGGCACCTACGGCGTGGCGCTGGCGGCAAAGGCCCACGGCATTCCCTTTTACATCGCGGCGCCAGCCAGCACCTTTGATTTTTCACTGACAGACGGTTCACAGATCCCCATCGAAGAACGCAGGGCAGAGGAAGTGCGATCCTTCCAGGGCGCCGTTTCCGCGCCGCCAAACGTGAAGGTGTTCAACCCGGCCTTCGACGTAACGCCGGCAAAACTCATAGCGGGCATCATCACGGAATACGGAGTGCTGCGCCCGCCCTTCGAAAGATCTATCGGAGAACTAAAAACTAAAGTGCTCAAGGAGGAACTCTTTACATGGAAAGCATGATCCGTGATATCAGCCTGGCAGAAAGCGGCAAAAGAAAGATTGAATGGGTCAAAGGCCACATGCCTTTACTGAATTACTTTAACGAAAAATATGCGCCTACCCAATTATTCAAAGGCATCAACATGGTGGTGACCATCCATCTGGAAGCAAAGACCGCGTACCTGGCGCTGACCCTGAAAAACTGCGGCGCCAATGTAACGGTAACGGGCAGCAACCCCCTTTCCACCCAGGACGATGTGGCGGCGGCGCTGGTAGCGGAGGGCATCACCGTGTTTGCCACCCACGCCTGCACCAATGAAGAGTACGACATGTATCTGGACAAAGCGCTGGATACCCGTCCGCAGTTAATCGTTGACGACGGCGGCGACCTGGTGAACAAACTGCACACCACCCGGAAAGAATTGATCCCCAACCTGTGGGGCGGCAGCGAAGAAACCACCACCGGCGTGATCCGCCTGCGGGCGCTGGCAGAAGCCGGGAAACTGGCGTTCCCTATGATCGCGGTCAACGACAGCAACTGCAAATATTTATTCGATAACCGCTACGGCACCGGCCAAAGCGTATGGGACGGCATCATGCGCACATCCAACCTGATCGTGGCAGGCAAAACCGTCGTGGTGGCCGGCTACGGCTGGTGCGGCAAAGGCGTGGCCATGCGGGCTAAAGGCATGGGCGCCCGGGTCATCGTAACGGAAGTGGATCCCATTAAAGGCATTGAAGCCGTGTTTGACGGGTTTGAGACCCTTCCCATGGCAGAAGCGGCAAAGAAGGGCGACATTTTTGTTACCGTCACCGGCTGTAAGGATGTCATCCGCAAAGAGCACATGGAAGTGATGAAGGACGGCGTACTGCTGGCCAACGCCGGACATTTTGACGTGGAGATCAACAAGCCGGACCTGGAAGCCCTGAGCGTGAAGCCGCCCTTTGAAGCCCGGCAGAACATTATGGGATACACCCTGGCCAACGGCCATCAACTGAACCTGTTAGGGGAGGGACGCCTGGTGAACCTGGCCTGCGGCGACGGGCATCCGGCAGAAGTCATGGACCTGAGCTTTGCCATGCAGTTCCTGGCTATGCGCTACATGTTGGAAAACAAAGGCAAATTAGAAAACAAACTGTACCTGTTGCCGGCAGAACTGGACCAAGAAGTGGCTTCCATCAAACTGAAGGCCATGGGCTTTGATGTGGACACCCTGAGCGAGGAACAGTATAAGTATCTCCATCAGGCATAAAGCATAAAAGATCTGAAAAAAATTAGAAATCATTGGGAAAAAATAATACCTGTGGAAGCGGTTGATGTATTCGTCTGCAACTATCGCTTACCTAAAACCAAAATACAACGGCAGCGCACGTGAATTATTATTCCGTACGCTGTCGTTTGTTGTTTTGTAAAAGAAAACGCAGGAAAGTACCAGCGGTACAGGTTAGGAATGAAGGGAATCTGTAAGTTATAAAAACACTGTTTTGCGATTTCAATCGAACGATTAACTCCTGCAACTATTTAGTGGAATACCAGTGCAATTTATGGTATGATATTAAGTGAAAAAGTATAGGCAAAATTTATATTTTGATAGTAATACGGATTTTAAACTTATCGAATTCGATAAGTTTAAAATTCACCACAAATCTAAATTCACAGGAGGTGTTCGAAGTGAAAAGACTCACAGGGATCCTCGTATTGTTGTTTCTGATGGTATGCAGCATGGCGACCGCTGCCCGTCCGGAATTTAAGTCCGATGTCCGGGCTTCGAACTGGCTGCAGGTAGAGGATCGCGCCATTGAATCAAGGGACAGGGACGGGCTGATCATTAAAGTGCAATGGCCTGTCTTTTCTTCCAGAGATGCTTCCCACGGAAACCTGATAAAATCACTCACAAAATGGAGCGACCAGATCCGTTCTTTTTATGATAAAGACATCCGGGAGTCGAAGGAACTGGCCGCCAAAGGGCATCGTGACGTCCGTAACAACCGTTGGCTCGTTTATGTAGAACTGCAGCGGGACGACGGCAGGGTACTGAGCCTTTTGGAACGGTCTTTCCACCGGGACCTTGCCGGAGAACGTTGGGGTTTTGGGGGACTGAACTACGATGCGAAAACAGGGAAAAAACTGAGCAGCCTTGACGTGTTCAGGCTTTCAAAGGAAGAACTGGCCGACACCCTGCTGGAACGGCTGGCAAAGAAATACGGCAGAAAGGTTTTGGGGGATAATCCGAGAAGGCTGCTCCTGTCCAAAATTGATGAAAATGCAGAGATGGAATTTCTGCCCTGGGTACTCACTTCCGAAGGCGTAACTTTCCATTTCCGGACAGGCGACTTCCACGACGGATACAGACCCCTTCCCATTGATATCCCGTTCCGGGACGAGCCGGAGCTTTTCAACAGGAAATACATGCTTACTTATTGAGAAATCAGCAAAGAAAAGTATTGCTCAAAACACATCGGCAAGCGTGCAGACGAAGTAATCATCGGCTCCTTAAGGGAACAATACCATAAATCGGAAGATGCAGGTGAGACTATGGATATTAAATGGGTAGACGGATTTGAAATCCGCGTAAAGGTTGATAATGGCGCAGTAGTCATCTCTGCAAATAAAGAGGGGATGCTTTCACTGGCAAAACAGCTTACTGCCCTGGCAGAAGCAGAACCGGGACAGCATATCCATTATGACGATTACAATTCCCTGGAAGAAGGATCGACGGAAATGATCATTGAAAGAACAAAGTAATTCTTGAATTTGTAAGGATAATGCATCATGATTACGTTTTCTGACTTTACGAAATTCTTTGATGCCCTTGACTGTGGCCACAAATGGAAATGCGTTGCAGAGGGAAGCGAAATTGAAAACGTGCCGCAAGACCGTAAAAATTCCGTAACGATTGAAGGTTACGACGTATCAGAGAAAGCGGTTTACTTTAAAGGGTGTTATCTGCCGCTCTCACAGATAAAAAGCGTCCGCAGGCAGCCATCGACGATTCGCATCCGGGGAGGGGGCTGCATCGGTATACCGGTTTTTAAAATCCGGCTGGATTACGGAGCAGAAAAGCCGGTCGTCCTGATTGTAGAAGAAACAGATAACGCGGACAAAATCATCCGTATGATCTGTGCGGGAAATCATGCGATTACGATGGAATACTATGTGGATCCTCACACCGGGTTACGACCGGAAAAAATATCGCCGCCTTTATATTAGGCAAGAACTGCGTTTCAGGAAACGCTGATTAAATGACAGGGGGAGAGATGATGAATTTTTTCAGAAACAGTACCATCACTGCTGCCTTGATTATTCCTTTTTTCCTGCTGATGGGAAGCGCGGGAGCAAGCTGGGGTATAACGGATATGCTGCAGGACAACGGCCCTAAGATTATCGGAACAGAGGTAGCAATAGAAGATATAACAGAGTTTTATTACACCTACTCCACATCAACATACCCGCCGAAGTATCAGCGCTATCATTTTTCCGTGAAAGACGGGGATTACCTGTTCTATCACGAAAAACGGGAAGGCAGGCATTGGCCGCTGGACGAAAAAGATATCACCGTTTCCGGCACAATAAAACTCTCCCGGGAAGAATGGAACCAGTTTTTTGATTATGTAAAAGGCGGGAAAGTGGAAAAGCGGAAAGAACATCTCGAAACCGGCGGAAGAGGCCCCTGGCTCTTTTTATACTGGAAAGGGGACCAATCCAAAATCCAGGAATTTACTTTTGCAAATTATGGGAAGCAGACTGCGTTTGAAAATTTTTGCGTGAAGCTGAAAAACGAAGAAGAAAATCATTAGTGTGAAAAATTGGCTTTCATTACGATTTGCGCCGTCCGCCAACGGCGGCGAAACGGGGAACGTTATGCGAATTACAGACATCGACCACATCGTCCTGACCACAAACGACCTGGAAGCCTGCCTTCGTTTTTACACTGACATACTGGGCATGGAAAAACGGGAAGCGAAGGGACGGTTTTCATTGTGGTTTGGCAGACACAAAATCAATATCCACACGCGCCCGGCCGAGTTTCTTCCCGCTGCTGCCAACCCTGTCCCGGGCAGCCTCGACCTGTGTTTCGAAATGGAAGATGACATTGCATCTGTCTATGCAGAACTAAAGCGCAAAAAGGCGCCGCTGATTACCGGCATTGTGGAACGCAACGGGGCAAAAGGGGAAATGCGCAGCGTGTATCTGCGCGACCCGGATGGGAACCTGGTTGAGTTGGCTTCGTACAGATAGGGAAACTTAAAATGATTACTATTGGCATACTGCGCTGCAAAATGTGCGGCGCTCCCATGTATCCTAATCCTGCAAAGCAGGCGTTTTGCTGTCCCTTCTGTGGCAATGTGTCAGCCTATGGAACGCAGCATCCCCGTATGAAGCACGAACACAGAAACCTGGAATTTACGGAAGAAGGTTATTTCAGTTTGAAGCGTGTGGCTATCCTGACGCCTTTGTCTGTTGACACAAAGCTTCTTGCGAAACGCAAGTGGAGAACCTTCGACGAACTGGTGCAGCTGTTTGACCGGCGGGCTTTCATTACCTGCAAAAATAAAAAAGAGTTTTCCTTTGACTGTCCGACCTGCGGGGCGCCGGTACACGGCAACTCTGTCATGAGTATGTTTGAATGCCGGTATTGTGGGAGCAAATACTCTTTCGAAGATGCGGCGGAACACAGGTATATCAAAGTGGCAAGGATTATAGGATATGAAGGCATGCTGCCGAAGCAGTGTCTTCCTTACGAAGTTACCCCGGAGCAGGCCGAAGTTTATATCCGCAGGCTTGCGGAACGATATAATCTGGAACAGGAAGGATTCCCCGTTAACAGTCTTTTGCGGCAGCAAAAGATGCTGGCGATTTATGCACCGGGAAGATTATGGGACCGGAAGTTTCTGCTGGAAGTTACAATGAACGGCAGCCTGTCCAAACTTTATGTGGAATGGCTCAACTGGGTCAGCCTGTGCAACAGCCTGGATGCGGAAACATTTGACCGCCTCCAGCCCTGGAATTTTGAAAAGGCAGGGCCTTTCGTTCCCGAATATGTAGAAGGGGATGTCCGCCTGATGGCCACCCTCAACGATAACGACGAGCTGGAACTGCGGCAGGCCCTGCTTGCGAAACGCCTTACGGAAGAGATTAGCGAAACATATGATGTAAAAAGCCCCAGGATCCTGAAATGGGGCGACGATTTTATCAAACATAAAAACGGTACCATTGCCATGCCGGTTTATTATCTGGAGTATCGCGATTCACAAAAGCGCCTTTGCCTGAACATCATGGTCAACGGCCAGACCGGCAAGACGGTTGCGTCCGCCAGCCGGAACGGGGAAGAGCGTTGCTGTGAAATGACGCCGGGCAAGTTTACCGATATGACCGGGGAATGTTCCATGCATTCCAAACCGGTAAAGGTAAAATATGCAAAACCAGGTTTTCTGTATGAAACGTTGCGGTAA
>CAJOKZ010000038.1 GCA_905235335.1 uncultured Succiniclasticum sp.
CATGCCGGGATACAACCGTATATTCCGCTTAAAAAGCAGCGCGAAAGCGATTTGCTTTGGATGCGGGAAGGGTTCTTTGAACTGTATGATGGCCGGGAGGGGACAATCGTGGTCGGGCATACTCCGACGCAATATCTGATGAAAAACCACTGGAAAGATTCCGATACGCCGCCGACTACACCGCAGTTTTTGGATAACAATATCATTCTTTGTGACACTGGGTCATTTTTGAATGGCGGCAAACTAAGCTGCGTGGATGTGTTGAGCAAAAAGTTTTGGCAGGCGTGATGGAGATGGTTTTATGTATAGATTTGAATCAGAAAATATGTATTTTGCCTAAACGAGACAGTAGTTTTACAACAAGCAGGCCATTGCAAAAACCGGCAGCGATGCCGGCCAGCAAAAGAAAAGGCAGGTAAAGCAGCAATGCCTGTGTTTGCAATAACAGCAGGGCTGTTATAAATTGTGCGATGTTGTGTACGGCGCCTCCGGCCAGGCTGACTCCTGTGGGAGAGAAACAATTACTTTTGAAACAGGCAAGCATGAAAAAAAAACTGGACAGGCCGCCTGCCAGGCTGAAAGCCAGAGCGATGCCGTTACCGGAAAACAGTCCTGCCAGCAGGATGCGGCATATTGCGATGGCAAACGCTTCTGCCGGGGGCAGCAGGTAGATGGCCAGCAGTACGACCAGGTTTGCCAGGCCGGGCTTGATACCGGGAATGCCGATGTTAAAAGGCAGCAGCATCTCCATATAATTTAAGATAAGCGCCACTGCGGTAAAAATTCCGGCAGTGGTTATTTTTTTTGCCAATGGGTGTCTCCTTTAATGCGCAATGGTATCAATTCCGCCGTTTCCGTTTTTGCTTTTTCCTTCTACCACAAGTTTGTGAGGCAGACAGACGATGGTATCGCCGCTGTTGGTGACGGGTTTTAGTTTCATGCAGTCCCGGCTGGGGCAATCTGCTTTGCTGACATATGCAGCGCCGTTTTGGATGCGGATGACGTTTTCTCCGTAAGGGGTGCTGACGGTAATGGTCTGTGGAGTATTTAACTTCCATGTACCGTACATTTTTCCGTTGACAGTAACCTGGATGTGTTCTGCTTTTGCAGTGGAGGGCTCGGGGCGTAACAGAAAAGCAGCGAGCGTTCCCAACAGTAACAATAATAAAAGAAAAAAATCGTTGCGTTTCATTTTAACTTTACCTGACTACTGTCACGGTTAGCTTTGTTTCAAAAACCGGGAGAAGTTTTTCCGTTATAAAGAGCGTATTATTTTCAGTAAATAAAATGAATTGAAACTGTTCTTTATGTTTCTGCCAAAAAGAAATGGCAGCTTCCGGGCCTAACACGAATAAGGCGGTAGATAGTCCGTCAGCCAGTGTGCAGTCTTCGCATACAATGGTGGCGGAACGGAGACCGCTGCGGGCAGGTGAGCCGGTCCGGGGATCCAGGATGTGGTGATACCGGATCTTGTTTTTCTCAAAATATCGTTCATAATCGCCGGAGGTGACAACGGATTTATCGCTTACAGACAGGACGCCCAGATAATCAGTTTTCGCGTCCGGATGCTGTATGGCTACCCGCCAGAGAGAACGGTCTGGCTTTGTGCCGATTGCTTTCACATTTCCACCCAGGTTTAGCAGCGCATGACGGATATTGTGCTTTTTCAGGATTGCAGCCATTTTCTCCGCCGCATAGCCTTTGGCAATGCCGCCGAAGTCGAGGGTGATGGCAGGGTTATCTGCGGAAAACTGGCGGGTGCGGTTGTCCCACCGGATCGTTTCCATACCGGTACGGGCCAGGGTGGCCTGGATTTCTGTTTTGTCCGGCACACGGAACGGGCCGTGGGGAAATCCCCAAAGCGTTGAAACCGGGGAAAGGGTTATGTCAAAGGCGCCGTTGGTTTCCGCGTGCAGATTCAGGGAACGGGTCAGCAACTCAGCAGTATCTTCTGATAAGAGGATAGCATGGCTTTGCGTCAAAAGTTCCTTGCGGGGAGCATCGGTTTGTTGAAACGAAGAGGACCCGGGTAACGAAGGAACTGCAAGCTGCTGATGAAGGCGGCTCACATCACTGGTTTCACTGTATAATGAAAGCTGTCTGTCAAGCCGCATCATTTCAGCCTGAAGCGCATCCGCAGCTTTTTCTGCTTCCGGACCGTAAAGGATCATTTTGACATATGTGTCCATGGCAAAAAAGTCGCGGATACTGTTTGGTTCCTTTTGCGTAAGAAAGCTGCAACCGGAAAAGGCACATACTATTAAAAACAGTAAAAAGAAATAAAATCGTTTAAACATTGCAACTAAATAATTGTCTGTTATTACAGCGTAAAAACCGATTCAGCGTTTTTTGAGCAGGTGCGCGTTGGCCCGGGCCTGTATTTCGTCTAAGGGCAATTTGACCGGACAGGCCTGTACACAGGCCAGCGACTGGCTGCAACCGTTAAAGAAGTGTTCTTCATAGGCTTCTTTCAGTTCTGCCCGGTGCCCATCATCCCGGTTCTGTTCCATCACTTTATAGGATTGGATCATAGCAGCGGCGCCGCCGAATGCTTTGCCCGCCAGGTAGTTGGGGCACACTTCCAGACAGCAGCCGCAGGCAAGGCATTGTCCCGCCTGATATTGCAGATTCCGGTCCCAGCTTTTGTCCGTGCTGTCCTTTTTGCTCAGCCATACCTTCATTTTTTCCAGCATGGCAAAGGTTTTGCTGCGATCTGTAACCAGATCCCTGATTACCGGGAACTTGCCCAGAGGAGCCAGGAAAATCGTCCCGTCTTTTCCGACAGATCCGGATAAAAAAACAGAACAGGCCAGCCGGGGCCTTCCGTTTACCAGCATGGCGCAGGCGCCGCACTTTTTTTCATGACAGCTGGATTGGAAGGCGACCCGGGCGGCAGGCTTACCGTCCGCCGTAAGTAAAGGTTCCCTGGCGTTCAGTTCTGCCAGAAAGTCGGCAAGGGTCATGGCGCCGTCGCCTTCGTATAAAAACGTCTGCAGGTACGGTTTGGCCTGTGCGTTGTCCTGCCGTTGTATGCAAATTTTTATTTTCATGATCAATGGGCTCCTTCGTCCTGCGGGGAGGCAGTACAAGTGTTACAGCCGGCGCAGGGTCAGTCTCCTTCTATCGGTTCAAAGGTTGTACGGATTTCGTTTTGATGGAAAATGCACATGGTTGTTTTACGGTACTCCTCCCGTTCTCCCGGATAATCCGTCCGGGTATGGGCGCCTCTGCTTTCCCGGCGTGCCAGCGCGCTGTGCAGAATGGCCCTGGCCAACCGGAAGGAATCCGGAAAGAGGACATTTTCATCTAAGGTCGCCTGTTCGTCGTATTGCATGGCGGAGCATGTTTCCAGTTCCTGAACATCCCGGAGGCATTGCGCCAGATCCTTTTCGTTCCGTTCAATGCCCAGGGCTTTTTGAAGAAGCAGGTTTAACGCATTACGCATAGCCGGAATGTTTAAACCGGTTTTGCGGCCTTTTAGCCAGGTAGAAGGCTGCAGCCAGCTTTCGAGCGGGCGGAAGTCTGCTGTCTTCCCGCTCAGGTCTTCCATAGCGGAATCTGCTGCTGTCCGGCCTCCGAACATGGCGCCCAGCAGGGAGTTACCGCCCAGCCGGTTGGCTCCGTGGTACTGGCAGGCCGCCTCGCCGGCGGCAAACAGGTTACGCAGGCAGGTGCGGTGATTTACATCAACATAAATGCCTCCCATAAAATAATGGATGCCGGGGGAGACGGGGATCGGTTTTTGCAACGGATCCAGGGAAAGGAAGTCGTGACAGGCTTCCAGTACGCCTGCCAGTTTATGAATACTGACCTCCCTGGGGATATCGCGCATGTCCAGATAGGGCTGTACGCCCTGTTTGATCCATTGCCATTCTTCCCGTGCGATGACGTCCCTGGGCATTAAGTTGCCTAATTCCGGATATTTTACTTCCATGAAATAAAACCGTTCCCCGTTTTGCTCCACATAAAGCCGGCCCCCTTCTCCCCGGACCGCTTCGGTGATCAGCATGTTTTTACCGTGCAGCCTGGTGGTGGTAGGGTGGTACTGGATCATTTCCAGATTGGCAAGGGGAAGTCCGGCGCTGAGCAGGGAGGCGGTTACATTGCCCTTGTTTAAAACGGAACCAGTAGCATTGCCGAATAAGCCGTTCATACCGCCGGAAGCGAGGATCACACCGGAAGCGGGTGCATAAACGATCTGGCCATTACGGGCGGATACAAGCAGTACGCCCATGGCTCTGCCATTGTTTTCCACAAGCTGTAAAAAGCGGTAACCGGTGCGGGTTTCAATTCGTCCGTCTGCTTCATAGGAGCGGGCTTTTGTAGCCAGGGTGTACATCAGCTGCTTGCCTGTGCTGGCAGAGGCAAAGGCGGTACGTTTCCGGGTCTGCCCGCCAAAAGGGCGCAGAGCGATGTTACCTTCTTCCGTTATGTTCAGGGCCATGCCCCAATCATAAAGCATCCGGACGATATCCGGAGCTCCGTGAGTCAGCCGGTGTACCGCTTCTTTGCAGGCAAGGAAGCGGCCGGCCTTATAGGTTTCTGCTTCATGCAGTTCCGGGCGGTCGTCCTGTCCCATGGTGTTTAAAGCGGCGTTGATTCCTCCTTCCGCCATGTTGGACTGTACGCGGGCAGAAGGCATTTCCGAAATCAGGAGGCAGGGCACGTTTTCTTCTGCCAGATGGATGGCGGCAGACAGTCCGGCGGCCCCGGAACCGATGATGACAACTTTATCCATAATAGTCTCCGTATGTTCCGTGCGTTAAAAATTCCAGTATGCGTTAAAAATTCCAGTAAATGTAATACGTAACAATGGAAAAAGTAAAAAATGCAGTTAGGATCGTCAGCACAATGATACAGTCCCAGGTCCGCTCCCTGAATTTTAAAATACCCCGATTGATAAGCCAGGGCCTGGCAGCAGTCAGCAGGTGGATCAGGATGGCGGCAAGGAACAGCAACTGGGAAAGCATGCGCAGGAAGGTGAATTCCCGCAGAAAAAAAACACCGTTAACTGTGGTGGTATAGGCGCTGATATGGAAGCCCAGCAGAACAAAGATGCAGATCCCGGATAAGCGTATGATCCAGAAACGGGCATTTTCCTTCCAGTACCAGTGGCCGGTTCGAAGACCGATGGAGACTGCGTCCCGGGAAAGTAAAAGACCGATGAGACCGTGCAGTATGGCTATGAGTGTCAGCAGCCAGGAAACCGGCTTTAATGTAATGGAGTTAATGCCCAAAAGGGTAAAACTTCCCCACAGTCCATGAATAAGGAGCAGAGGAAGCATAAGCCAGACAAGCAGGTTGTTGAATTTTCTCATGACAGCGACCTCGCTTCCAGTAAAATGATGTCGAAGTGCAGGCTGTGTGCCATGGAGCGGAAGTGCACCGAATTATAAGGATGTAATGTAATTGTGTAACCTAACCTGGTGAGTTCTTTGGACAGTTCCCGTGTGTGCGCTTCGTAAACAGGATCGGAAGTATCGTAGGGAATACTGAGCGCAGCGGGGGACGCCGGCCGACTATTCAGCTTTTCCGTAAGAGTGAGGCCGCCGGGCTTCGCCGTGTTGGCCAGCAGTATATACGCCTTGTTGTCCAGATACAGCGTGATGACCTCGATTTGTTTTTCCGATGCGGGAATCTGGAACCCATTCAGAAACACATTATAATCCTTGCCTCCGTATGCGTTTTGCAATGTCGCGGAACTGACAGCGTCAGCGGAAGACACAAAGTTTGCGTTCAGTGTTTTTACGGCAGCTCCGGACAGGGCAATCAGCAACATTGTCAGGCAGGAAAGAATAATATGGAATTTCATATAAACGCCCTTTTGAATAAAGTTAGCATTGGTTAACTGACTGTTAAAAAAATAAGGAAACCCTGATTAAAAGTGTTTTTATAATTGACAGTGCATTAATCATTGTCTCCAAAGTTCACCTATATTAATTTTATTCTTATACTCAGAAACATGTCAAGCAGGACAGAAACCTCTTTAATTATTTAGTTAGCCTCAGCTAACTAAATTTGGCTGAAAGAGTTGTAAACGTGGTTAACACAGCATATAATTAAAACGGTAACGGAACTGCAATGCATAGAGAGACTTTCTGTTGCTGTAGTATCGGGTTACTGTATTTACAAGGGATTTCTATGCCCGTTGGTTTGCAATGGCTAACTCGGGCCCGTTTTAACTTTAAAATGGATTTTCCCTGGATAAAAGGATTGAGGAGGAAGAGGGATTTATGGGAATAATGGAATGGTTTCAAAAGGGCGGTCCGGTAATGTACCTGCTTTTACTCTGTTCTGTCTGTGTGGTTGCCATCCTTATAGAACGCTTTATGTTTTATCGTAAAGCTGGCAGCGGAATTCGTGCCTTTACTGATAGACTGTCGAGGCTTGTACAGGACGGTGACTGGAACAGGGTGCTTCAGGACTGTGAGCAGGATACAAACGCTGCTGCCTTCGTCGCCAAGGAAGGGCTGGCAGCGGCGGTGGCCGGCAAGGATACAGAACTGGCGCTGGAAATGGCTTACGGAACCGCGGCAGCTGAACTGCGTTCCGGTCTGAATTATCTTTCCATGATTGTGACGCTTTCTCCGTTGCTGGGGTTACTGGGAACCATCATCGGCATGATTAATTCGTTTAACATTTTCAATCTGCAGGCCGGGCAGCCCCTGGCTATTACCGGCGGTATCGGCGAAGCACTGATTGCGACTGCCACAGGTCTTTGTGTCGCGATTTTAGCGTTGGTGGTGCATTCCTATTTTGCCCAGAAGATGGATACAATCCTGACCGAACTGGACAAAGTGATCGCAACAATTTCGGCAGAAGACCGGAAGAGAAGGTGAGGGCATGAAGCATAAGCGTGATTTTCACAGCTTAAAAGCTCCGTCTGTCATCATTATTCCGATGATAGACATTATGCTTTTCCTGCTGGTATTTTTTATGATCAGTACTATTTATATGGTACAGCTGAATACACTGCCCGTTAATCTGCCTGCCGCAGCTGCGGTACAACGGGAATCCAGGCCGGCGATTATTTCTGTCACAGTTACGAAAGACGGTAATGTCTTTTACGATAAGGATCAGAAGCCATCCATTGTCCTGAGTCCGCGTATCCGTCAGGATCTGGCGAAAAACAGGGAAACAATTTTTGTCATCCGCGGGGACAGGAAGACTTCCTACGAATCAATCACCCGCGTACTGGATACATTGAAGCAGTGCGGTGCTAAACACGTTTCCCTGGCTGCGGAAGATAAAAAAGCAAATTAGACGAGGGAAAAGATAACAATGCATTATACATCTCATTGGAGATTATCTTTTATATTGGCTCTGGTCGTTCATTTCTTTCTCTGGTCCGGTGCCACCTTCCTGCTCCCTCTGCTAGTGCCGGAACCACCGGTAATCGCTGAGGGGACGGAGATTCTGTTGGAGGATATTCCGCTGGCTGAAGAAACGGAAACTGCGGAAGAAGCGGATACCGAGCCGGAAACGGCTGACAGTGAGGACGAAAGTGCGGCTGGCGGCGACGAGGACGGAAGGCTTTCTGCTGCAGAGGCAGCAGCTCTTGCAGCGGCTTTGAAGGATGTCCCGATCAATGCTGTTGTGTCGACCGGAGCCCCGGAAGGGACTGTCGGTCCTGTTACGGAAAGTGATATTTCCGGAGTACCGGAAAAACCAAAGAAGAAAGAGCCGGAAAAAAAGCCCGAAGAAAAGCCTGCTGAAAAAGCAGATGAAAAAGATGTTCCGGTAATCACGGCGGACGAGGCAGAAGCAATCCGTGAATTAAAACGGCAGATTGAAGAAGCGGAGAAAAACCCTGACGGTTCTGTGGGTACGATTGTCATACGGCGCAAGGGCAGCGGCGGACAGATTGGACAGCCGGCCCGGCTGATTGAGGATTCGTATCCGGCAACTGGTGTGAATTTTCGTGGACGTGTTTCCGTGTTTGCTACCATCGGTAAGGACGGCAATGTCCGCAAGACCAAAGTGGCGGTTACGTCCGGCCGGCGCAGTATTGATGAAATTGCTATGGCAGCCTGCCGGCGCTGGCGGTTTAAGCCTGCGCTGGATCATAACGGACAGCCCATGGAATGTATCCAGATCATATCCATCCCGTTCAATGTGCCAAACATCGACCGGCAGGTGCTGGAACGCTACCGGGCTGAAAAACTAAGGGGGAAAGGGTAATCCATGAAGCGGATTTTAAGTTTTGTATGCGCAGTCCTGCTGACCGTCTGTCTGGCTGCGGCGCCTGCGGAGGCTGCCCAGAACTGGCGGCAGGTGTATCAGAATATAGAGGCCATGATCAATCAGGGGGTTAACCAGTATAAAAACGGGGATATCCCCACTGCTAAAAATACAATCAATGATTCCTATTACGGCATTTATGAAAAGGATGGTTTTGAAAAGGCTGTGCGTACCACGATTTCGTCAAAAAATGCGAACGTGGCAGAGTACCAGTACAGCCGGCTGAAAAAAGCAATCCGCGAGGATCTGGGGGCGGAAACCGTTGAGAATGAAGCAAAAGAACTGCTGACCCTGATGCAGAAGGACCTTGCCACGCTGGAAGGAAAGGGCGCCGCGGGGGGCCGTTGGGCATCCTTCTGGCCGGCGTTCCTGATCCTGCTGCGGGAAGGGATGGAAGCCATCCTCATGCTGGTGGCCATTGTAGCGTATCTTGCCAAATCCGGCAACAGCAAATACCTGAACACGGTGTACAATTACGCGACTGCAGCCGTAGTGGCCAGCTTCGCCACAGCCTATGTGTTCAGCCAGCTCATGGATAAATTTGCTGCCGGAGCCAGCCAGGAACTGATTGAAGGCATTACGGCGCTGGTAGCGGTAGCAGTATTGCTGTCGGTAAGTCTCTGGATGAGCGGCAAGACCAGCGCCCAGTCCTGGAAGCATTATATTGAAGGTATGATGAAGGAGACGTTGACGACTGGAAAGGCAAGAGCGTTAGGCTTTGCAGCTTTTCTCGCAGTATACCGGGAGGGTGCGGAAGTTATCCTGTTCTATCAGGCGCTCTTTAACGGATCCAGCAGCGATACGGAAATGATCTGGTTCGGTTTTGGGGCAGGCTGTGTTGTTCTGCTGATTCTTTACGCTGTGATCCAGTTTGGCCTGCTGAAGATTCCCCTGCGTCCGTTCTTTATCATTACCAGTGCCCTGATGTTTTTGCTGGCGGTGGCTTTTGCCGGCAGCGGCGTCAGCGAGCTGCAGGAAGCCGGGGTGGTCAGCCAGACATTTTTTCATGCTCCCTGGTTTCCCAATATTGACTGGCTGGGCCTGTACCCCACCTGGGAAACCTGCGGTACGCAACTGTTCCTGCTGATTGCCGGGGCTGTCACAATCATCTGGCGGCATATGCAAAACAGAGAAAAGAATGCCTGAAACATTATTTTTCGGTTATAACACATAGGACTGATTGTGCCTGGCAAGCTGTTTATGTGTCATAATACAATATTTTATTCCTGAAAGGAGAAAGAAACATGAACTTCAAAAAACTCAAAACTTTAGCCGTAGCAGGTGTTACTGCTGCATCCCTGATGGCTTCCGCTTCCGCTTTTGCGGCATTCCAGGAATATCCAATCGGCGATGAACAGGAAGATACCGTAAACCATTTCAATGTGGCTCTGGTATATTTCCAGCCGGTACAGATGGATCCCCCCGGCTCCATGTTAGCTGCTGACAAAGCGGATATCCACATGGAAACCGATATCCACGCCACCGAAGGCAACGAATGCGGCTTCGGTGTTGGCGAATGGATCCCGTACCTGACCGTTAACTACAAAATCACGAAAATTGATGCCAAGAGCAAAAAAGCGCTGGATAAACCCCTTACCGGCGTATTCATGCCTATGAGCGCTGACGACGGCCCGCACTATGGCGCCAACCTGAAGCTGCAGGGCGCCGGAACCTATGAATGTGAATTCTCTATTGAGAGCCCGATCCGCCAGAACTACAGCCTACATATCGATAAGGAAACCGGTGTTACCGGACGTCTGTGGACTAAACCTACCGTTATGAAATGGACCTTTGATTACGTTCCCCGCAACTGGTAATCTGGCATAGAAGGTTATATGCAGTACAGGAAATGCAGCCTGGATAAAGCTGCATTTCCATAAGTTCCTGGCCGGGGAACTGTTTCTCCGGCCAGGATTTTCGATTTTCTCTGAAAGGAATCCTGATTATGCAGACGTTAAGGATATTTTTGCAGCAGCTTATCCCGGCCATGGAATTTGGTACTGCCCTGCTGACGCCACTGGCTGTTTTACTGGCCATCCTTATCAGCTATGACGGGGGCAGACTGATACAGACGTTTAAAAAAGCTGCGTACCGCGGGTTCTGGTTTTCTGTTTTCCTGATTGCGGTTAAACAGGGGACGCGGAATGCTGTCAGCCGTGAAATTGTAGAAGGAATCATGGCATTCTTCGCGATTATCAGTGAAATAGGACTGGTAGGAGTCCTGCTGGGGTCGCAGGAAAAGTTTTCCAGACGTGCTAAATTTTTCGGTATGGCTGTAATGGTTCTTGTTATCGCGCTGTCCGTTTATTATGGCATGGAAATCTGGCTGATTCCGGTAACAACGGTTCTCAACGTGGAAGAGATCCTTTCTCTTGACATGACGGTACGGATGCTTGGCTTTTTTACAGGTCTTGCCATAGCGGTAGTTGGCAGCTGGCTGATTTATCATGCGGCAAAATCTCTGAATGACCGCCGGCTTTATACGGTGTTCATTATTCAGGTGGCGGCTCTGCTCTTCCAGCAGTTCGTATATCTGATACAGATTCTGATGGCCCGGGGCTTTTTGCCTGTGCGGGGGCTGATCCGGCTGATGGGTCCGCTGATTGATCACCAGTCCTGGTTTATCTTTGTTGTGTTCTTTGTTGTATTTATGGTGCCTGCGGCACTGTTTTTACAAAAATGTCCTGAACGTCCGGAAGGGGCGAATCCTGCCGAATATCGGAAAATCGTTGCGGACGATATACATAAAAAGCGCTGGGGCAAAGCATCCGTCGTGGCTTTGTTCCTGATGATTTTTTTGTCCAGCTTTGGCAGCAGCTTTGCCAATAAAGCGGAAGAACTGATACCGGCGGTACCCATCACTGCGGAAAACGGGCTGGTGGCTATTCCGTTGAAGGAAGTGGAAGACGGGCATCTGCACCGGTATGCCTATCAGGCTAAAGGCGGTACGGAGGTGCGGTTTATTATTGTCCGGAAAGGCGGTTCCGCGTACGGGGTCGGTCTGGACTGTTGTGAAATCTGTGGGCCCACCGGCTATATTGAACGGGAGGATCAGGTCGTCTGCAAATTGTGCGACGTGGTGATGAACAAGTCGACCATCGGGCTGCCCGGCGGCTGTAACCCGATTCCGGTGGCATATGGCGTAAACAGCGGGCAGATACAAATTGAACAGCCCGTTCTGGAAGCAGCAGAAAAGTATTTCCGCTGACCGGAAGGAGGAAGAGTTATGTTCTGGCAAATGGTAAAGGGAGCTATCCTGCGGCAGGGCCGCCAGCTTCTCTTTGTGGCACTGACGGTGGCTCTGGGCGTTTCCCTTGCGACGGCGATGCTGAACGTCATGTTTGACGTAGGCGACAAGGTAAACCAGGAACTGAAAGCTTTTGGCGCCAATATTACAGTTACCTCAAAAAATGCTTCTATCCTGAAGGACATTTACGGACTCGAGGAAGGTTCCGCGCCGAAGGAGTACCTTCTGGAAGAAGATGTGGGCAAACTGAAGACGATCTTCTGGACGAATAATATAGTCGCCTTTTCGCCGCACCTGACAGGCAGTATAAAACTGGAAAACGGCGGGACGGTTCCGCTAACGGGAACCTGGTTCGATCATTACATGAAACTGCCTACCGGTGAAGAGTTTTCTACAGGGGAACAATATATGAAATCCTGGTGGCAGATTGACGGGGCCTGGCCGGCAGAAAAGGATGCCGGTGCAGTATTGGTTGGCAAAGCGCTGGCCCAGAAGCTGAAGGTAAAGACGGGAGACGAACTGGCCTATGCCAAACAGGATGGCGGCAGAGGCTTCTTTAAAATCGCCGGGGTCGTCAGCGGCGGCGGGGAAGAGGAAAACCAGATCGTAGCGCAACTGCCGGTGGTTCAGGAGGCGCTGGGCCTGCCGGGGAAAATTGATACAATCAATGTCAGCGCTATGACCACGCCGGAAAACGAACTGGCGCGTAGGGCAGCGGCAAACCCCAAAAGTCTTTCTCTCAAAGAATATGAAATCTGGTACTGTACTTCTTATGTGAGTTCCATCGCCTTCCAGATTGAGGAAGTGATTCAGAATTCCGTGGCCCGTCCCGTTCGGCAGATTGCAGAATCAGAAGGACGTATCCTTGACAAGACGCAACTGTTGATGCTGCTCATTACAATCTTGTCATTGCTGAGCGCGACCATGGGTGTTTCCAATCTGGTCAGCGCCAATATTATGGAACGCAGCCGCGAATTGGGTCTGCTGAAGGCTATCGGCGCCACGGACCGTTCTGTTGTGGTACTTGTGTTAACGGAAATTTTTATGGCCGGCCTCATTGGCGGTGTGGCCGGATATTTTGCCGGCCTGGGTTTCGCCCAGATTATCGGCCATGCGGTCTTCGGTTCCGGCATCGCTGTAAACATGATGGTGATCCCGCTTCTGATCGTCCTGCTGATTCTGATGTTGCTGCTGGGCAGTCTGCCGGCTATCCGCTCTTTGCTGGGACTGCATCCGGCCATCGTCTTACACGGAAGGTGATGAATGATGAATATACAGAAATTAAAAATGTATTTTACCATGGTCACCAACGCCTTGTTGCGGCGGAAACTGCGTATGTTTATCGCATTGCTGGCTGTGGCTATCGGGGCGACCATTATTTCTGGCATGATTACTGTTTATAAAGAAGTGCCGGAACAGATGGGGCGCGAATTCCGCGCATATGGTGCGAACCTGTTGCTGCTGCCTGCCAGCGGTACGACGACCATACAGGAAGTGAAACTTCCGGCCGTGTATCAGAGACTGCAGGGACATGAAATCGTCGGCTCTGCCCCGTTCCTGTACGAACGTATGAAAATCAACGAATCGCCGGTATTGGTTGGCGGTACGGATTTCGATATGGTAAAAAAGGTAAGCCCCTACTGGCAGATCAATGGCGCCATGCCTGCTGCGGATAAAGAGATTCTGCTGGGACATGAGCTGGCGGAAAAATTCCAGGCAAAACCCGGGGAAAAGATTATCCTGGCACTGGGGGACGGTTCCTGGGAAAGCCCCTTTACGGTTTCCGGAATCGTACGGACTGGTGGGAAGGAAGAACAGTTTGCTTACATGGACCTGAAGCAGATGCAGGAAATCGTAAATAAGCCGGGCGTCATCAGTATGGCGCAGGTGAGCGTCGTGGCCAATGCGGCGGAACTGGACGCTTTTGCCAGGCAAATGGCTGAAGAAGAACCTTCCATCCATCCCCAGACGGTCAAACAAATCGCCAGTTCGGAACAGACTGTGCTGGGCAAGCTGCAGGCACTGGTACTGCTGGTTACCGTGGTAGTATTGCTGCTGACCTTGGTCTGCGTGGGCACTACCATGACGGAAGTAGTTTCGGAACGGCGTAAGGAGATCGGGCTGAAGAAAGCGCTGGGCGCCGATAACAGGAATATCGCCGCGGAGTTTTTCGGGGAAAGCTGTATGCTGGGTCTGTTGGGCGGCATTCTGGGAACGGTGTGCGGTTATCTGTTCGCCCAGGCGGTGGGTACTAATGTGTTTGGCCGCAGCCTTCAACTGTCCATACCAATTGCGGTCATGTCCGTTGTGTTATCGATTTTGGTTACGGCCATAGCGACCATGCTTCCGGTCCGTACTGCAGTTAAAGTCGAACCTGCGATTGTCATGCGCGGGGAATAAGGAGCGTAACGATGAGTCTTTTAAAGTTAACCGATGTGGCAATGGTCTATGGCGGCAGGGTCACCGCACTGGAGCATGTAAACCTGACTGTGGAAAAAGGGGACTGGCTTGCCATTATGGGGCCTTCCGGCTCCGGCAAGACCACGTTGATGAATATCATCGGCTGTATGGATAAACATACAGCCGGACAGGTAGTGCTGGATGGTATTGATCTGAATGAAGTGACGAAAAATGAACTGACCCGGATCCGCCGTGACAAGATCGGTATGGTATTCCAGCAGTTCCACCTGATTCCCTACCTGACAGCGGTGGAAAACCTGATGGTAGCGCAATACTATCACAGTATTCCGGATCGTAACGAAGCAATGGCAGCACTGGATCGGGTGGGCCTGGCTGACCGGGCAGATCACCTGCCCAGCGAACTGTCCGGCGGTGAACAACAGCGCGTCTGCATTGCCCGTGCCCTGATTAATTATCCGGTGCTGATCCTGGCGGACGAACCTACCGGTAATCTGGATGAAAAAAATGAAAAGTTAGTGATGGACCTGTTCCGGGAACTGAACAAAGAGGGACACACCATCATTACCGTAACCCATTCGGATAAAGTAGGTCAGGCCGCCAAGCGGATCGTTATCATCGAACACGGGCATTTGCGTGATGCCTGATGCTTCGGGATGACATCCGGAGTGCAGAAGGAATGAAACCGGCAGGAGTGGCGGTATAAATATTACGGGGGATTGATGTTCATGCAGCATTATTTAAAAAAAGCAGCAGCCTGCGTGGCTGTCGTTGCGGCTGTTACGATGCTGACGGCCTGCAGTTCTGATAAAAAAACGTCGCAACAGTCGCCGGCTGCGGAAAAAAGTACGGCAGGACTGGAAAATTACCGCCCACCTAAAATTGATACGACGGGGCTTTTAGCCAAAGCCAAGGATGGAACCTACTGGGGGCTGGGCAAGCCGGATGAAGAAGGGGAATATACGAAGCTGACCCTTACCATAGAAAAGCATAAAATCAAAGACGCTGTCTTTGAAGGCTATCTGAAAGGCGGCAAACTGAAAGATGCGGATTATGGGAAAACCAACGGCAAGATAGAAAACAAAGTGTATTATAACAAAGCCCAGCTTGCCCTCCGGGCGAATAAAACCTATGCGGCAGAGTTGGTAAAAAAACAGGAATTGAATAGGGTAGACGCTGTGTCTGGCGCGACTGTGTCCTATAAAGGTTTCTTTGAAGCCGGACAGATGGCACTGGAAAAGGCTGTTAAATAGAAAAAGTACAGATTTTTGATTTTCAAATATACCAGAGAGGGTCTTTATTATGTCGTTTGCCAAAGAGCAGGATGAATTAAATACGTTAAGTGCAGCACAAATGCGATACCTGTATAAAATTTATCAGATATCCCTGTCTAAACCGGAAGTCCTTTCCGCTGATATTGCACGGAAGTTGAAGGTGTCCAAACCATCTGTGGTAAAAATGCTTTCGACTCTTTCCGAGAAAAATCTAATCTTAAAGAAGCGGTATGGGAAAATCAGTATCACCGATTCCGGCATTCGGATTGCGGTTGAGTACGAACAGCGTATACAGACGCTTGCTTCCCTGATCCCGAAGATGGGTCTTGCTCTGACAGACGAGGATATTATGGCAGGAGCATTTGCACTGGCGGATGCGTTGCCTGAAAGCGTATGGGAAACGAAAAAGAAGCAGTGAAGCGGTAAAAGAATTTTCAGGTATCGTTGAACTGCTGTAATTTATGACAACAGCCGGAGAGAAAACAGAGTATTGGTATTAATAGAAAGGAGAGATTCATATGAAAAATGGATTCAGAAAATCAATGGCAGTCGCGGGCGTATTAGCCTGCCTTATTGTTGCTCCCGCTTTTACGGTAAACGCGGCAACTCCGGAAGAAGACGCATTTACACAGGCGACGGCCTTAAAGGAAAACGAAGCGTATGACAGGGCGCACGGGTACGCAAACGAAGGTGTCCGCAAAACGCAGCGGGAGCGTTCCGAAGAAGGCTGGAAAGAAATCCATCCGGACGGAAAGCAGCCGACCCAGCGCGAAAGGGCTGAAGCCGGCTGGAAAAACCAGAAGCAGGAAGTCCGCAAAACACAGCAGGAACGTTCCGAAGAAGGCTGGAAAGAAATCCATCCGGACGGAAAGCAACCGACTCAGCGTGAGAGGGCTGAAGCCGGCTGGAAGGCTGAGAAAGCGAATGCAGCAGTAGAAAAAGACAAACAGACACAGGCGGAAGCAGTGGAAGCCAATCGCAACTATGATAAGGCACACGGCTGTGATAACAAATAACCGATAGTGAAAGACAATGGATACTGCTGCGCCGGGAACAGGGCGCTGCCCCCGGCGCAGTTGCTTTTAAATGGAACGGAGCGGGAAAATTATGGAAGAAAAAGGCGGTAACGGATTTTTGGACATACTGATTTTATTATTGGCGCTGCTGCTCTGCGTTGGCTCGCAGACCATTTTTCCCGCCTGCCTGCCTAAGCCTGACGGAAGCCGGATGATGTGCCATATGTCGAATCTGCTGGTAACCGGGGCAGGAGGACTCTGCGTCCTTTTCGCTATGATCCGCTTCTTTATGGGACGTCGTTTTAAAATGATGCTGAGCGCAGCCATTTTTGCAGTTTCGTTTTTAGCGATGCCGGTCCCGGGCTATCTTCTGCCTTTGTGCAGGATGGCTGCGATGCAGTGTCAGGCGATATTCAGGCCGGCGGTAATTTTTGTGGGAGTATTTATATGTGTTGTGACCGGAATTGATATTTGGACCAGATTGCGAAAAGAGTGAAGCGATGGATTTTATTACGAGTTTTTCTTTACAGAATATAAAACGGAGGCCGGGACGGACAATTGCCGTGCTGCTGTTTTCCGTCCTGTTCGCCACGGCAATATTCGGGGGCACGCTGCTGACCGGCAGCATGCAGCAGGGGCTGCGGGTTCTTAATTCACGGCTGGGAGCAGACATTGTGGTGGTTCCCGTCGCAGCCAAAACGAAGTTTAACGTGAATTCCGTGCTGCTGCAGGGCACGCCGGGCTATTTTTATATGGAACGCAAAGTGCTGGACGATGTCGCCGGCATTGAAGGCGTGGAGAAGGTTTCGCCCCAGCTGTTTCTCGCGTCCATGACGGCGGACTGCTGTTCCGCTTCCTTGCAGATTGTGGGGTTTGATCCCCGGAGCGATTTCGCCATTCAGCCATGGATACGGGAAACATACGGCGGCTTGCTGGGTGACGGTGATATTGTGGCAGGCAGCAATGTGCGGTTTACGGATACGCGCATGCTGAAATTTTATGATGTGAACTGCAAAGTAGCGGCGCAGCTGGCCAAGACCGGTTCTGCGCTGGACAATGCGATTTACGCCAATGAAGATACGGTGAAACGGCTGATTGCGGCATCCCAGAAAAGAGGAATGAACCAGTACAACTCCTTTGATCCGGCGGATGCGACTTCGACTGTGCTGGTAAAAGTGAAGGACGGGTATGATATTGAAAAAGTCACAGGCGAAATCAATCTGCATGTGCGGAAGGTGAAAGCCGTAGCGGCAAAGAACCTGATTTCTGATGTGGCTGCAGGCCTGTCCGGCCTGTCGGACATGATCGGTATCTGCATCGGGGTCATATGGATTTTGTGCGTACTGATCATGATGATTGTGTTTACCATGCTGATGAATGAACGGAAGCGCGAATTTGCCGTACTGCGCGTACTGGGGACTTCCCGCAGTATGTTGTCGCGCATGGTAGTTTCCGAAGCGGTGCTGATCAATCTGGCCGGCGGCATTGTGGGGATTGCGCTGGCTTCTATGTTTGTCATGCTGTTTAACACAGCGATAGGAAATCTGCTGAAGGTACCGTTTCTTATGCCGCCCGTTTCCACAATTTTGTTACTGGCAGGCGCCACGCTGCTGATTTCCGTCCTGGCTGGCGGCATCATTTCAGCCCTGTCGGCAAAACGTATCAGTAACATGGATACGAGCCTGATTTTGCGGGAGGGTGAATGATGAAACTGCTGGCGGATAACATTTCAAAAAGCTTTGCAAGGGCAGGGAGCCAACAAAAACTGTTCAGCGCTGTACAGGAAGCCAGCCTGCTTCTGGAGGCAGGGAGGCTGGTTGCGGTAAAGGGCCGGTCCGGAAGCGGGAAAAGCACGTTGCTGAATATGCTGGGCGGGCTTCTGAAACCGGATGCGGGTCATGTGTTTTTTGATAAAACGGAGTTGTATACTTTGGATGATGTGGCATTATCCAGACTGCGCAACCAAAAGATAGGCATCATTCCGCAGGGACACACTGCCTTACGCAGTTTAACCGTTTTAGAAAACGTTATACTCCCGGTACGTCTGTATGAGCCGGAAAAGGACGTGGACAACAGAGCGCTGGCGTTGCTGCAGGAGGTGGGTATTGCTGAACTGGCCCGGGCAAATCCCGCAGAACTTTCCGGCGGGGAACTGCGCCGTATGGCTGTCGCCAGGGCGCTGATCCAGAATCCGCCTGTGTTGCTGGCTGACGAACCTACCGGCGATCTGGATGATGAGAACACAGAGCTTGTGCTTCACCTTCTGCGGAAGGCTGCGGATGCGGGAACAGCCGTGCTGTTAGTGACGCACGAATCCGCAGCGGAACCATACGCAGATGAAGTTTATACCATGAACGCAGGCAAATTGCAATTTGTTTCGTGACCTGTTATGATAATACAAAATGGAAATGCTTTACGCAGCGCGCATCGTAATACGGCGCGCAGCCTGCTGGTTTATTGATACGTGTTTGCGGGGGAGACGATGAATTATACCGGACTGATTATTGCAATTATAAACTTTCTGATTATTGGTTTGTTCCACCCTCTGGTTATATGGGGTGAATACTATTTTTCCAAAAAGTTATGGCCTGTGTTCGCACTGGCAGGACTTATATTTCTTGCGCTGTCCGTGAATACGGACTCGGACATGATCAGCAGTATCTGTGCCGTTGTGGCGACAACCTGTTTCTGGAGCATCCTGGAGCTGTTCCAGCAGGAGAAACGCGTAGAGAAAGGCTGGTTCCCGAAAAATCCAAAACGGGATAACCATGATACGGACAGCAACAGGACCTGATGTG
>CAJOKZ010000039.1 GCA_905235335.1 uncultured Succiniclasticum sp.
ATTATCCCTTAAAAAATGTTCCGAAGATGCCGCGGATCAGGCTGGCGCCCAGGTTTCCGCCTACATTCCGGCCCATGCTGCCACCGACGGATCCGCCTAAGGAGCGGCCTACGGAACGGCCTACTGTTCCTAACACGCTGTTGCCTACATTTTTAATCAGGCGGTTCTTTTCCGCCGCGGCACGCTCTGCTTCCCGGGCGGCTTCTTTTTCCGCTTTTTCCTGGGCCAGCGCCGCTTCCTTCGCTTCCTTTTCCGCAATCTTAGCCTGCTCGGCTGCAACCCTGGCGTCTTCTGCTTCTTTTGCTGCTACCTGCTGCTGCCGCTGCAGGAATTCGTAAGCGGAATCCCGGTCAAAATAGTTTGCATATTTGCTGTACAACAGGCTGGCTTTGATGGCCTGATCCCGCTGACCATCAGAAATGGAGCCCATGCTGCACTGAGGCGGCAGGATGGAAACTTTCTGTACAATACCGGGAATGCCGTCCTCCCCTAAGAAGGATACCACCGCCTTGCCGGTACCCAGTTCCATAATGGTGGACGCCGTATCGAATTCCGGATTGGGCCGGTAAGACGCCGCCGCGGCCTTGACAGCCCGCTGGTCGGCCGGGGTGTAGGCCCGCAGCGCATGCTGTACTTTGTTGCCCAGCTGTGCCAGCACGCCGTCGGGAATATCTTTGGGGCTCTGGGTGCAGAAGTAGATGCCCACGCCCTTGGACCGGATCAGTTTCACCACCTGCTCGATCTTGTCCAGCAACGCTTTGGACGCCCCGTTGAACAGCAGGTGCGCTTCGTCGAAGAAGAATACCATCTTAGGTTTCGCCAGATCCCCCACTTCCGGCAGGGTCTCGAACAGTTCGGACATCATCCACAGAAGGAAGGTGGAATACAGCTTCCCGTTATTGATCAGGCTTTCGCTGTCCAGGATGTTAATCATTCCTCTTCCGCAATCCTGGGTCAGCCAGTCGCTGATCGCAAGGGCCGGTTCCCCGAAGAACACATCGCCCCCCTGGGTCTCCAGCGCCACCACGGAACGCAGGATCGCCGTAATGGAAGCCGGGCTCATCTTGCCGTAATCCGCTTCAAATTTAGAACGGTTGTCATTCACAAAATTCAGCATCGCTTTCAGATCTTTGGTATCGATCAGCAGTAGCTGGTTGTCGTCGGCAATTTTAAATACGATATTCAGGATGGAACTCTGCAGTTCGTTCAGCTCCAGGATACGGGCCAGCAGCAGGGGGCCGATCTCCGAAATCGTAGTGCGCAGGGGGATGCCCTTCTGCCCGAAAATATCCCACAGGGTAACAGGATAGCCTTTATATTCAAAACCGGCTTCTGCCAGGCCGAATTTCTGGATGCGTTTCTGCATGTCTTCCGTGTTAACGCCAGGGCACATCATACCGGCGATATCGCCTTTCACGTCTGCCATGAACACAGGCACGCCCATATCGCTGAAGCTTTCCGCCATAACCTTTAAGGTAATGGTTTTACCGGTGCCGGTAGCGCCTGCCACCAGGCCGTGGCGGTTGGCCATCTTCGGCAGGATAAAAATATTCTCACCTTTGTCGTTGTTCGCAATCCAAAGTTTTCCGTCCTTTAACATTCCCGTTCCTCCTTAAAATACGAATTTACTATTATAAATATTTTAACATGAATCGCCCTTACTTTCCATAAAAAATGCGCCATGTGACAACAATTTTTTTGTCATCACAGGCGCGTTTTTTTGTTTTACTGCTGCAGGCTCCTTCTGCGCATCATCATCAGCACCAGGCACAGGATAATAATGCCGAAGATTAGGGACAGCACGGCGCTCTTGGTGAAGCCTGCCACCAAGAAACTGAAGAACGAGACGACGGCCACCGTAAGCGCATACGGAATCTGCGTGGTCACATGATTCAGATGGATACATTGGGCGCCAGCCGACGACATGATCGTGGTATCAGAAATGGGCGAGCAGTGATCTCCGCAGACCGCCCCCGCCATGCAGGCGGAGATGGAGATGATCATCATCTGGTTGTCGATGCCCTGGAAGCAGGATACCACGATCGGGATCAGGATACCGAAGGTGCCCCAAGATGTGCCGGAAGCAAAAGCCAGCCCTACCGCAATCAGGAAGATGATGGCCGGCAGGTAGTTCATCAGGCCGGCAGCGGAACCTTCCACCAGATGCGCCACATATTTTGCGGCGCCCAGGCTGTCGGTCATGGCTTTCAACGTCCAGGCGAAGGACAGGATCAGCATGGCCGGAACCATCTGCTTAAAGCCTTCCGGCAGGCAGTCCATGCAGTCCGCAAAAGGAATGGACTGGCGGATCAGATAGAAAACTATGGTAATCAGCAGGGCTACAGCAGAACCCAGCACCAAGCCAACGGAAGCATCACTGTTGGCGAAGGCATCCACAAAGCCTTTGTCTTCAAAGTAACCGCCGGTGTAAATCATGCCTATAACGCAGCAGACAATCAGTAAAACAATAGGCAGAACGAGATCGATAACACGGCCGATCTTTTCACCTTTTTTCAACGTTTCCGCCGCTTCCGTGGTAATGCCCGTGGTGAAAAGGTCCCCATTCTCGGCATTTTGCTCATGCACCAGCATGGGACCGAAATCAATACGCAGCCAGATAATAAGCACCATCATGACCAGGGTCAGCAGTGCGTAGAAATTATAGGGAATGGCCTGCACGAAAATGTTAATGCCGTTCTCTCCTTTTACGAAACCGGAAACTGCCGCCGCCCAGGAAGAAATGGGAGCGATGATACAAACCGGCGCCGCGGTGGAGTCAATCAGGTAGGCCAGCTTGGCCCGGCTGATGTTGTATTTGTCCGTTACGGGACGCATTACGGAACCTACCGTCAGGCAGTTGAAATAGTCATCGATAAAAATCAGGCAGCCCAGCAGCATGGTAGCCAGCTGCGCCCCAGCCCGGCTTTTGATATGGGTGGAAGCCCACTGGCCAAAAGCGGCCGATCCGCCGGTACGGTTCATCAGCTGCACCATCATGCCCAGAATAATCAGGAAAATTAAAATACCCACGTTCCATTTATCGGACAGCACCGTCAGCATGCCTTCCTGAAACACCTGGTTCAGTGTCCCCACCAAATCAAATCCGGCATTCAGGAAAGCGCCTGTCAGGATGCCCATAAACAGCGAGCTGTATACTTCTTTGGTAATCAGAGACAGCGCGATGGCAACAATCGGAGGCGTCAGCGCCCAGACAGTCTCTTTCACCGGCATATGGTTGTGTACCACTGCATATGCCAGCCATGCCAGTAGCAGCACCACTGCTGTCAGGGACAGGTATGTCCATTTTTTCGGTTCCCCTTTTTTCACGATACATCAACCCCCATAAATGGTTTATTTGAAAGAATCTCAAATCCTCTTCAATTATATTTACTTTATCGTAAAACATCGAATCTGTCCAGCAAAAAAGCGTAAGATCCATTTTTAACATCATAAAACGATAATTTTGTTAAAATTGATAAACCTTTTTTCTATTTTTTGTTATAATCAGATTAGGCAGATTCATAAGACACCGAAACTTTGTTTCGCAGCTGTGCAGCAAACCCCGTTCCGGTTCCATCAGATATACGGTTCACAAAGATACACTGTTCGCAAAGCATGATAGCCCGGAAGAAAAAATACATTTGTGCGGTCCTGGCCCATGTTGCGAAAAACATTTTCATAATTTGGAGGAAAAAGAGATGCTTTCCAGAAAATTAGCCGCCGCTGTTCTGCTTTCCTGTTTCACTGCCGCTTCCTCCGTTTCCGCAGAACATATTCCCGTAGAGACAGCTGCCGCAAACGCCCGGGCAGCCATGAAGGCCGACGCCCACAGCGCATCGGCGCAGACAGCCATGTTGCAGACCCCGGCGTCCACTACTGTCATTACGGCAGAGGAGATGGAAGATAACCATTATGAAACCGTGGCAGAGGCGATTTCCTACGCGCCCGGCGTCACGGTCACCCCGGGTTCCTTCAACACGGGGCATCAGGTAGTTCGCATCGACGGCGATGACCGGGTTGCCGTTTTCATCGACGGCCGTCGGCAGAACCTGGACAGCGGCCTTACCGACGGTAGGGCTTCCTATGACCTGGACATGACGCCGCCGGTCATGGCCGTCGACCGCATTGAAATCCTGCACGGCGCCGTGGGCGACAGTTTTTTAAATTATGACGCCCCCGGCGGCGTAATCAACATCATCACAAAAAAAGGCGGAAAACATAATTTCAAATTTGAAGGAGCGCGGGGTCCGTACGATGCCTCGCGCTGGGAAACCCAGTTGGAAGGAAGCGGAAAGGGATGGAGCTGGATCGGTACCGGCGGGCGTTCCAATCTTGGAAAATTGCGCTATAAAAGCGCGGACGGCGGCAAGGAGACCATGCCCAACTCCCGGGTCAACCGCCGAGAAATGTTCTACCGCATCGACAGGCAGCTGACGAAAAACAGTTCTCTGAACTTTACCTATAACCACTTCAGCAACGACCGGGGCCTTTGGTATTCCCGCCAAAATCCCACCGATTACAATTATGAAAAAATGGCCAACCATCTGGCGCTGACCTATAATTACAAAGAAAATACCGACACACCGGGTTACATTTCCCTGTATCATTACTATAATCAGGGCGACACTTACCGCCCCACCGGCACAAAGGACCAGGAAGATCTGCTTTCTTACGGGCGGTGGAAGAGCCATACCAACGGCCTCGACTGGAGGGACGCCTGGAAAATCAGCAAGGATCACGTCATTTCTGCCGGCTTCACCTGGCGGCGCACTTCGATAAAAAATGATACCAACTATAATGTTGCCGAAAATCCTCCGGCCGGGACTATCGTCCCCGGTTATCCCGGAGTGACCGACTCCAACCGCAGCTTCGGAAAAAATTACGAGAAAAGCAGAAGCAGCGTGACCGCCTTTGTCAAATCAACACGCCGTTTCCATAAGTTCATACTCACAGGCACCAGCGCCATCACCCACACCGGAGGGTTCAGCAGCCATTATGTATCCGCCGGCAGCGCGGAATACCGTCCTGACAGCAAGACCGCCTTTTATGGGTCTCTGCAGAATATTTACGCAGTTCCTTCCCTGGACGAACTTTACTATAACAACCAGCGGATCCGTGGGAACTCCGGACTGGAACCAGAAAAAGGCTGGAAGCTGAGCGGCGGCATCCGCCATCAGTTCAATAAAAAAATTTTTGCCGACCTCAGCGGATTTATGAGTTACACAAAAAATCCAATCTTATGGAATTATGACGGAGCAGCGTGGCGCCCGGAAAATTATGAAGGGCTCCACCAGCAGGGCCTGCAGTTATCTGTCACCGATACGTTCAGCCCGAAATACAACGCAACCCTGTCCTACACCTATACCAATTCCAACACAGACTGGGGAGATAAAGATCCCGCCTGTACGGACCTGGTTGCCCGCCATCAGGTGAAAGCGGCCCTGCATTACAAAGACAGCCGCTGGTCCAATAACATCCTTCTCACCTCCGGTTTCGGACGGGACAGCAACTGGTATTCCGGAAACTATTTTGTCGTAGACGTGAATTTAGGTTACCGGTTCAGCAAACACTGGAGCAGCTATCTTAAAATTCACAACCTGTTCAATGATTCCTACGAAGCACTGGGATCCCATACCATCGGTGACTGCCCGGCATACGGAAGGACTGCGCTGTTCGGGGTCGTGTACTCGTACAGGTAAAACGCACAGCAATATTTTGATTAAAAAATACAAAACGCGCAGGCCTCAACGTTTTGATTAAGAATCTAAAACGCGCAGACAGCAACATTCTGATTGAAAACGACAAAGCGTGCAAGGATTTGGGAAATCCGGTTTCGTTTGTTATGCCATGGATCCACGGAATAACACAACGCGCCCGATGTTTTTCCCAACCTTGCACGCTATCTGTTTTTAACACTGCACGTTATATGTTTTTGAAACTGCACACAGCTTTTTTCTTACGGGAACAAAAACGGTGCAGCTCTTCCTGTTCTAACGGGATGTTTACCCGCAATCCTGTTCTTAGGAATGCTCCTGGGGCTCAATCTTTCCCGTTCCAGCAATAGGTACAAAGCGTATCCGGATCGATCCCCACCGCTTTGATCATGTCATCCAGGCGGTTGAAGCCCAGGCTGGTGAAGCCCATCTTTTTGCAGATGCCCTGTACCATGGTATGGTAACGGTCCGAATCTGGATTGCAATAATCCTCCAGCACCTCGCGTGCCACGTCTTCGCCTTCTTCTTTCGCAATGATCTGGCGGGCGATCAGCTCCATCTCAGAATTGGAGCGTGAGAAGTTCAGGAACCGGCAGCCGAATGTGATGGGCGGACAGGCAGGACGGGCGTGCACCTCTTTCGCCCCTGACCGGAACAGGAACTCTGTCGTGTCCCGCAGCTGGGTGCCCCGGACGATGGAGTCATCAATCAGGATGATCCGCTTGTCATTGATCAGCTCATGAACCGGGATCAGTTTCATCTTGGCGATGCTCTGGATAGTGGGCATGAAGGAGCGGGGCCAGGTAGGTGTGTATTTGATCAGCGGACGGGAGAACGGGATGCCGCTTTCATTGGCGTACCCCACCGCATGAGCGATGCCGGAATCCGGAACGCCCGCCACGATATCCGCATCTTTTGCCGTGACATGATCTCTCTGGGCGATGTATTTCCCACAGTTATATCGCATCTGTTCTACGGAAACGCCTTCGTAGAAGGAGGACGGATATCCGTAATATACCCACAGGAATGTACATACCCGCATCTTTTTGCCCGGCTTGGCCAGCACCTGCACACCTTCCGGTGTCATGATATCGATTTCACCGGGACCTAATTCCCTGTAACTTTCATATCCCAGATTCAAATAGGCGGACGATTCAAAGGTCGCACAGAACCCTTCCTTCTTTTTGCCCAGGATCATCGGGGTACGTCCCACCTTATCACGGGCCACGTAAATGCCCTGAGGCATCATGATCATGAGGGAAAGGGATCCGTCCACGCATTTCTGCGCATACTGGATGCCTTCAATCAGATTATCCTTCTGGTTGATCAGCGTCGCCACCAGTTCTGTGGCATTGATGGATCCGCCGCTCATTTCCAGGAAATGGGCGCCATTCTTTTTCATAACCTTTGCGACCAGCTCGTCTGAATTATTAATCTTGCTCACCGTCGTGATTGCATATGTTCCGTGATGGGAACGGACGATCAGCGGCTGCGCCTCATAATCAGAGATGCAGCCAATTCCCAGATTTCCGCGCATATGATGGATATCTTCATCAAATTTTGTGCGGAACGGGGAGTTCTCGATATTATGGATGGACCGGTTGAAGCCCTCCTCCCCGTACACAGCCAGCCCTGCCCGGCGGGTTCCCAGATGGGAATGGTAATCCGTGCCGAAAAACAGGTCAAATACGCAATCTTCTTTTGATACAACGCCAAAGTATCCGCTCATTTAAAAAATCCCCTCAACTTTTCTCCCCGAAAACATGCATCCCGCCCTTCCGCAGCTATGGACCGTACTGCGGCATAACGGACCGGGATCCGGGTTTTCCAAAAATCCGACTCTGACATCATTCGGTAACAACACCGTAAAAACAAAACTGCGTATTTATTTTATCGTACAATATCAAAGACTGCAAGGAAAAATATACAAAAGCTGTAAAATTTGCAACAAAATCGGGCAAAACAAAAAAAGACAGGCCGACAAAGTGTCGCCCGCCTCTGTTTTTTACAAAGAAAACCGTGAAAACATGCCAAAACACAGCGGATCACCACATGCGACACAGCCCATTGCGGCCTTTTTGCCGCCTCCGCTTCTGGAATGAGTCTGGGCTGCCCCGACGACGATGCCGGCATAGCGTTGGAATTTTGCGCAGCCTCAGCTTTCCTCCTTCGGGATGAGACGGAACACGATAGAATGGCCCGCTATCAACTGCGCATGATGGGCAAAGAACAGCGTTCCATCCGCCGGCGAAAAGATTTTTTCCTTAATTTCCGCAGTATAGGGATCTATAATCTCTGCCAGCAGGTTACCCGCCCTTACAAAATCTGCCGGATGACGGTAATGAATCAGGATGCCTCCTGCCCTGTTGTGGATATTCACAAAACTTTCTTCTTTTACCATTTCTGTTTTTGAACCTTCCGGCAATACACTGCCCAGCATACCTTTCTCGGACAGAAACTGCAACACGCTTTCCGGCAGTTTATAAGGCAGCATTCCTTTTTTAGCCAGAAAATACAGTACGCTGTCTGCCGCCATTTCCGCGCTTTCCTCATCAATAAAATCCGTAGAGCGGGTATAAAGGGAAAAGGTATGGGTGTCCCAGACCTGCCAGTTATAATTCAGGGTCGTGGTGTCATATGGGTAAGGCTTCCGTATCACCAGATACGGAAGACCGAAATCCAGCCCCTCTTCGTTTGGCTGATATCCTGTATCCATGATCCGCACGTGAGGCACAAAATCCCCTGGCAGATAAAAGCTGGCCAAGTGAACACCCCACCTGTATCCCTGCAGCGCATCAAAGATTCGCGCCGCCAGCCGCTGCGTGGTCTCCCCTGCGGCATAACCGGGAAACATACGGTTAATATCCGTATTGTCCAGAGGCCAGAACCGTTTACTTACATTCATGGAAAACTGTGCGGCACAGGGAACCACCAACACGCCCAGATCCGACGCGAAAGCTCCCTGTTTTTCCAGCTCCGAAAGCTTGCGGACCAGTCTCGCCGCCGTGTACATCTGCTGCACTTCATCCCCCCGGACCGCCCCCATGATGGCCAGCGTCTTTTTCCGTGACCCGAAGCGGTACCCGTACACCGGAATGGGCTGGCGATACGGAAGCGCATCTATGGTAAAGAGTTTAATTCTTCTCATAATCCGACGCCTCCCAGAATCCGCGCAATCAGCGATCCTTCATTCACCACCGGGTATTCCCGCAGGGTGAACACCATGCCGTCCACCGGGCTGTACAGTTCCTCCTTGACGGCACCGTTCAGGGCATCCCCGATGAACCCCAGCGACTGCCCCTGTTTCACATATTCCCCGTGGGACACGTTCGGCATGAAAAAGCCGGACGCATTTGCGTTGATAAAGGCCACGCTCCCGTCCGTGCTGACTACCGGCCGTTTGATCTCCGGCGCCTCCCCGTCCAGCATACCAAGATGAAACAGGGCCGACAGGATTCCCGTGATCAACTGGTCGCCGTAGCTGCGGGTAATGCGCATCCCTACCCCCATCTCCACCACCAGAGTCCTGGTTCCCAGCATATTCAGGCTGTACGCCAGCGTGCTTTCCAGCACGGTCGCTGCGCTGTGCACCCAGATATAATCCATGTTCAGCAACTTTGCCAGGGGGACCAGGACTTCCGCCGTCTTTTCATTGACGCGTACCTGAGGGATCTCGCGCAGGAAAATATTGCTTGCATGGATGTCAATACACAAGTCCGCGCCTTTTATGTCCCGGATGATCCCATCGGCGATATATTCATACATAGTCTCGTTTCGACTCCCGGGAAAGATCCGGTTCATATCCAGATCAAAACCGGGAAGGCCGCGGTAGATCGTACTGATGCCCAGAGGGTTCAAAGCCGGATAAATATCCACCGTTCCTTTCAGTAGGTTTTTCTTTTCTTCCAACACACGGGCCAGCTGCCAGGCCACGTACTGCCCCTCCAACTCGTCCCCGTGGGTGCCCGTTACGACGGCCAGCCTCCGGCTTTTTGCGTCGCGACCGGTAATTCTGTTCTTTTGAATCGTAAGCGCCTCTCCCACCGGAAGGGGCGCTTTGACTACCGTTTCTGCCATTGGCTCTCCTTGTTTTCGCAATCCATCACCTTGGTGAACGCCTTTTGCGTCTACCCTTCACTTTTGTGAACGCCTTCTGTATCAATCCGTCACTTTGGTGAACACCTTTTGCGTCTGTTCAGCCCAACCGGAGAACACGCCCCGTTCAATAGGGCAGTCTGCAAAATCGCGGCCGACACACAGTTTCAGATAGGTTTCATCAGTCAGGCGGTCATGGGTCGGGTCGATCCCATACCACAGTCCGTCCATCCAAATCTCCGTCCAGGCGTGTCCGGCCCCTTCCCCTGTAAACAGGCCGCTTACATAGCGGGCGGGAATACCAGCCATGCGGCACAGAGATATCAGCACATGGGCATAATCCTGACACACGCCTTTGGCTGATGCAAAGGCTTCCCCAGCTGTTGTAAATACATTTGTTTCACCTGGTGTATATATAAAATGTTCATGAACCTTTGCACAGAGCATTTTCGCCTTTTCCAACGCGTTTATATCCGAAACATCATCTGGCAAAGTGTTTTTCTCCTTACCGCTCCGCCCGGCAGCCTCTTTCTCCGCTGCTGTAAAAAATTCTGCTAACTCCGGCGTAGGCTGCGTCAATGGCGACGCATACCGGTAAAAAGGCGCCGCCTCTTCCGGCACCCGAAGAGAATCGTCGCGGTATGCCGTGCCCTGCAGGGTATACCGGAACGAATCGTGGGCCTTCGGCACACGCCCGGCCCGTACTGCATTGCCAAAGGAATCCCGGCCCAGGGACGAAACTCCGTCCGGATACACCGTCAGTGTATACGAAAGGATTTTCTGCTCGGGGCAATCCGCAGGTATGCACCGCAGAAGAAAATTATGTTCCGTTACAGGACCTGAAAATTGTAAGACCGTATCAAAATAAAAGGATAACTCCCGATGCATCAGAAAGGACCTCCTGATTATTTTGCCTCCAGAATTTTTCTGTTTACCTGCCGTTTCCGCTGTTGTAAGCTGACACACCGGCACAGCCGAAAACAGTTTAACAGCAGCATATTTATTGTAACCGCAAAAGAAAGGTAGCGCAAGCTGTTACACAGTAAATAAATGCTCGGCCGCTTCCAGAAGTTTTTGGCTCTCTTCCGGCGATTCCGGTGATTTCGCGGTCATCAGGACCTGCAGCGAACTTTGGGAAGGCTGCAGCGTTGTCCGGTTCATCCGTTTCATCAGCTTGCCGATTTCCGACGGCACGGAATCCAGATGCCAGCCAAGGCGCAGGTACAGGCTCAACCGCTCCACTCCGGCACCGCATTTGATGATGTTCCGCACATTTTCATCATCGATCATGTCATCGTAACTGCCCCGGAAGGCCATGACAAAATCAATGACGCGCTGCAACGGAAGGGTCGGGCTGTCGCTGGTCTCCGCACTCTTGAGCCCCAGCACCGCCAGTTCCAAATACGCCAGCGTGCGGCTGCCGATGATCTCACGAAGCACCATGCCGTTTCCCAGCATGGCGTCGGCCACCGTCCGGAGGGAATCCGGGTTGTTTTTATCAAATACATAGTTATGCATGAACTCTTTATCATCTTTATAGCAACAGTCGATACTCAGTTTTTTGCAGAACAACGGATAATCAATCTCCCCATCGATCATCACGTCATACCAGTCCCACAGGTAGCTGAGTGTCGTGGCCAGCCGTTCATAATACCGCCCCAGCCAGAAAAGCCGATTCACTTTATTTACTGACAAACTATCCATGTGTCTTTGAAGCCTCCTCCCTGCGAAGAATTCACTACAAAGCTGTCCGGGTTCCGGGAGAATCGCGTGAGCCCGCTGGGCCATACCTGCACATCCTCCCCGCTGAGGACAAAGGCGCGAAGATCCGCCTTGCGTTCCACCGTTTCACCGTTTTCCAGGATCGGCAGATCTTTAAAATCAATAACCTCCTGGGCGATAAAACGCCGGGGCGCGTTTTTAATCGTGTCCTTCAGATCTTCCCTCTGCTCCCGGGTCAGGTTCTCTCCAAACACGACGCCATACCCGCCAGCTTCCGCCACGTCCTTGATTACCAGCTTATCAATATTATCCAGCGTATATTTGCGGTCTTCTTCATAATACGGCAGATAGGTGGGCGCATTCTTGAGGACCGCTTTTTCCCCCAGGTAATAGGAAATCATCTTCGGTACGAAATAGTAGATGCCCTTATCGTCCGCTACCCCGTTTCCAGGCGCGTTGATTACCGCCACATTGCCCGCCCGGTATGCCTCCATAAGGTTCGGGATGCCAATCAGCGACGAGGGCTCAAAGCAAAGGGGATCCATGTATTCGTCACTGACCCGGCGGTACAGTGCGCCGACCCGTACCGGGTCCCGGCTCGTGCGATAGTACAGCATAGCGTTCTCCACATACAGATCGCTGCTTTCCGCCAGCACCGCCCCTGCCTGCTCCGCCAGATACGAATGCTCAAAATAAGCCGCGTTGTAACGGCCCGGTGTAAAGATTACATTGATGCCGCCCGTATTCACATGATCCATGGTCCGTTTCAGCAGGGCGCCATACTGGCGGTTGTCCCTGACCCGGTGACGCTTGAAAGTATCCGGGCTGCAACGGCGGCACAGGGTACGCGCAATCAGCGGATAGGAAGCGCCGGAGGGGATACGGAGGTTGTCCTCCAGAATATACCAGACCCCATCCTTGCCTTCCACAAGGTCGATACCGGAAATATGGCTGTAGACCTTTTTCGAAGGTGTAATGCCCTCACATTGGGCCAGATAGCCGGGGGAACGGTACACAAATTCTTCCGGCACGACACCGTCACGCACAATTTTTTTGTCGTGATAGATATCGTAAATAAAATGGTTCAGCGCCGTAACACGCTGGACCAATCCCTTCTCCAGCACGGCAAACTCCGTTTCCGGGATCTGCCGCGGAACCGGATCGAACGGGAACAGCCGTTCATTAAAGGTCCCGTTCTTGTAAATTCCGAATTTGACACCGTACCGGGCCAGCTGCTCATTGATCTCCTTGGTATGAGCTAACAGCGTCTTCATGTCCTTCCCTCCGTCCCCATATTGTTCCAATATAAAAAGCATGACAAAAAATCAACCGACTTCATTGTCATGCTTTTGCGTATCACCGAATATTCTGCTGAACGATGTAATTCAGGAAACAACAACCTGGCATACTGCACTGCTTCCCTGTCTGTAAAATCGCTGACGGACTGCCGGATAATTTTACCCACATTGCCAGAACAATGATGTCGTCAATGCCAATACGAAATAATTCCTTATACTTTAAATTATCGCAAGAAATTGGCAAAATTGCAAGGGCTAACAGTATTTCACTTTTTATTTTTACTTTTTCTTTTTCCCCAGATACGCCTCTTTGATCTCTTCGTTTTCCAGCAACTCTTTGCCGCTTCCCTCCATCTTGATACGGCCAGTCTCCAGCACATAGGCATGGTGGGCCACCTTCAGGGCCATGTTGGCGTTCTGTTCTACCAGCAACACCGTGGTACCGCTTTCATTGATGGAGCGGATGATGTTGAAGATCTCCCGGATGACCAGCGGTGCCAGCCCCAGGGACGGCTCATCCATCATGATCAGCTTCGGACGGCACATGAGGGCGCGCCCCAGAGCCAACATCTGCTGCTCGCCGCCGGAAAGGGTTCCCGCCATCTGCCAGTTCCGTTCCTCCAACCGGGGAAACGTATCGTAAATTTTTCGGATATCCGCCTGGATACCGTCTTCATCGTTACGCATGTACGCGCCGATACGGAGATTTTCCAGCACCGTTAGGTTGGGGAATACCCGGCGCCCTTCCGGCACCAGGGTAAGGCCTTTTGAAACGATCTGCTGGCTGTTGAGTCCGGTCAGCTTATCCCCGTTATATTCCACGCTGCCGCTCCCGGCCTTCACAAGTCCGATGATGGTACGCAGCAGAGTGCTTTTTCCGGCGCCATTAGCCCCGATCAGCGTGACGATCTTCCCGTCGGGAACATCGATGGAAATGCCCTTCAGCGCTTCAATGCCGCCGTAGGCGACAACCAGATCCCTGATTTTAAGCATCTTCATCCTCCCCAAGGTACGCCTTGATTACGCGCTCATTATTCTGAATGGCCGACGGATTCCCGGTCGCGATAGTGGTGCCGAAGTCCAGCACATAGATCCGGTCGGATATTTCCATGACCAGGTCCATGTGATGCTCGATCATGAAAATCGTCAGACTGAACTGGTCCCGAATCTTCCGGATAAAATCGGTCAGTTCTTCCGTTTCCTTCGGGTTCATCCCGGCGGCCGGTTCGTCCAGCAGCAGCAGCTGCGGGTCCGTAGCAAGCGCGCGGACGATCTCCAGATACCGCTGCTTCCCGTAAGGAAGGCTGCTGGCCTTTTCATTCCGCACATCCCAGAGATTGACCTCTTTCAGCAGCTTTTCCACATCGGCCCGCATGGCCTCTTCTTCCTTTTTATAGCCGGGAAGGCGGAACGTGGCCGACAGGAAATTGGATTTCAGGTGCAGATGCTTGGCGATCAGCACATTTTCATATACAGTCAGGTCCTTGAACAGGCGGATGTTCTGGAAGGTACGGGCGATTCCCATCTTGGCGATCTCACTGGGCTTTTTGCCTGTAATATCTACTTCCGTCCCATCTTTTTTCGTATAAAAAACTTTACCTTTGGTAGGCGTATACACACCGGTTACATCATTAAAGGCCGTGGTCTTGCCGGCGCCGTTAGGCCCGATCAGGGCGATGATCTCATGCTCCTTCACAACGATGTTCAGATCGTTGACGGCAATGACTCCGCCGAATTGCATCGTCACATGCTCCGTGCGCAAAATCGTTTTGATCATTTACCCTGCACCCCCTTTTTCCGGAATCCGTCCAGCGGGTGCCGAACAAAATGCAGTATCTTCTCCCAGGTCAGTTCGTTTGTTCCCATAATGCCGTGGCGCCAGAACAGCACGCATATCATCAGCAGGATGGAAAATACCACCATACGGAGCCCCGGCCGGAACAGGGGAATCGCGACCCCCATGATCTCCATGGGTTCATCGAACAGACGCAGATATTCCAGCCCACCGGTTACGAGTACAGCGCCGAACATACTGCCGGTGACGGAACCCATACCGCCCAGCACGATAATCAGCAGGAAATTATACGTCAGGGTGAACAGGAAGTTCTTGGGATCTACCGTACCCAGCAGGGCACCGTACAACCCGCCGCCGATGCCGGCAAAAAAGGCGCTGACCATAAAGGCCAGGTTCTTATGATAGAACAGGCTGATGCCCATGGCCTCTGCCGCAATCTCGTCCTCCCGGATGGCTTTAAATGCACGCCCGTACGAAGAATTCAGCAAAAGGGAAATGACAATGTAAGAAATCGCCGTCACCAGGAATATATACCGCACATCGTTCAGGGGCGGTATGTTCTTGATGCCCAGCGCCCCATTGGTAACGGAGGCGGCATTGGTAATGACGATACGGATGATTTCAGAAAATCCCAGGGTAGCGATCGCCAGATAGTCGCCCCGCAACCGCAGAACAGGCGTGCCGATCAGGCCCGCCACCACCGCTGCCAGAAGACCGCCCAATATCAGCGCCAGCCACAGGGGAAAGTAAATATTGACCAGCAAGGGATTCATCGGCGTTGCGTAGAAAACATCCCCCCGCAGGTTCACCGGCACTGTGAAAATGCCCACCATGTAAGCCCCGATGGCCATAAATCCCGCCTGGCCAAGGGAAAACTGCCCGGCAAAGCCGTTGGTGATATTCATGGACAGGCCGATAATGGCATAAATCATGCACAGGTTGATGATACGCCGGATATAGGAATCGATCTCTGCCTGAACAAAGCATGCCGCGCCGAAAAGAACGACCAGAGCGGCAAGGGTGAGCATGATGTTTCGTTTATTCTGATTCATGATTACACCTTCTCCGTCGTTTTTTCGCCTAATAAACCTGTCGGTTTATAGAATAATATCCAAATTAACATGAGGAACGCAAAGGCATCGCGGTAGCCGGAGAACTGGGGGAAGAACGCCACGATCAGGATTTCCCCGAGCCCCAGGATAAAGCCGCCGATGACTGCTCCTTTGATGTTGCCGATACCTCCGATGACCGCTGCGATAAAACATTTCAGGCCGGGCATTACGCCCAAATACGGTGTGATGCCCGGATAACGGATGCCCCACATGATGGCGCCGATGGCTGCCAAGGAGGATCCGATGGCAAAGGTGATGGAAATGATATTGTCAATATTCACGCCCATGACCCGGGCAATCTCATAATCCTTGGATACTGCCCGCATAGCCATGCCGGTCTTGGTATGGTTGACAATATGGAGCAGGACCAGTAGGCAGATGACCGTTACGATCGGTATGAACAGGCAGATCGCCTGTATCTGTACGCCGCCCACGGAAATCATGGTGGACAGGAACGGGATATCCGGAAAATGCAGGGGACGGCCGGTAAATACATAGGTGGCCACGTTTTCCAGCAAGAAGGACGCGCCGATAGCCGAAATCAGAACGGAATTTTTCGGGGCATCCCGCAGTGGACGGTAGGCGGTCCGTTCAATGGTCACCCCCAAAAGGGCCGTGGCAAGGATTGTCAGGATGAAGGTCAGATACCAGGGGATATGGAACGCCGTAATGCCGAACAACGCAAAATAACAGGCCATCATGACGATATCCGCGTGGGCGAAATTGATCATCAGTAAGATACCGTACACCATCGTATAGCCGATCGCGATGAGGGCGTACAGGCTGCCCAGGGAGATGCCATTCACAAGATGCTGGGCAAAGGCTACCGCAGTCATGTTGGTGATAGCTTGGAAAATCTCCATTGTGTAGTACCTCGGTTAATAAAAAATAATTGCTTCCTTTCGGACGGAAAGGAAGCAATAGAAAACTTATTTTGCCTTCAGGTCTTCCGGATTAACAGTTTTCAGATACGTAAACTTTCCGTTTTTGATGGTTTTGATAACCGCGGACTTAATCGGATCGCCGTCAGCGTTCAGCGTGGTCTTGCCGGTTGCGGTCTCAAGATCTTTGGTGGCTGCGATGGCGTCACGGATCTTCTTGCTGTCGTCGGTACCGGCCTTCTGCATGGCGGCCAGCGCGATCAGGTAGGAGTCATAGGCCATGGCAGTCAGGCCGCCAGGCTGCTCGCCCTTATATTCCTTGGAATAGGCTTCCAGGAATTTCTTGGCTTCCGGGGTCGCCGCATTGGTGCTGTCAAAGAAGCTGGTGAATTCAACGCCTTCAACATCCTTGCCGCCTACGTTCAGGAAGTCCTGTGTCTCCCAGGAGTCGCCGCCCATGAAGGGGATCTTCATACCTAACTGACGGGCCTGTTTAACCAGCAGCGCAGATTCGGTAAAGTTGCCCGGTGCGAACACCGCGTCCGGATTCTTGGCCTTCAGGTTGGTGAGCTGGGCGCTGAAATCCTTGTCGCCAGTCTGGTAATTGGCAATTTCCACGATGCTGTCCGGACCGGCCAGCTTCTTAAAGGCTTCGATGAAAAATTTAGCCAGACCTACAGAATAGTCGTTGGAAACTTCCTGTACGATCGCCACCTTGCGGGCGCCTTTGCTATATACATAGTTCGCCATTACCGTGCCCTGGAAGGGGTCGATGAAGCAGGCGCGGAAATAATAATCGTTGCCTTTGGTAACCTGGGGGTTGGTGCAGCTGGTGCCGATAGCAGGAACCTTGCTTTCCTTTACGATGTTACCGGCTGCCATGGACAGGGAGGAACCGTAGGAACCCAGGATGACTTTCACTTTATCTTTTTCAATCAGGCGGGCCGCTACGTTGGCAGCTTCCGCCTTATCGGATTTATTATCCGCCACGATCAGTTCAATCTTTTTGCCGCCGACTTCCGGATGCAGTTTGTTAGCCAGTTTGATGCCGCGGATCTCCAGTTCGCCGCCGCCTGCGTTATCGCCTGTCAGGGGCAGGAACACGCCGACCTTTACGGAAGCGGCAGCCGCCGGTTTTTTCTCGTCAGCTTTTTTCTTATCCCCGCCGCCGCAGCCGGCCACCAGGCTTAACGCTACCGCAGACACTAAAAAGGCAGACATAAATTTTTTCATTTTCATACCTACACACACTCCTTCTTTTTTTGAATCTGTTTTGACTGTGAATATTCTTGAACCGAACACTCCCGTGAAGGTTTAACATAGATAAATTATACCATGTACGACCGCCCATAGCAACACTCTGCGCAACTGTAAAAATTGATAGTATTGTAGTTCTTGTTACCATCTTTTCTCGTGTTTTTGAAAACAGTCTTCTGTTTTGCGTAAATTTTTATTACACTTTTATCTTTTCTTAAAACACATTTCAGTCATTAAAATGTAGACGTGTCCATTTCTAAAACACAAAAAATTTATACTTTTTTCTTCTTTACCGGTTATTTTCCTTTAAAAACCCTGTTCGCATATTCCACGGCAGCCACCGCGTCCGGCGCATAGCCGTCCGCTCCGATGGCTTCTGCGTATTCCTGCGTCATGACAGCGCCGCCCACCAAAATCTTCGCTTCGGTTTCTTCACGCAGCAGGTGGATGGTTTCTTCCATAGCAGCCACGGTCGTGGTCATCAGCGCAGTCAGCCCCACCAGTTTCGCACGATGGGTTTCCACGGCTTCCACCACGGAGGCGGCCGGAACGTCCTTCCCCAGATCCACCACATGATACCCGTAATTTTCCCAAAGGACTTTGACAATATTTTTTCCTATATCGTGAATATCGCCTTTCACCACGGCCAGCACAATAGTGTCGCCCCGGGCCGCATTTTCCTGCCCGCCCGCCGACACCTGCTTTTTCAGTTCATCAAACGCCGTCCTGGCAGCATCCGCCGCCATCAGGAGCTGGGGCAGGAACAGCGTCTTCTTACCGAATCCATCGCCCACTGTGTTCAATGCCGGGATGATATACTGGTTGATAATGTCCAGGGGATCCGTTTTTGCTTCCAGCAGTTTCTTCGTTGCGGCCCGGCCCTGCTCCGCCATTCCTTTTACGATGGCGTCGTACAGCGTATATTCCGCTGCCGCACCCCCTGTTTTGGCCTTCAGCGTATCCGCATACCGGGCCACAAAATCCTTGCAGCCTTCGTCTGCCCCGCTCAGGGCGCAATACGCACGGTACGCTTCCATCATCCGCTGGCTCTGTGGGTTCATGATGGCGGAAGAAAGGCCCGCCGCCAGCGACATGGCGAAAAAGGTGCTGTTAACCGCATCCCTGTTAGGCAGTCCGAAGGATATGTTGGATACCCCCATCACGGTATGGATGCCTTTTTCTTTTAACGCTTCAATCACTTCGATATCGATGGAGGGATTGCGGCTGTCGGTGCTCACGGTCAGCGCCAGCGGGTCGATGACGATATCTTTCGGGGAGATCCCGTATCTCGCGGCCGTCCGAAGGATGGTCTCGGCTATGGCCAGACGTCCTTCCGCCGTATCCGGTATCCCGTTTTCATCCAGGCACAGCCCAACCACGGCGGCCCCGTATTTTTTCGCAAGGGGGAACACCTTCGCCATGGACTCCTCTTTTCCGTTGACGGAATTCAGCAAGGGTTTCCCGTTATACAGGCGCAGCGCCTGTTCCATCGCTTCATAATCCGAGGTGTCGATTTCCAGCGGCGCCGGAGTGACAGCCTGAAGACTGTTTACAGCCCTGCAGAGGACCGCTTTTTCATCAAGACCGGGCAGGCCCGCGTTCACATCCAGGATATGGGCGCCGTGATCCAGCTGTTCAAGCCCCAGGCGGCAGATGTAATCCATGTCGCCATTGCGCAACGCTTCCTTTAATAACGGTTTGCCGGTGGGGTTGATGCGCTCGCCGATGAGCACCGGGCCCCTGCCGAAATACACCGGTGCGCCATACCCGGTGACAGCCGTCACGAAACGGTCCCCGGATATTGCGGAAGCAGCCGGCTGCAGCCCCTTTGTACGTTCTGCCGTCAGACGGATGTAGTCCGGATCCGTGCCGCAGCAGCCGCCCAGCACAGATCCGCCCTCGCGGTACACTTCCAGCATGTAGTCCGCGAATTCCTCCGGCCCCGTGGTGAAAATGGTCTTCCCGTCTTTTTCCACAGGAAGTCCCGCGTTGGGATTTGCGATGAGGGGAAGATTGGTGACGGCCCGGGCCCGAGGTAGCAGCTGAGCCACCAGATCAGGCCCCAGTCCGCAGTTAAAGCCCACGGCGTCCGCGCCCAGGCCCTCCGCCATCAGCACGGCGGTCTCCACGTCCGCGCCGTTCAGCAGCTTTCCTCCTTTATCGAAAGTAAACGTGACGAAAACCGGGATGCTGCTGTTCTCTTTTGCCGCAAGGATCGCCGCTTTCGCCTCATAGGTATCGCTCATGGTCTCCACCAGGATCAGGTCCGCGCCGGCCTTTACGCCGGCCCGCACCGTTTCCGCATACAGCGAGACGGCTTCGGCAAACGGCAGATCCCCGAACGGGGCCAGCAATTTTCCCGTCGGCCCCAGATCCAGGGCGCAGAATTTCCGTTCTGCCGGCATTTCCGGAACGGCGTCAAACGCGGCCCTTGCATTTTGAAAAGCCGCGAGCACCACGTCCTCCACAGAATAGCCGGACTCCTGCATCTTCAGGGCATTGGCCCCGAAGGTGTTGGATTTTAAAATGTTGGCCCCCGCCCGGACGTAACTGGCATGAATAGAAGCCACTACATCCCCGTGGGTCACGTTCCAAACCTCCGGCAGTTCACCGGGCCGCAGGCCGGCAGCCTGCAGGCGCGTTCCCATGGCGCCGTCAAAATATAATAGTTCTTTCCCCAAAAAATCCAGGACTGACATTTGATTTGATTTCCTCCCCGTAATATCGTTAGGTGAATTCCGAACGATCCGTTGCATCGTTTGCCGGTACCGTCCGTCGGAATTCACAATTAATTTTTCCGCAGCGCAGACATTTATTTTCGGACAGGGAAACCCTCTCAGTTTCCCCGCATCCTTCACTGTCTGCCAAATTTTTACCGTCTTCCTTTATGTTTAAAGGCGGATCCGGATTCCTTACGCCGTTTACCGCCGCCGGTTCCTTCCTGTTCAAAATGGCGATCACGGCTGTCACGGATTTCACCGGCGCCATCATACAGCTTTTTGTCAGGGTCAGCCCGATGGTATGGGCACAGTCCAGCACAGAAAATAAAATCCGCTGTTCCTCCAGGGGCCAGTCACCGTAGCCAGGGGAAAAACGCCATTTCAGTCTTTGTCCCTCCGGCAGTTTTTTCTGCAGCATCCGGCAGCAGTCATCACAGTATGTTTCAATCAGCGCCGTTGCGGTTGCCTGACCCGCGCCTGCCTCCGCCACACTGGTAATGGCCATACGACGCAGGGCTGTATCCACGCGGCTGCCCAGCGTGGCGCCAAACACATACAGCGCCCGGGCATCACCTACATAACGGGCCAGGGCGTTGCCCTGAAAGCGCGTGCCGTTGTCCAGCTGCACATACGAAATTCCGTTTTCCTCTATTACCCGACACCCGAACCGTTTCGCAGTAAACCGTGGCTGCAGTTCATTCTTCAATTTTTGATAGGCTGCGTCGACAGCCGCTTCCGCCTGTTCGTCGCCCTGCCGCGCCCGAAAGTAGCGCAACGCTTCCTGTTTATTAAAATAAATCTGCTCTTCCGACATAGTTTTTACCGCCGTATATAAATTGGAATTTATTGTGTTCTTACAGCATGTAATGCTCTCAGAGCATTCACAATATGTTGGCCCCAATGGTTGCTAAATCCAAACTTCCACTCGAAGATAGCGTTTCCAAATCTGCCGGTTTCATATTCTTTCATCCCGTTTCTCAAATCTGCGACAATATCGGAAAGATCGTCAACCAGATCTCCACATACAGGTTCTTCGTCAACATACGGATTAAACACCTCCCAGTATGTCGTAGAAATCTGTTTACTGAACCTGACAGAAACAGTTCCTGAAATGTCCGATGATGACTCGTTCGTTTTCGGTTTTGTTTCAGGAAGATTCAAAGCAGCTATATAAAGCGTCATAAGCATCGCAATAAGAGACGGAATTGTATCATCTGTAATCTCATTTCCGTCAATAAAATGGCAGTATACATTAGCTAATTCGTAGAACTCTGTTGCTTTTTCTTTGTCCATGATCAACCCCCAGATAAACCACGAGTTGTGTCAACAGTCACGTTTATAATTTATTAATCGAGTAGAGGAGAATTTCTCCCCCCTCTCACACCACCGTACGTGCCGTTCGGCATACGGCGGTTCAACATAACTTCAAAGCATGACGCACA
>CAJOKZ010000040.1 GCA_905235335.1 uncultured Succiniclasticum sp.
TGACACGCCGACCCCGGCGGAAGAACAGGATGATCCCCGTAAGCAGCGCCAGGCCTTGAAACACCTGACCCACTGCCATGGAAATACGTGTCATGCATACAGTAAGTGTCAGGAAAACGGCCAACAGCCTGACCAGTTTTTCCTGTGTGAGAGCGTTCAACATAACATTTGCCTTTCAGAATATGTAAGGTATATGTTATTATATCGTATTAACAAAAAAAAATCTACCAATTACATGGTTTTAATATTCACCCGATGTGGCAACAGAATAAAATTTCCTTCTTCCCCTGAGGCCGTTTGTATGGCGGTTTGTTTCACAGCCTCCTTACCGCTGCGGCAAAAACATTCGATCCTTCCTTTCCACTGGCCAAAAAACACAAAGCCAAAAAAACATTGAACATTTACCGGAAATGTGATTAAATTAACTTGGTTATAAAATTTTTCCAAATCGGTAAATGAAAGGTTCATCATGCAAACAGTCTCTGCTTTTCATAAAAAAAGCGCTGCTCTTTTGCTGAAGCTTTCCCGCAGGGCAGGGTTTGCCGCTCTGGCATTTCTTGTTATATCCTTTGCGCTCTCCTTCCGCCTGCCCTGGTGGATCACCTGGGAGAACGGTCCCGTAGAGATGCTTCAGAATGTGATCCTTCTGGAAGGCTTTTTTCTGTGCGTCGGTTACTACGTTAGGGATAAAAAAACGGTGGAGGGAACCCTTCGAACCAAAGCACCTTTGATCCCACCTGCCGTCTGGATATTAGGTGCCCTGATCTTTCTGTTGCTGTTTGGCCGTGAAATCAGCTGGGGCCGCGTATTTTTTGTGGAATACATCGGCCGGTTCGGCCCGGAATTTACGGATCAGTCGAAACTTTCCTTTTTCTGGATGGTGAAACCTGTGGTCGCTTTGCTGATCGTCACGATCCTGGCGGGGTTTTACCGTTGGTTTCCCCGCAAGTCCGTCCTGCTGCAGGTGCCCTTCCCCCTGTATCCTTTTGCTATGCTGTGCCTGTGCTCTTTCATCGCCCTGATGGGAGACCATAGCGTGCTGCAAAAAATCATCGGCCATGCACCTGCCATCGCTATGGAAGAATGTGCCGAACTGGCTATATACTATTTGTTGGTATTCCTTACCTGGTATTATCATAAATGGTTTGTGCGTCTGAACAAGACGAATCGTAATAAAACGCTGCTTCCATGAGTTTATGCGCAGCGTACAGACGAACAATCGGTATTTTTATTTAAGTGCATTGATTTATTTACAGGGGTTTTCTTCGTTATGCTCAAAAAGATTCGTTCAGCCATCACCATTCTGGGACTGGCGTTACTGATATACGTTTTTCTTTACGGGTTTTATCTGTCCCTGAGCGTAGGAATTCCCAGCAAGACTGTCTATCTGCAGTCCCGCCGTTACATTCCTTGCGCGCTGGCCGCTTCTTTTGCCGTTGCATTGTGGCGGACAGGCGGACTGTCCGCCAGAAATCTTTGGCCCCACACCGCTGTGTCCCTTGCCTGGATTCTCACGTATCCGCTCAGTTACTGGATCCCTTACCATTTAAATACAAATTTCATCGACAACCATCACGACATCGCCATTGGAGCTTATCTTTTCTGCTTCATGGTCTGTTTTCATTTACTGTTATTGCGGTACCTGTCAAACCGGCGTCTGACCGGATATATCATGGGTGTACTGCAAACGCTGTTGCTGGTACTCCCAATCATCCAGGTCCTGTATTTTGCAGCCTACGGCACCCCGGTTTCCCCGGCGGCCTGCCTGGCCCTGCTCCAGACCAATACGTCTGAGGCCCGGGAGTTTGTGATGCAGTATATCGGCTACTCCGGTATTTCCTTCATCCTCTTTTTGTTCGCAGTACTGCTGTATGTGCTGATCAGAGGAAACATGATCCGTGTTTCACCGTCTGCCGGTTCGGAGCGGAAACAACCCGTTCTTTACGGCAGGAAGATGCTGGCGGTCACTATATTGCTCTTTCTTGCCTCAGGTTTCTATGGTTTTTTCAGACTCCCCAGGACCGGTGCGCTGGACGCTTTATACAATGCCAAAGACTATCTGGATAATGCCAACCTGTTCAACGAACTCCATGTAAGGAACCTGGCTGGGCTTGAGGTCGTGCCGCCGTCCGTCCATCCGGATAAACCCCACTCGGTCATAATGGTCATCGGGGAATCCGCTTCCCGTTATTTTATGAGCGCATACCGGAAAACGGAGCGGGATAATTCTCCCTGGATGCGGATGCGTTCCTCTGACAAAGATTTTATTCTGTTCCGGCATGCCTACACCAGTTGGGGACAGACGGTTCCTGCCCTGGAACGGGCCCTGACGGAGAAGAATCAGTATAATACAAAAGAATTCCACGATTCCCTGACAGTCATTGACCTGGCAAAAAAGGCCGGTTATGAAACCTGGTGGTTCAGCGGCCAGGGAACCATAGACACTGCGGACACCCCCGTCACCCTGGTGGCGAAGACTGCGGACCACAGCTACTGGCTGGAAGATACACTGCTGGGCACCGATCAAAAAAAGTATGACGGGGACCTGCTTCCTTATCTGGAAAAAGTGGATCCGTCAAAAAACAATTTTATTGTGTTTCACATCATGGGAAGCCACGACAATTTCATCAACCGCTATCCGCCGGAATTTACACGCTGGAAGGATCCGAAGGCGGAACTGCGGATGGATGAGTACGACAACTCTTTGGCTTACACAGACTGGTTTTTGGAACGTGTGTATGCCTTCGGAGTGAAAAACCTCAACCTGCAGGCCATGCTGTATTTTTCCGATCACGGCCTGAACCCCATCCGTAAGCGTCACCCCGAACTCTCTGATTTTATCAGTCTGCGGGTTCCCCTGTTCCTGTACCTGTCCCCGGAGTATCAGAAGCTGTACCCGGAAACTGCGGTATGCCTTCGCGCCCATGCGGACAGTTATTTTACCAACGACCTTATCTATGAGATGGTCGCGGGTCTTCTGAACATAAAGTCCAACCACTATGATGAAACCAACAGCCTTGCCAGCCCGCTGTACAAATACACCCCGGATACACTGACGACATGTCTGGGAGAAAAGCGGCTTTCGGAAGATACCGATGACAGATAGGCTGAAGGTAAAAGCATAACAAAAATATTTAGACGCTGTAATGAAAATCGCAAGGATTCACCGGTCAGGAATAAAAAAGCCTCCCTGTTTTTTGAAAAATCAAAGACAGGGAGACTTTTGTTCTTAAAAACCGCTTAACGTATATTGCCCGCAAGGGGGCAATATTCTTTCTGCGTTAAACTCTTCCGCTGTTTCTTATGCCAGCGGCACCGTAAGGCTGCCCGTAGGCATCAGGATCACGCTGTAATCCTTTCCCACATATTGTTCTGCCGCGGCCAGGGCTTCTTCCACGCTGTCCACCGCGCCGTCAAAGAGCATTTCCTTCGCCATCTGGCGGTCCAGGCCGGTGACTAAAATGAAATGGGCTTTCCGGAACAGGCGGGTCACCGCGTAGGCCTTGTTGGCGCCGATGACGAACCGGTCCCGGATCTCTTTTTCAATGGCGTCGATGCTGCCCAGCCGCCTGCAGGTTTCTTCCAGCACGGCGCTGCCGCTGCCTTCCTCGCATTCCGCCAGCAGGATCACCACGCCGCCTTCCCGGCAGGCCAGGACGGCGTTGTCCATGGTCTTCTGCATCTGGTATACGTTGATGTCTTTCGGGTAACCGCCGCAGGAAGCGATGACTACATCCGCTTTCTGCGGTATTTTTACGCCGTACACCTGGTCCACGAATTTGCAGGCTTCCTTATGGGCCGCGATGTAATCCCCGGCGAACATCCGCAGGAAGCGGTGCTCCGCGTCCAGGATGGCGTTGAACAGGAATACGCTGCTGCCCCGTTTCTTCATGGCGTCGGCCCACAGCTTTACCCCTTCCATCTGGTCGTCGTAGACCGGGTTGCCTTCCATTTCCCCCAGGCCGGAAGCCGGGTCCAGCATGAAGCTGTGGTTATGGCGCACCGTCTCCATGGCGGCGCAGCCCGGCAGCACGGCCTTGCGGCCTCCGCCGTAGCCGGCAAAGTAGTGGTATACGATGGTGCCTGTTAAAATGATATGGTCGCTGTGGCAGATCCGTTTGTTGATCAGCACCGGGGTAAAATGCTCCGTGGCGCCGAAATATTCAAAGTCTTCCGGCACCCGGGCATCGCTGTTGTACATTTTGATGCGGGAGGCCACTTCCGCCCCTACTCCTTCCGCCATCTCTTCCGGTGTCATGAGGCGGTGGGTCCCCAGGCTGAACACGATCTGCATGTTCTCGTCGGGGATGCCCAGCTTGTTCATCTCATTCACCAGCACGGGCATAAAATCGAAGCTGTTGGCCACCCGGGTGGGGTCGTTGCAGATGAAGGTGACGGTCTGTCCCGGTTTGATCAGCTTGTCGACGGGTTCCGTCCCGATGGGGTTGTAGATGGCGTCCAGCACGCCCTGCCGCACGTTTTCCATCACCGGGGTCTCCGGCATGCGGATCTCTTTGATGATACGGCCTTCATCTAATGAAAAGCTTTTGGTTCCACGTCCGTAGTGGAAGGTAAATTTTTTCATGGTCGGGTCTCCTCGCACACTTATCCTGCCTGCTTGGCCGCTCTGGCAGCCTGGGCCGCCGCCTCCTGCTTGGCCATGATGTCCTTGGCTTTCATGAGGCGTACGGTGGCAGTGCGTTCATTTTCCGCCAGCTTCATGGTGATGAACTTGATATTGGTCTGCATCTCCGGAATCATGACGTATTCCAGCGCGTTTACCCTGCGGCGGGTCTTTTCGATTTCATCGGCCAGCAGGTTGCAGGTCTTTTCCACCTCCGCCAGTTCCAGCAGCTTGGGCAGCAGGGCGGAAAGCTCTACCACCGCGTTATCCAGGGAACTGGAGGTAAATGTGAAGGCGTAGGGGATTTCCGTATCCGCGTCTTCATCACCGGAGAACCGGATGGTGGGAACATCGACGCTCATCACGTTGTGCATGCCCACCTCGTAAACAGCCGCGCGGGCGGGATAGAGCAGCGCCTCGCTGACACGCAGCGCGCCCATCTGGGCCTTCGCCATGGCAAAGCGGGTGGACACGCCCTGCAGCGCCTTCTCCACCTCTATGCGCAGGGTGTGGTTGCGGCGTATGTGCAGCATGAACTGCCGGACCATCTCATCCCGTTTATCCTTCAGCAGCTTGTGGCCGCGGACGGCGGTTACCAGACGTTTTTTCAGCCTGGTAAGCTCCATTCGGGTCGGGTTAACTTGGGTAGCCATCGATCATTCCCCCTCGTTATCCTCTGTAGCAGCAGGAACATAGTATTTGTCCAGATATTCGTCACGGATACGTTTCAGCTCGCTGCGGGGCAGGATGCCAAGGAGCTTCCAGCCCAGATCAAGGGTCTCGATGATGCTGCGGTTGGTTTCGTAGCCCTGGGAAACGTATTCCTTTTCAAACGCGTCGGCAAACTTCGCGTATAATTTATCGACCTTGGAGAGGGCGGCCTCGCCGAGGATGGTGGCCAGCTCTTTCGCCTGCTTGCCCTGGGCATAGGCGGCGAACAGCTGGTTCATGGTGTCGGCATGGTCTTCCCGGGTCTTGCCCTTGCCTACGCCCTTATCCTTCAGACGGGACAGGGACGGCAGCACGTCGATAGGCGGTGTCAGGCCCTTGCGGTAGAGCTCACGGGACAGGATGATCTGCCCTTCGGTGATGTAACCGGTCAGGTCAGGGATCGGATGGGTCTTGTCATCCTCGGGCATCGACAGGATCGGAATCTGGGTGATGGATCCTTTCTTGCCCTTGATACGCCCCGCGCGTTCGTACATGGTCGCAAGGTCGGTGTACAGGTAACCGGGATAGCCGCGGCGTCCGGGAACTTCTTTACGGGCTGCGGAGATTTCGCGAAGGGCGTCGGCGTAGTTGGTGATATCGGTGATGATGACCAGCACGTGCATGCCCAGCTCGTAAGCGAGATACTCGGCGGCGGTAATGGCCATACGCGGGGTAGAAGTACGTTCTACGGCCGGGTCGTTGGCCAGGTTGATGAACATGACGGCACGGGCCAGCGCGCCGGTACGGTTGAAGTCTTCCATGAAGAAGTTGGCTTCTTCGAAGGTGATGCCTACGGCAGCGAACACGACCGCGAACCCTTCCCCGGTCCCCAGCACCTTGGCCTGGCGGGCGATCTGCGCGGCCAGCTGGGCATGGGGCAGGCCGGAGCCGGAGAATACCGGCAGTTTCTGGCCGCGGACCAGGGTGTTCAGTCCGTCGATGGCACTGACGCCTGTCTGGATGAATTCGGCGGGATAGTCGCGGGCGGCCGGGTTCATCGGCTCGCCGTTGATGTCCCTGTATTCGTCGGGGATGATCTCCGCGCCGCCGTCGATGGGACGGCCCATGCCGTCAAAGACGCGGCCCAGCATGGCCGGGGATACGCCCAGGCGCACCCCGTGACCCAGGAAACGTGCCTTGGCGTCGTCGATCTTCAGGCCCTGGGAGCTTTCAAAGAGCTGTACCAGCGCCTTGTCGCCGTCAATGATCAGCACCTTGCCGCTGCGGATCTCGCCGTTGGCCATCTGGATCTCCACCAGCTCGTCGTACTTGACGCCCTCGACCTGCTCAACCAGCATCAGCGGGCCGACGACCTCGCGAATTGTCTTGTAATCCTTACGCATTGAGTTCGCCTCCCTCTGTCAGAACTGCAAAGGCAGCCTCCAAATTTTTGTTGATTTCGCCAAATCGTTTCTCACGTTCGCTTTCAGGAATATATTTCATACGGCCGATTTCCTCGCGGACCGGCATATCGATGAGCTTGCCCAGATGCACATGCTGTTCCAGGGCGGCCTCCGCCTTTTCGTACCATGTCAGGATGAGCTTCATCATGTCGTGCTGCTTTTCCAGGGACGTGTAGGTGTCCACTTCGTGGAAGGAGTTCTGGTGCAGGAAGTCCTCGCGGATGGAGCGGGCGCATTCCAGCGTGATCCTGTCCTTGAAGCTCAGCGCGTCCACGCCTACCAGACGCACGATTTCGTTCAGTTCCGCTTCCTCCTGGAGGATGTTCATCATCTTGTTGACCATGCCGGCCCAGTCGGGAGATACGGATGTGTTGTAGTAGTTCCGCAGGCGGTCGCTGTACAGGGAATAACTCTGCAGCCAGTCGATGGCCGGGAAGTGACGGGCATAGGCCAGGGATGCCGACAGGCACCAGAATACCTTGACTATGCGCAGGGTCGCCTGGGATACAGGCTCGGAAATATCGCCGCCGGGAGGGGATACGGCCCCGATAGCGGAAACCGCTCCGGTGCGGTCCTCGTTGCAGAGGCACTTGACGATGCCGGCCCGTTCGTAGAATTCTGCCAGACGGGAGCTCAGGTAGGCGGGATAGCCTTCATCGCCGGGCATTTCTTCCAGGCGGGAGCTCATCTCGCGCATGGCTTCGGCCCAGCGGGAGGTGGAGTCTGCCATGATGGCTACCTTGTAGCCCATGTCGCGGAAATATTCCGCGATGGTGATGCCTGTGTAAATGGACGCTTCACGGGCGGCAACCGGCATGTCGGAGGTGTTCGCGATCAGCACGGTGCGCTTCATCAGGGGCAGGCCCGTACGCGGGTCGCTCAGTTCCGGGAATTCCATCAGAACGTCGGTCATCTCGTTTCCGCGTTCGCCGCAGCCTACATAGATGATGATGTCGGCGTCAGCCCACTTGGCAAGCTGGTGCTGGATAACGGTCTTGCCGCTGCCGAAGGGGCCCGGTACGGCCGCCACACCGCCTTTGGCGATGGGGAACAGCGCATCGACGACGCGCTGGCCGGTAACCATCGGCTCTGTGGGAGGCAGCTTTTCCTTATAGGGACGGCTGCGGCGCACAGGCCAGGTCTGGAGCATCGGGTACTCCGTCACGTTTCCGTCTTTGTCCTTGATCTTGTAAACGGGATCCAGGATGGTCGCTTCGCCGGTGTACACCCACTCCACGATGCCTTCCTTGCGGGGCGGCAGCATGATCCGGTGTTCTACGGCCGGGGTCTCCTGGACCACGCCGATGATGTCGCCGCCCACTACATGGTCGCCGACATGCACCTGCGGTTCAAATTTCCATTTTTTCTCGCGGTTCAGCTTGGGCACTTCGACGCCGCGGGTGATGCGGTCGCCCGCTTTGGTATACAGTACGTCCAGCGGACGCTGGATTCCGTCAAAGATGCCTTCGATCAGTCCCGGGGCCAGCTCCACGGACAGCGGGGAACCGGTCGACTCTACCGGCTCGCCGGGTCCCAGGCCGGATGTTTCCTCATATACCTGGATGGAGGCCAGATCGCCTCTCAATTCTATTACCTCGCCAATCAGATGCTTCTCACTGACACGGACCACGTCATAAAGCTCTACATCGCCCATGCCGCTGGCAACGATCAGCGGGCCTGATACTTTTACTATAGTTCCACTCATCGGCTACTTACCTACCCTTCCTTGAAAAGAATGTCTGCGCCCACAGCCTTCTCTACATTGCCCTTCAGCCTTTTCATGCCCAGCCCCAGGCTGCCCTTGGTGGACGGGATGGGGATAATGGCAGGAAATGTCGCAGTAGTGTAATAATCGATCGCCTCAGGTACCAGCTGCGCGGCCTCCTCGGTGATGTAGATGACTGCATACCCGTCATCCGCCAGCCTGTGTATCCTTTTTTCTATCATGGAACCCTGCTCCTCGTAATACACATCCAGACCGATCGCCTTGAAGATCATTACGGAACCGGGATCACCAATGACCGCGATTTTTCTCTCTTTCTTCATAGACATCCGCCTTTCTATGCGTACAGCTCGGGCAGCTCGTAGTCAAAGCCGCCCCGCTTGGCCCCGAAGATCACCCTGAGCGCCTTGGCTTCCGCCTCGCGCCCCATGAGGTAACCGATGATCGGGCCCAGGGAAAACATGTCCCATTTCACACTGCGCAGAACATTCATCTGCGCCGTTTCCATTTTACGTTTCAGAACCGATACATCGCCGGTAGTAACATATTCTTCCACGCTCTGGGAAATAAGCCTGCCGTACTTGCCTCTGTTGAATTTCGCCCCCAGCTGTTCCAACGGGGTGTCCATTCCTTCCACGAAAACGTTGAAATCAATTTCCCCGCCTTCCAGAAGCATAAGCTGCAGCTTGTCCACGTCCCAGTTGAGGAGCCTTGCCCTTATCACGCTGCGGGCGTTCTGGAAGTCCGCCTGCAGGGCGAAATAATCCCGGACAAAGCTGTGGTCGTTCTTCTTGTCCAGCACGTTCTTGATGTGACGGAACATGGCTCTGTCAATCTCGGCGCTGAGCTTGAGGGAATCGGTCCCGCGGGCCAGGTCGGCCTCGATTCGGTTCATGGTGTTGCGGTAGGCTTCGGGCAGGGAATCGTAGTTGGCGCTGGCCACGCACTCCTTAAGCTGTTCCAGCGGGAAGGCCCCGCCGTCGATCAGCACGTCGGGAGCCTCGACCCCCAGCTGGCGCGCTTTCAGCAGCGTCTTGAGATTGTGTCCGGCCACTTCCAGCAGGAACAGGCTGGTGAGCTCCGGCGCGGGAGTGACCTCCCACACTATTTTTCTGGATATCTGCAGCTGCTCGCGGATGATATAGTCAACCTCTTCCGTAGCGATCTGCTCGGGGGTCAGGGACCCGCCGTACCCTGTCTCAAGAAGAAGCGCCATCGCCTCCTGAACAGAGCCTGCCTCGTAAATGCGCCTCAGTTTGGCCGCGTCCAGCATCTTCGTGGAGAGCTGGCTGATGCGGCCCACCGCATATTCGTAACTTGCCTGCGGCATGTTATTTCACCTCCGCGGCAAAGAGCATGTCCGCCACTTCCTTTTCGATCCGGGTGCGGACATCCCTCAGTATAGTAGCAAAGGATCCGTCGAAATCACTTGTCTTGCCTTGCAGGAGCACTCCGCCGGCAAACTTCGCCGTCTCGTCGGACAGCGTCAGTCCGCCCTGCTTGCCTGCCTTGACCAGGGCTGCATTCAGCCTGTCCAGGAAGCCTCCCTCATACTTCGCCCGGTCTGCTGCCGGTACACAGAGTTTTTCCGTGCCGGTCTCAACGTACTTCACGACGATGGAGGTAATGAGCTGCTCCCACTTATTCTCCGGCATTGCGGCAATGGTTTCTTCCGCCTTGGCAAAAGCGCTCTCCAGCACCTTGCGCCTGCTGTCCAGGGCGTTCTTCCTGGCTTCCAGCTCGGCGATAAGGATCTGGCGGCGGGCTGCCTCGTCGGCATCGGCCGCGGCCTGGGCATTGATCTCTTCAACTTTTACCTTTGCAGCAGCTGATATTTTTTCAGTAGAGGCAGCGGCCTTCTTCTTGGCGGCATCAATGATCTCAGCCGCCTCACGGGCGCCTTCCTCCTCTATCCTGAGAATAATCTTGTTTGCTTCCATCGGTCTCCCTCCCTGGGTTAAAGCTTTACGCCGTTAACCATGATGAAGGAGATGAGCAGGGAAAGAACTGCGTAAGTCTCAACCATGGCGGCCAGAATGATGCCCTTACCGGTTTCTTCCGGACGCTTTGCGCACAGGTAAATGCCGGATGCGGCCACTTTGCCCTGGTAAATACCGCTCATCAGTCCGCCGATGGCCATGGGCAGGCCCGCGCAGAACAGGGCGATGCCCTGGAAGGTGGTCAGGTCCTTCACGTTGCCGTCGATTACGCCCAGGTTCAGGACGATGATGAATGCGATCAGCAGACCGTAAATGCCCTGGGTACCCGGAAGAGCCTGCAGTACGAGGACGTTACCGAACTTATCCGGATCTTCGGATACGACACCGGCGCCTGCCTGGCCGGCAATACCTACACCCACAGCGCTTCCTACACCGGCAAAACCGGCGGCAACTGCCGCGCCTGCAAACGCAAGAGCTGTTCCTAAAGTAATCATAATAACTGCCTCCTTTAATTTCGTTATTATATAAAAATTTTATTTGGTTACGTTCATGTACTTAGTCCGGATAGCCAGGGGCACAAATGCCTTGCCGCCGGCTTCGTAGAACTTGCCGAAGAACTCGATGTACTGCAGACGGCTGCTGTGTACGAAAGCGCCCAGTACGTTGATGACGATATTGAACAGGTGGCCTCCCAGAAGCACCAGCACGGCCACGGCTGTGCCCACCGGTCCCGCATCCATGAGCATCTGCGCGATGGTGTTGATGACCATGGCGATAACGCCCGTGGCCAGGCCCAGCGCAAAGATTCTGGAATAGCTCAGCAGGTCGCTCATGTACCCGCTGATATTGTACAGGGAGAGAAGGCCGCCCATCAGCTTCGCGATGATCCCTTTCTTCTCGCGCCCGCCCGTCAGTACGACGATAGCGGCGCCCGCGATGGCCAGGTATTTACCCACAGGCCCCGGCACAAAGGCCATGCAGAGGAAGCCCGCGAACATGATCAGCCAGCTGATCTCGTCGCAGAAGGCCCCGAAGACGTCTCCGTCCCGGATCTGCATGTAGGCTTTGAGCAGCATGCCGCAGACCAGGTGCAGGATGCCCAGCCCGAAGCAGAGGGCCAGCATCTTCAGCGGTTCCTTCATGGGCACGAAGAGCAGCGGGTGCAGTTCCAGTCCGAACCAGCCTCCGAAGAGCGCGCCCCAGATGATCGTGGAAATGCTGCCGAACAGGATCACCATGGCCAGCTTGCCGCCAAATCCCTGGGGCTTGGCCAGTTTGAGGGCGATCATCAGCCCGATGGTGAGCACCAGGCCGTAGCCTGCGTCCGAAAGCATCATGCCGAAGAAGATAAAATGGAACGGCGCCATCAGGAAATCCGGGTCGATACTGCCCGCCTGCGGTCTGGAATACAGTTCGATGACCGATTCATAGGGTCTTACGAAGGAATTGTTCTCCAGTTCCGTTGGCGGGATCTCCCCTTCCGCCGGATCGGTAAATTCGATCTGGTACGCGTCTGTGGCGCTCCGTACGGCCCGTTCAACCTCGACCGTGCGATCCTTTCTGACCCATCCCTCCAGATAGAAGGTCTTTTCTGTCTCCACGCCGCCGTTGGCCATACGGTCCTCTTTGGCCGTCAGCTGGTCGTAATACAGCTGAAGCTCGGCTTTGTTTTCAGAAATTGTCTTGGCCTGCGCCTCCATCTCGTCGGCGCGCAGGTTCTTCACCCGGGCGGCTTCCGTGAGGTCTGTGCAGATCTCCGAAACCAGTCCCGTGCGCTTGGGAAAGACTACATCGGTAAAGTCATGCGCTTTGAGGAAATGCTTGAGCCTGGCTGCGTCATCCTTCAGGCAGAAGATCAGCATGGCGCGTCCCTCCGGCGCCTCGCGCAGCACGATGGGCTCGGCCGCCAGCTCTTTGATATCCTCCAGGAAAGCTTCCTTTTCCAGTTCCGGCAGGTAGCCCGCAAAATAGACACTGCTGTCCGTCGGGGCCAGCGCCTCCAGCGGAATATCCAGATCCATCCACGGCTGTAAGGCTTCTACCTGGCTTGTCATGGTCGCCGCCTCATTCCTGAGGGACGTGATCTTGCCGGACAGCACCTCGATCTGGTCTGCCAGGTTCGCCCCTTCCTCCGATTCAGTGAGGAAGGAATCGTACGTGACCGGAAGGCGGGGGGCAAACAGGGAATCTTTTTTCCCGTGCACGTCAACGAATTTCAGCGCTTCCTTTGCCTGGGCGATCTTGTCGCTCACCTTATCCGCTCCTTCGAGCGTCGGGGTCTTCTCCCCTTCCGAAATGAGCATGATGTTGCCGTCTTTCTGCAGCGCAAGTAAAATGGCGTCGCGGTCTTCCTTCAGCGCGAACAGCGTCGCCTTTTTCATTGCAATCAGCATATTAAACCACAACCCTTTCTACAATGTAAGCTACCGCCTCGGGAATCTTCGCCTCAGCGGCTTCTGCCACTGCACGATCGTCTCTGGCCCGTTCCGCCACCAGATCCTTCGCTTTTACCCTGGCGTGGGCTTCCGCCTTGGCAACGGTCTCCCGGGCAGCGGCGCGGGCAGCGGTTATCATGTCAGCTGCCTCACGGTTTGCCGCCTCTTCCGCATCCCGCAGGATATTGCGACTGGTCAGGGTCGCTTCTTTTTTCGCCTGCGCGGCTGCGGCCTCGGCTGCCTTGATTTCATCTAGCATGGACATTTACATCTCACCACCTTTATGATTTTGATTTCATGGGATATGGGCATTCACACCTCACCACCTTTGTGATTTGTCGTTTATGTTTACAGATTTTATGCAAAACCGTCTGGTTTTTCAGTCTGGTTTTTCATAATGCAATCTTTTTTACGATTTTTTATGGGCGGTGTCACCATGGGTCGTATGCCGGCCGCCTCCGGGTCATTTTTCCTTCTTCCGGACGAAGACCCCGGACGGAGGGCCGTTAACGAAGAAAACGATAAAGAACATAGAAAACGAAAAGGGCATACTCAACCCATATTCGGTATTGTATTCGACAGAATGTTTTCATTTTCCTGCCGGACATAAAATTTATTTATGAAATGGCAGCGTTTTCCGGAGGCAGGCCGGGGCCTTTTACAGGCTGACTTTTTCAAACCGGCAGGATCCGGTGTCCAGCATCCGGGCCGCCAGCAGCCGCCCCTGTTCCACGTCCCCGGTAAAGCAGACGGTGCACTGTCCCCGGCCTTCCGTCCGCAGCAGGTTCCGCTCTTCCAGATTCTTCTTTGCCGCCAGGGCCGTCGCTTCCGCAGGGTCGATGATCGTCACCCCGGGCCCGAAGGATTCTTCCAGATACTCCCTGACAAAGGGATAGTGGGTACAGCCTAAAATTACGGTATCCACCTCTTTTTCCTTCAGCGCGTCCGCGTACTCCGCAATGGCCTCTTTCAGCTCCGGGGAGTCAAAGCGGTTTCCTTCGATGAGCGGCACGAATTTGGTACAGCCTACGCCGAAAACCTCGGTTTCCGGATCCGCTTCCCGGATCTCCTTCCGGTGGGCCCCGGTTCCCACCGTAAAGTCGGTGGCCATCAGCCCGATCCGTTTATTTTTCGTCACCTTCCCCACCAGTTCCGCCCCTTTGGACATGCCGATGACGGGGAACGAGTGGCTGCCCCGGATCACATCTGTCCCCAGCACCGTGATGGTGTTGCAGGCGGTGACCAGCAGTTTGACACGGTTCTTCTCCATCCAGTCGGTCATCTGTGCCACGAAGGCGGTTATGGTCTCCCTGGTTCGTACGCCGTAGGGCGCCCTGGCCGTGTCCCCAAGATACAGGAAGTTCTCTGCCGGCAGGATGCGCTGCAGCGAACGAAGCACGGTGAGCCCTCCTACACCGGAATCAAGCACGCCGATCGGCTGTTTTTTATCCATCTTCATCCCTCCCGTCTGAAACCCGGTTTCCCGGATTTTCTCAGACTCTTTCAGACTTTTTTGGACTTTTTCGAACTCTTTCGAACTTTTTCGGACTTTTTCGGACTTTTTCAGACTCTTTCGGCTTTTTCTGACTTCTTCGGCTTTTTCTGACTTCTTCGGCTTTTTTCGGCTTTCTATCCGATGGCCGTCAGGCCGCCGTCCACAGGGACAACAGCCCCTGTCATGAACGTGTTGGCCGGTGACGCGATGCTGCATATGACATGGGCGATTTCTTCCGGTCTGGCGATCCGCCCCGCCGGATATCCCGCTGCCATTTCTTCTTTCGTGTATCCGCCGTCGGCCTTCTTCAGCTGTTCCGCCACCATCGGCGTATCCACGCACAGTTCACACGAACGTCCGGCGCCAGATCCAGCGCCAGGGCTTTTGTCAGCGACACCACGGCGCCCTTTGACGCGCAGTAGACCGGGCAGCCGTAATTTCCCCCGATGCCGGCGTCGCTGGCAATGTTGACGATGCAGCGGTCCGGTTTTTCCTTTGGCGTCCGCTTCCCGTCCGGGCCCTCTGCCGTTCCTGCTTCCCCCATGGGAACCAGGAAGGGATGGCAGGCCTGGATCATCATCAGCGTGCCCTTCAGGTTCACATCCATGATGCGGTTATAGTCCGCCATCGTCACCTGCCAGATCTGTTTTTCCTCATAGATCCCGGCGCTGTTCACCAGGATATCGATCCGGTTGTTTCCGTAATGGGCCGCGATCACTGCCGCCGTGCGGCAGTCCGTCTGTTTCGTGACATCCGCCTTTATAAACCGCAGCCGCGCCAGGGCGATTTTGTTCGCCGCGGGAAAGTCCCGGGTTCCCTGTTTCAACACGAGCCCCTCGGCGGCGGTAAAGGTCTCTCCACTGGCAGCCGCGCCGGGGAACACCGCGGCTTCCGGATCCGCGACCCCGACGATCGCTGCCAGGGCTTTCATGCCCCGGACCCGGTCCCTGCCGAGAATGCTCACGGCGGCGCCATCCAGCCAGAAGGCGCGGGCGGCGGCCAGACCGATCCCGCTGGTCCCGCCGGTTATTACAACGGTTTTTCTCTTACATCCGTATTCCATGAGACGATCACACAATTCCTTCCAATTCCTCTTCGCTGAACTCTTCCGGTTTCGGAAGTTCCATTACCACCGTGGTGCCCTGTTCCGGCCCGCTGCGCATGGTGACAACGATGGCGTGACGTTCGGCGATTTCCCGGGCAATGGCAAGGCCCAGCCCGCTGCCGGACTTGTTATTTTCGCCCCTCGTCTTGTAAAATCTGTCAAAGACATGGAGCAGGTCATCGGTTTTGATGCCGGGGCCGTGGTCGGTGACCGTCAGCCTGCGGTTTAGCAATTTAACTTCTATTTTCGTGTTTTCCGGGCTGAACTTTACGGCATTATCCAAAAATACCATCAGCATCTGATTCAGCCGTCCGTAATCCCCCGTCATTTTATAAACAGGCGTATCCAGCTCGCATTCCACCGCGATGCTCTTTTCCCGCGCCAGATGTTTCGCGCTGCGGACGGCGTTATGCACCACATCGCAGAAGTTCACCGGTTTCTTTTCGATAGGGAAGTCCACGTTCTGCAGCCGGGACAAATCCAGCAGGTCGTTGATCAGCCGCTGCAGGAACAGTGTCTCGTCATACATGGTATCGTGGTACCGGGCCACCTCGGCCGGATCGGTCACCACCTTGTCCCGCAGCGCTTCCAGACTGCCCCGCACCACCGTGACAGGCGTCCTCAGTTCGTGGGATATGTTGGCGATAAATTCTTTCCGGATCTTTTCCGTCTGTTTCGTCTCCCTGTCCGCTTCCTCCAGACGGCCGGCCATCCCGTCCAGCGTTTCCGCAAGCTCCCCGATCTCATCCTTCTGCTGGACATAGCTGCGGGCCGTATAATCGCCGGCGGCCAGTCTTTCCGCCGCGTCCTTCATTTTGTTCAGGGGGCCGGTAAATTTCATGGACAGGAACCAGGCTACCGCCAGGGCCAGCACCAGGGCCAGCACCAGACAGCCGCCGAACACTTCCAACGCCTCGTGGAAAGAATGCCGCAGCCCGAACACCGGGACCCGCAGCATCAGCACCGCTTCCACGCCCCCGTTCTTGTCATAGATGGGCGCCGTGGCAGAGACCATCATCTCATTGATGCGGCTGTCAAACTCTTCCCGTACGGAAGATTCCCCTTTAAATCCCTTGCGGAACATGTCCCGGTAAACCCCGGGCAGGGAATTGACCGTGGTCGTTCCTTCGAACATCTGGGGAAGGTCCCGGTTCCGGGGACCGTTGTTTTCCGTGACCCGCCCGCGGATATGCTGCAGGATCTCTTTGACATCGCCCTGGGGCAGGTGGGTCCGAAGGGCGATGTTCCCGTCCTTGCCCGCCACCCAGACGTCATCCGCGGTAATAATATTTACGTAGGCGATCAGTCTCCGGGAACGGAGCAGGGATACCGGGTCGGCCGCCTGCGCTTTTTCCTGGGAGTCCGGCTTCACCGCCGCCGCTCCGGAAGGAGACGCCGCAGTATTTCTCTGCCCTGCCGCCACATCGTTCCGCCGGGTCCCGTTTTCACCGTGTACGGACGGATTTCCTGCTGCCGGCCTGCGCTCCCCTGCTTCCCTCTGGCGGGAACGCTCCAGATTATCCCCCATGATGGCTGCCACATTGGCGGCCCTGTGTACCAGGGCCCGCTGCTGCCGTTCGATGGCGCTTTCCCGGAAAAAATGCCCGAAGGAAAAGGCCATTACAAAAGCGAAGACCAAAATGGCCAACGCGAAATAGGCCGCCAGCTTTACCGCGATTTTACTCTTAAACATGCTGTTCTCCATTCCGCCGCTATCCGGCGGCACAACTTCAACATCAGTTGGATTTAAGTCTTCCGGTGAAATAACATCCCGTGGCTCAACATCCTGCCGCCAACCGGCGGCACAACTTCGGCAATCCGGATGAAACCGTCCCGGCAGGGCTCATTCCGTTTCTGTGATCTCAAAACGGTAGCCCACGCCCCAGATGGTCTTGACCGCCCAGCCGGGATGGTCGAAGGCATCCAGCTTGGCCCGGAGCCGTTTGATATGGGAGTCCACGGTCCGGCTGTCACCGAAATAATCGTAGCCCCACAGGCTGTCCAGCAGGTTATCCCGGGAAAACACTTTTTTGGAATTGGAAGCCAGGAGCCAGAGAAGCTCTTTTTCCCTCTTGGTGAGGGGCACTTCCTTTTCGTCGATGGTCACCATATAATTGTCAATATCAATGACCAGATTGCCTACGGTCATCGTTCTTGAAGAGGCTTCCTCCTGCTTCGGGATCCGGCGCAGGATCGCACGGGCCCGGGCCATCACCTCCGCCGCGCTGAAGGGTTTCACGATATAGTCGTCAGCCCCGATGTCCAGCCCCAGGATCTTGTCCGCGTCTTCGCCCCGGGCCGTAATCATGATCACCGGCACCTGGGACACGGCGCGGATCGCCTTGCATACGCTGAACCCGTCCTTCTTGGGCATCATCACATCCAAAAATACGATGGATATTTCTTTTGAAAACTCGCGGAATAACCGGATCGCTTCCTCTCCGTCATAGGCAATATAGCAGCTCCAGCCTTCTTTTGTGGCGTAATCCCTCAGGACCTTGGTGATCTGCGCATTGTCGTCCGCAATTAAGATTTTATTCATAAACAACGCCCCTCCCGCTTAAAAGGAATGCCGGTCCGCCGTGCCTGCGCGGTCGTCGCGCGGAGGAACCGGACGCTGCGTACTAAAACACTTATACAAGATAATTATACATCAAAAGTATAGTCCTTACAATTTTTAAAAAACATTTTTTTGAACAGAAAAAAACACGGTTTTGTCATAATTCAACCGTATGATTAAGACAACCCGGAAGACGGTCCGGAAAAACCGGTTCCGGATGCCGGATGAACGGAACAGAAAAAACAAATGGCCCAAGGGCCGCAGGAAAATTTCTCTTGCGGCAGAGGGCGCAAAAAATCAGGCTGCGCCCATTTCAGGATCTGGGTCAGGCCAGGTCGAAAAAAGCAGGATGACAAGTAAGATCAGTTTACAATGAAATTGGAAAAAAGGAGTGAACAAGCGATGAGGAACTGGAAAAAAACATTAGTGGCAGCGGGTATTTTAGCAACCGTACTGGCAGGCTCTGCCCTGGCAGCTACCGAAGCCGAAGATGCGGCCACGCAGCAGAACGGTCTGGAATACAATAATAAAATCGAGCAGAAAGCGCCTGAGGTGAAAAAGGGCCATCATCACGTGGGCATTGACAAGGACAAGCACGGCCACCGCCACGACGGCAAGGTTTGCGGGCCGAAAGACGGACACCGTCATGAAGGAAAGCACCACGGTCCGAAACATCACAAGGACGGCAGCTTCCACGGGCATCACGGCGAAAAGGCGGAACGTCCCGGCAAACTGACCCCGGAACAGCGCCAGCAGCTTGCCAAAGAACGGGAAGAGTTCTTTGCCAACTGGAGCACCATGTCAGACCGGGAACGCTATGAAACCACCGAAAGATTCATCAGCCGCGTAAATGAAGAACGCATGAAGAACATGACCGAAGAGGAAAAGAAGGCGTTCGAGAAAAAGCAGGCGGCTAAAAAGGCAGAGCGGGAAAAGATCGCCAAAATGACGGATGACGAACGTCACGATTATTTCCAGAAAAAGCACGATGAAATGGTCAAGGAACGCACCAAAAATATGACCAAGGAAGAAAAAGAACGGTTCCTGGAACGGGATAAACGCCAGCAGGAACGGATGGACGAATTCTGGAAGAAATGGAAAGCCATGACGCCGGAAGAAAAAGAGCAGTGGAAACAGAAGCACCACCGCTTTGGCCCCGGTCAGGGCATGCCCGGACCTAAAGGCCCCGGCGGCCCCCGCCGCGGACCCGGCCCCGCCGGTCCCCGTCCCGATGCACCGGCTGAAGCAGTGCCTGCTGAAAAAGCCTGATTAAAAAGTCTGTCGGCGTATGACCGAAATATAAAAACTCCTGTGACTTTTCGGCAGATGCCGGCACAGCTCACAGGAGTTTTGTAATTTTTTGGGGTTCGCGCCAATACGTCACGCTTACGGGCGGTAATTTTTACCGGAGTTTTGCAATTTTTTAAACGGCCGACGCCCCGGATTTTCTTTTTCGGAAGGATCCGGCAGGAATTTTTCTTTCCCCCTGCAGTAAAGCGTCAAGCATTCGCCATGATTTCACATTACGGTTATAATGCAGTAAAGCGTCAAGCATTTGCCATGATTTCACATTACGGTTATAATATAAACAGATAACATTTCACGGAGGTGCCTGATTATGAAAACCCGCAAACTATTCCTCACCGGACTGTTGACCCTTTCTGTACTTGCGGCAGGGGCGTTCGTTTCGGATATTCCCGGCGCGGCTGCTGCAGAGTCCGCTGCTGCAGAGCCCGCTGCTGCAGAGCCCTATAAAAGCGGAGCCGTGGTTCCGGCCGGAAAAGCGCCCGCCGTCCGGGAGGCGGCAAAGGAACAATCCCTGTCAGACTACTACATCACCAGCGGGAAAAAACTGGATCAGGCTGTTGCCACGCTGCAAGGTCTTCCCCCTGAAAAAACCGGCCTGGTTCCCGGACAGGACTACACCTACCGTATGGACAAAACCCTGACCGGAGATTATTTTCACCACGTCAGGGCCTATATCCCCAACAACTCCGTGCCGGCCGGGGATTATCTTATCGCAAAAGACAACAGCTGCATTTTCCGCCGCAACCTCGGCGAAAACCGTACGGATTTACTGGAAGGTACCACGGAGAAGCTGATGGAGAAAGTGGAGATTTACGCCATTTACCGGAAGATCCCCATGGAAAGCGATACAAAACTGTTCATACGGGTTCCCGGAAACATCCCCTATTCCATGGCTTTGACGAGTTTAAACGAAAATATCATTACGGTCGGGGAAGATGAAAGCGGACAGCCTGTCCTCCGCGGCATAGCCAGGGGCAAGGCCGACGTCCTGGCGGAAGTCACCATCGGCGATTTCAGCAAGAGCAAAAAGGTGAATTTCATCATAATGGATGAGAAAGATATGGAACGGGAGGAAAACCGCTCCTCCGGATGGGGCCTCCCCATCGGCATCGGTATCGGGATCGGCGGAGGGCATCATCACCACAGACATGGCGGTGTCGTCATCGGGATCTGACGCCGTTTGATATGTTTCCGACCAGCGCGTCCATCATCATCACATTGCTGACCACGCCGACGCCTCCGGGCACCGGGGTAAAGGCGGACGCTTTTGCCGCCGCTTCCGGAGCCACGTCGCCTACGATCCCGTTTTCTGTAACGTTAATTCCCACATCCACGATCACGGCTCCGGGTTTTACCATGTCCGGGGTCACAAACCCGGCCTTTCCGATGGCCGCCACGATAATATCCGCCTGCCGGAGTAAATCCGGCAGGTTTTTTGTATGAGAGTGGCAAATGGTTACGGTACAGTTTTTCTGCAGCAGCAGCAGCGCGGCCGGTTTTCCTACCACATTGCTGCGCCCCAGCACGACAGCCTGTTTTCCGTCAAGGGGAATATTGTAAAACGAAAGGATCTCCATGCAGGCCCGGGGCGTACAGGCCGCCCGGCCTCCCTGCCCCATGAGCAGCGCGCCCCCGTTTGAGGGGCTGAGACAGTCCATATCCTTCTCCGGCGCCAGCGCCGCACCGACGGCATCGGCGTCCACATGCTTCGGCATGGGCATCATAGGCAGGATCCCTGTCACTTCCGGATCATTGTTCAGTTCGCGGATGGCCGCTGCGGTCTCGAGGGTGGAAGCTGTTTCCGGCAGTTCCACGCACCGGGTCCGGATCCCCAGACTCTCCGATATCTTCAGCAGGCGTCCCCGGTATACAAAGGAAGCCGGGTCCCGACCCACCGTCAGGATCGCCAGCGTCAGCGGACGGCCTGCCGCAGCAAAAGCTTCCGCCTTTTCCCTGATTTTCTTTTTTAACGCATCTGCAACGGGACGGCCCGTCATAATCAATTGTTCCATGTTTCCTGCCCTTTGATCAGAACAGCCCGCTGATCTTTCCGTCATCGGTCACGTCGATATTTTCTGCGGCCGGTTTCTTCGGCAGGCCGGGCATGGTCATGATGTCGCCGGTGTAAATTACGACAAAGCCCGCCCCTGCGCTGATCTTTGCGTTCTTCACATTAACGGTGAAGCCGGAAGGCGCTCCCAACAGAGCCGGGTTGTCCGACAGGGAGTACTGCGTCTTGGCCATGCAGACCGGCAGGTTCCCATACCCTTCCTTTTCATACTGATCCAGTGCCTGGCTCGCTTTTGTCTGGAATTCCACCTTGTCGCCCCCGTACACTTCTTTCACGACGGCAGCGACTTTTTCACGCAACGGGAGTTCCAGCGGATAGATCGGTTTGAAGTGGGCCGTGCCGCTGTCCGCCAGGGCAACGACCTCTTTTGCCAGCTCGATCCCGCCTTCGCCGCCTTTGGCGAACACATCGCTAAGGGCCACGTTAACGCCCATGGCCGCGCAGTAATCGTAGACCGCCTGCAGTTCTTCCTTCGTATCCTGCGCGAAGATATTGATGGCAACGACGACAGGGACACCGAACTTAAAGATGTTTTCAATATGCTTGCCCAGGTTCGGAAGGCCTTTTTTCACCGCTTCCACATTGGGCTCTTTCAGGTCCGCCTTGGCAACGCCGCCGTGCATCTTCAGGGCACGCACCGTGGCCACCAGTACGCAGGCATCCGGCGCCAGACCGGCCTGACGGCATTTGATGTCAAAGAATTTTTCGGCGCCCAGATCAGCGCCGAAACCGGCTTCCGTAATGGTGTAGTCCGCCAGACGCAGCGCCGTGCGGGTCGCCATGACGCTGTTGCAGCCGTGGGCGATGTTGGCGAAGGGGCCGCCGTGGATGATGGCCGGCACGTGTTCCAGCGTCTGCACCAGGTTCGGTTTTACCGCGTCCTTCAACAACGCTGCCATAGCGCCTGCCGCGTGAAGGTCTTCCGCGGTGACGGGTTTTCCGTCATAATCATAGGCGACAACGATCTTTTTCAGCCGCTCCTTCAGGTCGTGCAGATTGGAAGCCAGGCACAAGATCGCCATGACCTCGCTGGCTACGGTGATGTCAAACCCGTCTTCCCGGGGTACGCCGTGGGCCTTTCCGCCCAGCCCGATGACGATGTTCCGTAACGCGCGGTCGTTCATGTCCACGACCCTCTTCCATATGATCCGGCGTGGGTCGATGCGCAGCGGGTTCCCCTGCTGCAGGGAATTATCCAGCATGGCGGACAGCAGCATATGGGCCGAAGTGATGGCATGGAAATCCCCGGTAAAATGGAGGTTGATGTCTTCCATAGGAACGACCTGGGAATAACCGCCGCCGGCAGCGCCGCCCTTGATTCCGAAACAGGGGCCCAGAGAGGGTTCGCGCAGCGCCACGATGACTTTCTTGCCGATTTTCTGCAGGCCCTGGGCCAGGCCCACCGTGGTGGTGGATTTTCCTTCCCCGGCCGGTGTCGGCGTGATGGCTGTCACCAATACCAGTTTCCCCGGCTTCCGGTCTTCCACCTTCCGGATCAAATCATAGGAAAGTTTGGCTTTATATTTTCCGTATAACTCCAGATCTTCCCGGTCGATCCCCAATTTTTCCGCAATCTCCGTAACGGGACGCATCTCCACCTGCTGGGCAATCTCGATATCTGATAACATAACTGCACGTCCTCCTTTTCCTTCTTTTTATTTTTTGAAACAGAACTCTCGCATTTTTGCTACGACCCGGTTCTTTCTATGATAATTATACACTGAAACATGGTTTACTTGAACCAGATTTCAATTTTTGTCCCCGGTTCCACCTCGGTGCCGCCGGCAGGCCGCTGTTTATATGCCTTTCCGGATCCGTAAGGCTCCAGGGTCAGCTGGCCTTTCTGCAGTTCCCGCGTAATGGCCCGGGCATCGAAACCGCTGAAATCCGGAACCACCCAGTTGTCCCCCTTGGGCTTCAGGGATGGTACCGCGGCAAGCGGTTTTTCTTTTTGCCCCGGCTTCAGATGGGCTTCAAAACTGGGCAGCCCTTCGCTGTTGCCGGGCTGGATCCCTTTTGCTACCAGGATCTGCTGCAGGGTATCACGGAAGATAGGCGCGGACACCTGGGATCCGTAGAAAGCCCCCCTCGGCGTGTCCAGCATGACCAGCATAGCGTACTGCGGCTTGTCCGCCGGTACAAAGCCCACGAAAGACGCGATGTATTTTCCCGGCGCATAGCCGCCTCCCTCGGCGATCTTCTGGGCGGTACCGGTCTTGCCCGCGATGCGGTATCCCTGGATCCGGGCTGTCTTGCCGCCACCTTCGCTGACGACCTTTTCCATCATGGTCCGCATCTGGGCCGCCACCTCCGGTGTAATTACATTGCGCACCACCTGCTTCTTTCCCCTCCGGATCACTTCCCCATTGGGCGCCACAACGCGGTCAATAATATACGGTTTCAGCAGCTCCCCGCCGTTAGCGATAGCGCAGATGGCCCGCAGCTCCTGCAACGGTGTCACCGCGATGCCCTGCCCGATGGCCAGCGTCGCGATATCCGGTTCGTACATATCCTTCGGGTCATAGAGGATACCGTCTTCCTCACTGGGAAGCTCGATGCCCGTAGCTGTGCCGAAGCCGTACTTTTTGGCCCATTCGATTTCCCTTTTGGCCCCCAGCTTCATTCCCAGCTGCACCATGCCGGTATTGACAGAGTATTTGATGACGTCTTCAAATTTGATCATGCCCATACCGCTGCCATCCCAATTGCTGATAACCCGGTCTGCGATCCGGATGGATCCCAAATCGTTGATCGGTGTATCCGGGGTGATCAGTCCTTCGGACAGACCCATGGTCCCCACGATAGGCTTAAAGACAGAGCCCGGTTCATATATCATAGAGATGGCCCGGTTCAGCCAGCTGGTCGCCGGATACTCCCCAAAATTGTTAGGGTCGAAGGTAGGACGGCTTCCCATGGCCAGAACCGCTCCCGTATGGGGATCCATGATCAGAACCGCCGCGCCCGCGGCATTGGTCCGCCGCATGGCATCGTCCAGGGCATCCTCGATGACAAACTGCATCTTGTTGTCGATCGTGAGGTACACCGTGGCCACCATGGTTTTTTCCTTGGTTTCATCCGGGTCGGTATTCCGGTCCGCAATCGTACGGCCCATGGCATCTACCATTTTCGTCTGCCGCGTCTCCGCGCCCTTCAGGATACTGTCCAGCGCCAGTTCCAGGCCGGACAGGCCGCTGTCATCGGTGCCCACAAAGCCGAGCACCTGCGCTGCCATGGATTTTTTTGTATAGTACCGTTTGCTTTCCGAGATAAAATGCAGGCCGGGAAGCTTATTTTCCTTGATGACCCGGGCCACTTTTTCATAGTCTTTCGGATCCAGCATTCGTTTGATCCAGACGAACTGTCCTTTCAGCGTGAAATCCTCATATAAAGAAGCTTCGCTGATATTCAGCACAGGCGCCAGTTTCTGTGCCGCAATACGCGGAATATCACGGATCTCTTGGTTCTTCCCGGGTTTGGCGCTCTTGTTCATCTCATCCGGATTGACATAAAGGGAATGAACCATAATGCTGACAGCCAGTTCCTCCCCGTTCCGGTCCACGATCCGTCCCCGGGGGGTATGCCGCCGGATCTTGTTCGTTACCTGCGTCACGGCCCGTTTTCCCAGATCCGTGCCAATGATGACCTGTATATACAGCAGTTTGATGGCTACGGCCAAAAAGAGGACCAGAACGAGGCCGGACAATACGGTCAGCCGTTTGCGGCTGTCCGCTAAGGTGAATTTCTCTTTTTTCATCAGAACGGCCTCCTGTATCGGTTGGAGGATACGACACGGAGCCGGTCATCCTCCTCAGGCGGCAGTCCCGCCGCAACGCGTTCTTCCATAATCTCCCGGGCGCATTCGCTTCGGTATACAGATATGACCAGGCCCAATGCAAACATATTGGTTATAAGGGAGGTGCCCCCATAGCTGATAAAGAGAAGCGGCACGCCGATGACCGGCAGTACCCCGGTAACCATAGCCATATTGGCAGCCGCCTGTCCGATCAGGAACAGTGTCGATCCGGCCACCAGCAAGTAACCTCTCCGGTCTTTCGTATTGTTGGCTATGGTAAACAACGCCGCGGCCAGCACCACGAAACAGGCGATCAGGAACAGCGCGCCCACATAACCCCATTCCTGGCAGAAGATGGCAAAAGCAAAATCCGTGTGGGCTTCCGGCAGATAAAAGAATTTGCCCGACCCCTGCCCCCAGGGAAGCCCTGTCAGACCGCCGCTGCCGATGGCCGTAAGGGACTGTGTCATCTGGTATCCGCCTCCCTGGGGATCTTCCCAGGGATTCAGCCACAGCATAACGCGGGCCCGCCGGTACGGTGCCAGCATGGCAAGCCCGATCACAAGGGTGCCTATGAGAGCGAGGCCGGAAATCTGTCTTTTGGGAATGCCCGCCAGTACATACATCCCCAGCATCAGGGCAAATACGATCGTCGCCGTTCCCATATCCGGCTGAAGAAAGATCAGTCCGGCAAAAAGCAGGGAAATCAGCAGGGGCTCGTTGGAAGGATAGAGAAGCAGGCCGAAACGTTTGCCCTTCTGCATCCTGTCTCCCAAAAAAGAGGCGGCCATCAGGATGACAGAAATTTTAGCCAGCTCGGAGGCCTGCAACGAGAAACCCGCGATATAAATCCAGCGCCTCGAACCGTTCACCACGGTGCCGATGGCCAGCGTTGCCGCCAGCAACAGGACGGTGGCAGCAGCCACTATGATATAAAAGCGCCGGCTCAACAGCCTTTTATAGTTAAGATGGAATCCCGTGAGCCAGAAAAATATGCCGCCAACGGCCGAATATCCCAGATACCGGATCAGGAAATGGTAGGGATTGCCCGTCATGGCCTCAGCCCTGACAAAGCTGGCGCTGAACACATTAACGCAGCCGATGACCATCAGCAGGATCATCAGCGTGATAATTGCGTCTTTCGGATTTTCCCATAACATGAAACGTTCTCGCATAGTTTATCGTGTCCTCATCGGTTAAAGAAAAACATACTCTATCATTCACGATCCGCGTCTGCCGGTCCGTCAGGGCGGACATTCTTCGGGGAACGGGTTGGAATTTTCCCGCAGCCTTCCGTAAATACGGCCTCACAGTAATTGATGGGCGTTCCCCGGGAACTGAATTTTTGTTCGTATTCCGTCTGCACCTCATTCGGAAAGCCGCTGTGGTGGAGATCGTAGGAAAGCCCCCGGATCTCCAGCCCGAATTCCCTGAATTCGTTTATTGAGAAATCAAAGAGTTTCCGGTTGTCTGTCTTAAAAAACAGATGCCCGCCGGTTCCCAGCAACTTACGGTACAGACCCAAAAAATTGCGGTGTGTCAGCCGGCGTTTCGCCTGTTTTGACTTGGGCCAGGGATCGCTGAAGTTCAGGTACAGCGTCCCGATTTCCCCCGGCGCAAACCAGTCCTCCAGGTTTGCGGCGTTCCCGCAGATAATGATTATATTACCGAGACCGGCCTCCAAAGCCTTTTTGGCCGGATAGTACGCAATGTCCGACTGGGATTCAATTCCGATAAAAGCCTTTTCCGGATGGAGCTGCGCCATCCCGGTTATAAACCCGCCTTTCCCGCAGCCTATCTCCAGACACAGTTCCCTTCCCGGGAACCGTTCCTGCCAGCGGCCTTTGAACTGTTCGATCTGTTCACGGTACAGTACGCCCGCCTCAATGACTTCAGGCAATGCCTTTTCGATCCAGGGTTTCTTTCGTAAACGCATATGAGAGGTCCTTTATCACCAGTTTCGCCCGGACAGGAATGTTTTACCGGGCAGGTAATTGTTCCGCACAGGAAGAGGGCTTATTTGCCCTTTCCTTTCTTCACTCCATTCGCTGCTGTGGCCAGTTCGTATTTTTTCAGATACCGGTATAATGTAACACGGCTTACATCCAGCATGGACGCCAGCCGGGAAATGTTACCGCCCGCCGCCTTCCACGCAGAGATGAACGCGTCTTTATCATATTTCCAGGATTTTTCCATGGTCTTGTCCGCCGGCATTTTAATATCTTCCGCCTCAATGACAGTGCCGGGGACATGGAAAAATGCCCTTTCAATAACGCCCTGGAGCTGTTTGATGTTTCCGGGCCAGTTGTAACCCGTCAGCACTTGCAACGCCTCCTGCGACAGATGCTTCTGGGGCAGTCCGTACTGAGCGCTCATCTCGGCCAGTATGTGGTTGGTCAAAACGGATATGTCCTTTACCCGTTCCCGCAGCGGCGGGATCCGGATTACCGTATCCAGTACCATTTCGAACAGTTTCCGGCTGAACAGTCCTTTATCGGCCAGACGCTTCAGGTTGCTGTCACAGGCAGCGATTACACGGATATTCAGCTTCTTCCGCCCTTCCCTGCCACGGGCCGGCAGTCCCTTCTGCAAAGCGTCGGCAAGCCGGTCCCCAAGCTCCACGGGCAGCTTTTCCACTTCATCAATAAACAATGTCCCGCCTATGGCAAGTTCCAGTTTTCCGGCCGATACCAGACCTTCCTCGTCACTGCCTCCGAAGAATTCTTCTTCCATCGCATTCTCGGGCTCATCCGAGCATTTGACCACGATCAGCGGCGCCGCCGCCCGGGTGCTGGCCTGATGGATCCCGTGGGCCAGCCGCTGCTTTCCGGTTCCCGGTTCGCCCTGCAGCAGGATGTTATTGTCCATCCGGGCAATGCGGGTGGCCTTATGCTGCAAAGTCAGAAACTCCGACGTCTCACCTACCATGCTGTACAGGCTGTAACGGCTGCTGTATCCGGTAGCGTGGGCTATGGTTGTCTTCAGGTCTTCGATCGACATGGTGATGACGGCGGCGCCTTCCACGTCCTTTCCCAGTCTGACCGGTACAGTGGTGGTGACATCCTCATAGGTCCGTTCCGGTGTGATCCATGTGATCTCACGGCGGTAGGACGCTTTCCCTGCCAGAGCCTGCCGAATAGGAATATGCTCATAATTCAGGAAAACATCGGACAGGAAATTCTTTCCGTCCAGACGTTTCTTCCCGTTTTTGTTACAGTACTGCACTTTTTCCTCTTTGTTCAGCCAGAACACGCTGACCGGAAGCTCGTCCAGGACCTTCTTCTGCACATTCCAGCAGACCAGCGTCTCCAGATACCGCTCCATGGAGTACTTCATGGTCAGGAGCAGGGACAGCAGCAGGTCGTAGGGAAGTTCATTCTGTTCCACCGAATAGAATGAAAGGATATAGCGCAGCTTTCCCTGCACGCAGATAGGCGCACTGCAGGCATCCCCATTGTGGTTTTCCCGTATCCACATTTCCGGGCCGAACATCAGGAACGGCACATTATGCTCCCGGGCCACGCTGATGCTGGATGTTCCCACGTCGCTCTCCAGCAGACGCATTCCCTGAACATCGTCGATGACGCGCTGGAAAAAAGGCATTGCATAATTTTTAATGACGTAACCCTGTGCATCGATCAGCAGCATGCTCAGGTTATGTGTGTTGAAATGCTGTTTGTTCTGTTCATACAATCCATCCACATATTCCACGACCTGGGCGTGAGCTTTTTGCTGCACGACAATCTGCTCCCGCGTCAGGCAGTTGATTTTAGGCAGTGTCTCATGAGGGAGATGCATATTCCGGCACCGCAGCCAGGATTCTGCTACCCAGGGATGCACGTTCGGATCAATGACGCCGTCCTCCATAAATTTATTGTAATACGCCGTCAGCTTTTCTTTGTTTCGTTTTTCCCGTATCATCTTGCCTCTCCTCTTTGTGTATTCATGTTCCGATCATCATCATCAGGTCCGGTTAATTTCCAAAACCTGTCCGTTTCCAAGAGTGTTCAAATTCCGTTCCGGTTATTTTTCCGCCAGAATACGGCGGGCCGTATAGTACCTGGGACCCCAGTAGCTGTCCGTCAGGTCGCTGAGCGTGATGCCCTTGGAACTGCTGGCGTTCCAGAATTTATTGTTGCCCGCGTAGATTCCCACATGGGAAGCCCCCGGTTCATAAGTCGTGAAGAACACCAGATCGCCAGGCTTCAGCATTTTTCTGGACACATATTTTCCTTCCAGCGCCTGGGTATCCGCCGTCCGCGTCAGCCGAACCCCGTTCTTGGCAAATACATACTGAACGTATCCGGAGCAGTCAAACCCGCTGGGTGTCGTTCCGCCAAAAACATACCGTACCCCTTTGTACTGGGCCGCCGTTTTCAGAATTTTGGCACTGGCCACAGTGCCGCCGGAGTCTTTCGCTTCCGCCCTCCATTTTAATTCGTCGTAGGTTGCGTTATCCAGATTTCCGGTTTCCTTCAATTTGTACTGCTTCTGAAATTTGCGGATGGCCTTTCGTGTCGCTTTTGTAAACCGCCCGTCCATATCTACCGGTTCAAAACCCAGTTTTTGAAGATACTGCTGGGCCTGTTTAACCTTCCAGCCTTTGTCCCCTACCTGGTAAACGGATTTGACCGGTTCGGCACGTTTCGTTTTGGCAGCCGACTTATCCTGTTTGGCTTCTTTTTCTTTCTCCCGTTCCCGCTTTTTCGTCTCCCAGCCCGGAGGCTTGGTAGGCAGCGTCACAGAAGCAGCCGCGGGTTTTGCCGGTGTGGGTTTCGGCGCGGCCTGTGTTGCCGTTGCGGCAGGTTTTGCCGGTTCCGTCTTTGGCGCGGCCTGCGTTGCCGTTGCGGCTGGTTTTGCCGCTTCCGTCTTCGGCGCCGCCTGTGTTGCCGTTGCAGCCGGTTTTGCCGGTTCCGTCTTTGGCGCGGCCTGCGTTGCCGTTGC
>CAJOKZ010000041.1 GCA_905235335.1 uncultured Succiniclasticum sp.
CCTACATCGTAAAAGATACGGGAATGAAGCTTTTGCTTACCAAAACCAAACTGGATCTGGCGTCGGCGTTGCGGGATCTGGGATGGGATAAAGAATTTGAACAGTTTTCATTTGACGAAATGGTTCCGCCTGCAGGAGCGGCGTTGACAGAATATGATTTGGAAGAAAAGGATCCTGCGGCCATCATTTACACATCCGGCACTACCGGACGGCCGAAAGGCGCTATGCTGAGCCAGGGAAATATCGTGCATAATACGCAGGATTTTATGGCGATCGCGGATATGAGCGCAGACGATGTGGCTTTGATGTACCACTGCTTCGGCTGGATCTGCACGGTGTGCGCCAACCTGTATATCGGCGCGACACAGGTTGTACAGGAAACCTATCAGTTTGGCGACGCCATGAACATGATCCGCAAATATCATGTCAATACCATGTGTGGCGTGCCCACGATGTTCCAGCTGTTTGTGAAAGGCGCGGAGGCGGAAGAGCTGGCCCATTTCCGGTTTTTTGTCAGCGGCGGCGCGCCGTTGCCACGGGTGCTGTATGACGCGTTTGCCAAAAAATTTGGGAAACATGTACAGGAAGGGTACGGTTTGTCCGAGGCTACGCCTGTTACCACTTTTAATCGGGCCAATAAGACCAAGCAGGGTTCCATTGGCCTGCCGATTCCCCATGTGCAGGTGAAACTAGTGGATGCGGATTTCAATGAAGTACCTGCCGGCGAAGTCGGCGAACTGTGCGTGCAGGGGCCCAATGTGATGCTTGGGTACTGGAACCGCCCAAAGGAAACAGCATGGACGCTGCGTGACGGCTGGCTGCATACGGAAGACCTGGCCTATAAAGACGAAGAGGGATGGATCTTTATCGTAGACCGCCTGAAAGACATGATCATCAGCAGCGGCGAGAACGTATATCCCCGGGAGGTGGAAGAGGTGCTGATGACCCATCCGGATATTAAAGAGGCTGCGGTCGTCGGTATTCCGGACAAGCTGCGGGGACAGGCGATTTGCGCTTATATCGTGTCGGAAGACGGCGGGCAGAAGGATAAACGCATGATCCGCAAATACCTGTTGTCTAAGATTGCGCCTTATAAGGTTCCGAAGGAATTTGTTTTCTGCGACCGTCTGCCCCGGAACAATACGGGCAAGGTCCTGAAGAAGGTATTACGGGAACAGGCGCTGAATAACCTGATCAATCGGAAGTAGGGATTCACAAAATTAATATAAAAACCGTAGAGAAAAGGAATCGAAAGAAGGGGTACTATGCTGTTAAATGAGATTTTTCGTAAGCATCCTGAAGACAAAACCGCATTTATTTTTAAGGACGAGATTACAACCTATGGCGCCTTTCGCAAAAAAGTCAGGGATTGGGCAATCTTCCTGCAGACGCAGGGTGTAAAACAGGGCGACAGGGTCGGCCTGTTCAGCAAAAATTCCACAGACTTTGTGGCGGCGTATTTCGCTGTAGTCGAAGCCGGCGGTATCGTGGTCCCCTTTAATTTCCAGCTGATCGCACCGGAAATAGCCTATATTGTGAAGGACACAGGCATGAAGGTGCTGATTACGAAAAACCTGCTGGCTGTTGATCAGGCCCTGTTGGATATAGGCTGGGAAAAGGAACTGAAGCAGTTTACCTTTGAAGATCTGTCGAAGCCCGAAGGGGTGGAACTGATCGAATATGAAATGGATGAAACAAGTCCGGCGGCCATCATTTACACGTCCGGTACTACCGGACGGCCGAAAGGTGCTATGCTGAGCCAGGGAAATATTGTGCATAACACCCAGGACTTTATGTCCCTGACACCCATGCGGGAGGACGATGTGGCGCTGTGCGTGCTGCCCATGTACCATTGCTTCGGCTGGATCTGTTCGGTATGCTGCAATTTGTATATAGGCGCCACGCTGGTGGTTCAGGAAACCTATCAGTTCAGCGATGCCATGAGCCTGATCAAAAAATACCATGTGAACACTATGTGCGGCGTGCCCACCATGTATCAGCTGTTCGTAAAAAGCGCGGAAGCGGAAGACCTGGCGAATTTTACCCTGTTTGTCAGCGGCGGTGCGGCGCTTCCCCTTGTATTATATGAAGCTTTTGCGAAAAAATTTGGCCGGCACGTGATGGAAGGATATGGTTTGTCGGAGGCTTCGCCGGTTGTGACTTTTAACCGGATAGACAAGAACAAGCAGGGGTCTATCGGAGCGCCGATCCCTAATGTGGAAGTAAAGCTGGTAGATGAGAACTTCAATGAAGTTCCTGTTGGCGCAGTAGGCGAATTGTGCGTCAAGGGACCCAACGTGATGTTGGAGTATTGGAACCGTCCGAAGGAAACTGCCTGGACGATGCGGAACGGCTGGCTCCACACGGAAGATCTGGCATATCGGGACGAAGATGGCTGGATATTTATTGTTGACAGGCTGAAGGACATGATCATCAGCAGCGGTGAGAACGTATATCCGCGGGAAGTGGAAGAAGTGCTGGCGGCCCATCCTGATATTAAAGAAGCGGCGGTGATCGGTATTCCGGACAAGCTGCGGGGACAGGCAATCTGCGCCTATATTGTGATGGAAGATGGCGGCGTAGGAGATAAACGCATGTTCCGTAAATACCTGCTGTCTAAAATTGCGCCCTATAAGGTTCCGAAGGAGTTTGTTTTCTGCGACCAGCTGCCCCGGAACAACACGGGCAAGATCCTGAAGAAGGTGTTACGGGAGCAGGCGCTGGATAACCTGATCAATCGGAAAAAATAAAGAAACGCTGTTGTACGCCTGCCGTAAGCAACGCTTCCCCGGCAGGCGCATGACCGGCGGAAGTTGGTTCCGGACGAAGGTGGGCGTAAGGGGATAGTGTAAAAGTTAAATTTGTTATTACGGTAATTTGTGCCGGCAGCTGGCAGCGGAATGGTGGGTAATATGGCAGAACAGCTGACAAAAGAACAATGGAATATCCTTGATGCGATGCGAAGCAATCTTGGTCTTGCCGCCGATCTGGCCCAGGCTAAGATATCGCTGATCTTGCCGGTGGACCATAACCGGCAATTTTTTTCTGCGGATGTGTTATCGGGGGCGCAAAAGAAAAAGCCGGGCAGGCGCACTAATGAAATTCTTTTTCTCAGCGTATTTGACCAGGCGGAACCGCTGACCCGATTGGAAAGCGCAGAAGCGGAAGAGCTCGCAAGGGCGGAGGAGGAGCCGCTGATTGCCCAGTCACTGGAGGAAAATGCGGTTACTGAGGGATTCCGGGAGTTTTCCCCGGGGCAGTTTGCCCGTTTAAAAGTTTATCCTGTCTGCGACAGTACGGGCCTCTGTTTCGCTGCGGTCGCCTTTGAAGACCGGGAGGCGGATGTTGTCTTTTGGGATACCACCATGGATTTTTTGCGCGGAAGCACGCGGGAGCATGCAGGGGATCCCTGTTACCGCCGTCTGACCAGTATCGACGGGCTGGCGCTGGTAGAGGCGGCAGATGGGCGCATCCTGGCAGCTAATAACGCGGCGCGCCATATTTACCGGGTATTGGGTGTCGGCTCCCTGGTGGGACGCAGATGCTACAACGAGGAAATCTGCTGGACCGCGGTAGAGCGTGTTAAGCATACCGGTATCGCGGAAGAGCAGGAGCTCCGGCAGAAAGGGCTCTTCCTTGATCTTCGTTTTATCCCTCTGTTTCCTGCGGGAAAGGCGAAGCGTATCATCGTGGTGATCGAAGACATAACGCAGCTGAAGCAGAAGGATGAAGAACTGCGCGTCAAGGCGGCTGTGATCAAGGAGATCCATCACCGGGTCAAAAACAACCTTCAGACAATTGCCAGCCTGTTGCGGCTGGAGCAACGGAGGGCCGGGACAGAAGAGACAAAGGTGGCGCTTCGCGATTCTATCAACCGTATCAGCAGTATCGCCCTGGTCCATGAATATCTTTCCGGACAGGGAACGGAGCTGGTGGATATGGAGGTGTTGGGAAATGGCGTGTTCAGGACGGTCATGAGCAGCATGAAGACACCGGAGCTGCAGCTGACCATGAACTTTTCCGCAGAGGACTTGCGCATTCCGTCCCAACAGGCGGCCAGTATGGCGCTGGTGCTGAACGAGCTGCTGCAAAACGCGTTGGAGCATGGCTTTGAGAACCGAAGGACAGGGGTCCTGGAGGCAAAAATAGAACGGGTCCGCGAGAACGTTGCGGCAGGGGCAGAAACAGAAAAAGAAGTACCGGCTGCTGATGACCGGAATAAAAAAGAAAACAGCATTACCCTGCTGCTGCAGGTTGAAGATGACGGGGTCGGCTTGCCTGAGGGATTTGACATACAGAACACAAAAAGTCTCGGTCTCAAAATAGTACAAACCGTTGTCCAGTCTGATTTAAAGGGGACTTTCACCATTCAGGCCGGCGCCGATGGGAAGGGGACGGCGGCAAAGGCCCTGATCCGCATTTGACTGTCAGGCCTTGCTTTATTTATACCGGGCTGTACAAGACCAATGCGGGGCTGCGGTTATTTTAATTTGTTTTTGGAGGGGAAAGAATGAACAGACTAAAGATTTTGATTGCCGATGATGAGGCGCTGTTGCGGCTGGATCTTCGGGAAATGCTGGAGGAAGCGGGACATACCGTTGTCGGGGAAGCGGAAAACGGGAAAATCGCGCTGGAACTGACGGAACAGGAACATCCGGATTTGGTGATCATGGATGTCAAGATGCCGGTGATGGACGGGCTGGCTGCAGCAAAAGAAATCGGGGAGAAAAAACTTGCCCCCGTCCTGCTGCTGACTGCGTACAGCCAGCAGGATATCGTTGTCCGGGCGACGGAATCCGGCGTATTCGCCTATCTTGTTAAGCCGATACGGGAAGAAGAACTGTTCCCGGCCATGGAAATCGCCATGAGCCGGTTTGCGGCTTTTGAACGGTTAAATGCGGCGCTGGACAAGGCGAAGGACGATCTGGAGACACGCAAGTTGTTGGACAGGGCCAAAGGGATTTTGATGGACCAGTATAAATTTACGGAAAAAGACGCTTTCCAGGCTATGCAAAAACTTAGTATGGACCGCAGGCTGTCATTAAAGGCTGTCGCCAAAGCCGTGATCGCCAGTGCGGAGATCCATGACAGGGAAACGGAGAAAAATAAAAAAAGAAAGTAATACCAAAAGCTATGCGAAAATAAAACGAACAAAATAAAACAACCATCCGTCATAATCCTGAAGCGGGAAATGACGGATGGTTTAATTTTGTCAGCGTGGCAATTCGGTTTCCGGGGAAAATCCTTTTTACCGCCCTGTAATCGGGTTTTACTGTTTTGCGATCAGGTCCTTGCCTGCCTGAAGGGCTTTTTTGTTAGCCTCTTCGGTTCCTTTCGGGACGCGGTTCAGCACGGCCTTTTCCAGCGCTGCATCCGATACGCAGTGGGTCAGGGCGACGATGGCGCCTAACGCTACGATGTTGGCGAACAGGGACTTGCCGCAGGCGCTTACCGCCGTGTGGGTGATGGGCAGGTCGATACGTTCTTTAAATATTCCGGGAACTTCCTGTACAAACAGGGAGTCGGTCACAACGATAGAATCGGCGCCGCAGTCTGCCGTATATTTATTGGCGGCTTCCTGGCTCATGGCCAGCAGTACGTCCGGGCAGGTGACGCGGCCGAAATAGATCTTATCATCCGAGATGATGACTTCGGCTTTGGAAGAACCGCCCCGGGCTTCCGGCCCGTAGGACTGGGACTGGATGGTCTCTTTGCCGTCAAGGATGGCTGCTTCCGCTAAAATGATGCCTGCCGTGATCAGGCCCTGGCCACCTGTGCCGGAGAAACGAAAATTGTGTTTCATGATTATTTCCCTCCTTGCGCGCGTTTGATGATTCCATCATAAGCTTCGGTGTATTCCTGTACTTCATTCGTCTCGTACAGCACACCGATCGGGAATTTGCCGGCCGCGATGGCTTCCGCCTTCTGGTCCGGATCCATCTTGTCCCAGGCTGCTACCATGACACCGTGGTCGCGCTGCCATTCCATCATCTTTGCCGGAGCGCCCGCCTTGTTCTGCCGCCCGAAATTGATGGGGCAGGCCGATACGCATTCGATGATGGAGAAACCCTTATGGGCGATGCCTTTGGCAATCACGTCTACCATCAGCGGTACGTGGAAGGTAGTGGCGCGGGCACAGAAGGTGGCGCCGGCTGCTTTTGCCAAATCCAACAGGTTAAAGGAAGGCTCGATGGTCAGATACGGGGCCGTGGTCGCCTTGGATCCTTTCGGGGTCATGGGCGAATACTGGCCGCCGGTCATGCCGTAAATGCTGTTGTTGTATACGACTAATGTTAAATCAATGTTGCGCCGCGCCGCGTGGATCAGATGATTGCCGCCGATAGCGGTGCAATCCCCGTCCCCGCTGGCAACGATGACATTCAGGGCCGGGTTCGCCATCTTCAAACCGCTGGCGATGGGAAGTGCCCGCCCGTGAAGGGTGTTGGCCGTATTAAAATCAAGGTAGCCGGAAGAACGGCTGGAGCAGCCGATACCGGAGATAAGAGCCACTTCATCCTTGGATAAGCCCTGTTTGTCCACGGCCTTTACAATAGCGCCCGTGATGACGCCGTTGCCGCAGCCGGGGCACCAGATGTGGGGCAGGCGGCCCGGGCGAAAATATTTCTCAACTAATTGTTCCATTCCCATGGTCTTCTCTCCTTTCCCTTACCGGCCCATGGCCTTTTTGATTTCCGCCAGCAGCTGCTGCGGCGTTGCGGATTCGTTGTCGTACTTGCCGTACAGTGTTACCGGGCATTTGCCTGCCACGACACGCTCCACTTCCAGCACGTACTGGCCGTAGTTCAGTTCATGTACCAGGATCCCCTTCACGTTTCCGGCAATCTCTTTCACTTCTTTTTCGGGGAAAGGCCAGATGGTGACAGGACGGAAGAAGCCTACCTTCAGTCCTTCCGCGCGGGCCATGTCCACTGCCTCATACGCGGTACGGGCCGCCCCGCCGAAGGCGATTACGGCAAATTCCGCATCGTCCATCCGATAGTTTTCAAACGTAACAATATCTTCCAGGTTGTTGTAAATTTTATCGTGGAGCCGGTTCAGCGCATTGACGGTGCCTGCGGGCGTTCCTTTGGGGAAACCGGTCTCGTCGTGGATCAGGCCGGTCACGTGCCAGCGGTAGCCGCTGCCGTAGTCTGCCATAGCCGGGACCAGATTGTCTTCTGTGGTGCCGTAGGCCAGATAGTCTTCCGGTTTGCATGTCGGACGTACCCGGTCGATGGTTTCCACCGTGCTGTAATCATCCGGCAGCTCAATCTTTTCCCGCATGTGCCCGATGACCTCATCCATCAGGATGATGACGGGAACACGATATTTTTCTGCCAGGTTTACGGCGCGGATGGTGAGCCAGAAGCATTCCGGCACGCTGGAAGGAGACACTACGATGACCCAGTGGTCGCCATGGGTGCCCCAGCGCGTCATCATCACTTCACCCTGGGCGGGACTGGTGGGCTGGCCCGTAGCCGGACCCACACGCTGTACATCTACGATCGTGACCGGGATTTCCGCAGTGCAGGCCAGACCCAGCATCTCCTGTTTCAGGGAGAAACCGGGACCGCTGGTGGCGGTCATGGACTTTTTGCCTCCCATGGAAGCGCCGATGGCAGCGCCCAATCCGGCGATCTCATCTTCTGTCTGCATAAATTTACCGCCGACCTGGGGCAGGCGGGCTGCTAACTGTTCGGCAATTTCCGTAGAAGGGGTGATGGGATAGCCGCCGTAAAATCTCACGCCGGCCGCGACAGCGCCCTCCACGACTGCCTGGTTGCCTTGCAACAGCAATACTCTGGACATATCATCTCACTCCTTTTACTTTTCCACAAAAATTGCATAATCGGGACAGCGCATCTCGCACTGCCCGCATTTGATGCAGTCTTTTTCCTTGTCTTTGATGATGGCGCATTTTCCGACCTCGGTGACTTCCAATACCTTTTTGGGGCAGAAGTTGACACAGATGCCGCAGCCTTTACAGCGCTTGGTAACAAGTTTCAGCATGTAAAACCCTCCTCTGATGAATTCCCCTTTGAAAAAAAGTTTTGTATTATATATAATTTTAAATTATACTGTATGTAGCAGTTTTACCGGAGCAGGGAACGGATTTCCCTCGCCCGTTTTTTATCGCAGCTTTGATTTTGTTTCCGTTGCCACAACAATCCCATAGTAGGCACTTCTATCTATTATACACTATTTGCGGCCTGAATAAAAGTTAAAAATAGAAAGTTTACATAAATTTAGCAATGATAAGTTTTCTTTTTTGCTTTTGCAATTTATGAAAAAAATAGTTATAATAAACGAAAATTGATTTCTTCTTTCTACGGAAATTTTACGGCACTGCCGGTGGCAATGACGGAAACGCCTGGGGACACAACTTGATACGGGGGCTTTATCATGAACAAGAAAGAAAAAGAACAGGATAAACGAAACCGCCTCATGGCAGCTGCGGGAAAGGTGTTTTCCCGGAGAGGCTATGCCCAGGCTACGGTGGACGAGATCATTGCGCTGGCTGATACGGGGAAGGGCACATTATATAAATATTTCGGTAACAAAGATAACCTGTTTTACACGCTGGTTTCCCAGAAACATTCTGCTTTAATGGAACAGCTTTGGGCTGTCGCCGGGGATGCTGAAAAAAATATTGAGGAGCGGCTGATCCGGATCCTGACGGTATGGATCGAGTTCCTGAGGGAAAACATCGTCCTCTGGCAGGTCCTGTTTTTCGAGGTGACTTGCTCCAACCGGGGCTATTCTGCAGAGGAAACGGCCCAGGGCGATTTGCGGCTGGTGGCAATGTGGGGCGAACTTCCTTCCCGGGAAGAACAGGAAAATATCCTTCGATACCATCGTCTGATTTCGGAGGAGGTCAAACCAATTATAAAAGTATACGACGAAGGCATCCGTCAGCATTTTTTTAATGAAATCTCCAGTCACAGGGAAATTGCCGAAACCATTTTCCTGGCCGTGGCGATGCTCGTTTTTTTCCGCACGACCAATAATCTGGAAAAGGTTCCGGCAGAAGAACTGGCCGTCAACATAGTAAAGATCCGTTTATACGGTCTCGCGGCATCATAAGAATACTTGCGACGGGCAGGGCGTTGTCCGTCAAAACGCCGTAAAGCGGCGGGGAGAGGAGAGTAAGGCCTGCGCTTGCATGGGCGTTTCCGACAAAGACATCCAGAATCCCGCGGCTTTAGGTGTGTGAGCACATCAAAAAAAATATTTCTATTGACAGCAATTTGGAATCCATGTAATATTGTTTTGTTATATTTTATAAAAAAATATAAACATTCATCAAGAGTAGCTGAGGGACATGGCCCAGTGAAGCTACGGCAACCATCCTTTGGAAACGGTGCCAATTCCAGCGGGAGACCCGGAAGATGAAATGCTGCAGAGGCAGGCTCTTCACCCGTTGGCGAAGAGTCTTTTTGTTTGCGGTAACGGTACATGCAGCCTGGTTCCGGCAGTGGGAAGGAAAGCCCGGTCGGTTTTTTCGGGAACGGCAGGTTTGTTTCGGTGAAAGGACCGGATGGCGGGCTGTCTTTGGGGCAGGCATGCTGCATGAATGGCGCAGGGAAGGGAACACAATGATCAAGTTAGTGGACGTAGAAAAAACATATTATAGCAAGGCAGGAGATATCGAGGCCCTCAAGAAAACAAATATCGAAGTCCGGGAGGGAGAAATTTTCGGCATCATCGGATTATCCGGCGCCGGAAAATCCACGCTGATCCGCTGCATCAATATGCTGGAGGTACCCACCGGGGGGAAGGTGTTCGTAGACGGGGAGGAACTGACCTCCATGAATGAAGCCCAGCTCCGGAAAGCGCGGCAGAATATCGGTATGATCTTTCAGCATTTTAATTTGCTGGCATCCCGCACGGTGTATGATAACGTAGCGTTTCCTCTGGAGATCCAGGGGATGCCCCGGGAACAGATCAGCCGCCGCGTGGCGGAGCTGTTGGACATGGTCCAGCTGAAAGAGCGGGCGGATTATTACCCCAGCCAGCTTTCCGGCGGACAGAAGCAGCGGGTGGGCATCGCAAGGGCCCTGGCATCAAATCCTAAGGTGCTGCTGTCGGATGAGGCCACTTCCGCACTGGATCCCCAGACCACAAAATCCATCCTGCAGCTGCTGCGGGATATTAACAAACGCCTCAACCTGACTATCGTCATGATCACCCATCAGATGGAAGTCGTTAAGGAAATTTGTGACAGGGTGGCCGTCATCGAAAATGGCCTCATCATAGAAGAAGGCTCCGTGTACAAAGTGTTTACGGAGCCGCAGAAAGAAACTACAAAAGAATTTGTAAAAACGGTCAATGATATCAAGATACCGCCCATTATTGATACGGCGTCCATGAAGCAGGCGTATTTCCCGGGTTCCCGGCTGCTTGTAAACCTGACGTTCCTGGACAGCGGGGATGCCGAAGAGGGGAAAGAAAAATCTGCCGGTGCAGACCAGCCGCTGGTTTCCGCCATTATAAAAAAATTCGGGGTTGACGTGAACATCCTTTCCGGAAAAGTGGATTACCTAAAAGATATGCCCTACGGCACACTGCTGGTTGAGCTCATAGGGGATGAAAAAAGCATTGCGGAATCCGTGCGGTACGCAAAGGATGCCGGGGTGAAAGTGGAGGTGATCGGCTATGTCGGATAACATGCTGGAACTGCTGTTAAAATCACTGGGTGAAACCTGTTACATGGTGCTGATCGCTATCGTGCTGGCTACGCTGATCGGCCTGCCGTTAGGCGTGATCCTGACGGTGACCCGCAAGGATCATATCATGCCGAATGCGTTGATCCATGATGTACTGGGCGCGATTGTCAATGCCACCCGTTCCACGCCGTTCATTATCCTGATGGTCGCCATCATACCCTTTACCCGTATGATCGTGGGTTCGTCCATCGGTACGACTGCGGCCATCGTGCCGCTGACAATTACAGCGGCGCCTTTTATCGCCCGCGTCATTGAGTCCTCACTGCTGGAAGTGGATCGGGGTGTCATTGAGGCGGCACAGTCTATGGGCGCCAGCCCGTTCCAGATTATCAGAAAAGTCATGCTGCCGGAATCCCTGCACTCCATCGTCCTGGGGATCACGCTTGCGCTGATTGCGCTGATCGGCGCTTCCGCCATGGCCGGCGCCCTGGGCGGCGGCGGGCTGGGCGACCTTGCTATCCGATACGGATATCAGCGGTTCCAGATGGATGTCATGATTGCCACCGTAATCGTACTGATCGTTATGGTCCAGGGTGTGCAGAGCATTGGCAATGCGTTGAGCCGGAAGCTGAATAAAAACAAATTGTCATAAGCTTTCGTGCTGCGCCGGTATGGCCGCGGATGACAGGGGATTTTTTGGGAGACTGTTTTGCAGATGCTGATTTTACAGCAGGGAATGGATTAGGATTTACCAAAAGGGTCTTGCCTGAAAAAACCGTTCTTTGACCAGTTGCATTTGAACACACAGGGAACCGTAGCAAGACAGGGTGTACAACCTGTATCTTGGACGGTTCCTTAAATTTTCCCTAAAAAACTGTGATAACGCTTGACTTTCACACGATAAAGTAGTAAATTATTAAATAACGAATTTTGTTTAAGATTTTTATCAAACGACGAAAATCCGTGGGCTGGAAAGCCTGCAGCAGCTGGATAAAGCCGTAAGGAGGATTTTGATTATGGCTGAAAAAATTTCAAACCATCTGACGGAACAGTTATGTGAGGCAATCGCATCGTTAAAGAATAAGAAGCAGATAGCCGATTTTTTGGAGGATGTGTGCACCATCAGCGAATACAAGGCACTGGCACAGCGTTTTGAGGTGGCCCGTCTGCTGGATGAGGGCATAAAGTACGAGGATATCGTGGAAAAGACCGGCGCCAGCACGGCGACCATTTCCCGCGTGAAACGCTGCCTTGTGTACGGCAAGGACGGATACGAGGCGGCGCTGACGAACCTGAAGAAAAAGCATCGTGCGACACGGTCACCCAAAGTGGCGCGGAAAGCGCAGTTTGAAAAAGAAAGAGCGGAAAGAAAGAGAGCTGTCAGGGAAAATGAGTGAGACTATTTTGCAGGTTCCGTACGGCACCCGGGACGTGCTTCCCGGGGAAGCGGCAGCCCGCCGTCAGATGGAAGACAACATCTGCGGCCTGTTTGCGCGCTGGGGCTATGATGAAGTGGCCACACCGACGTTCGAATATCTGGACACCTTTTCTGGTTCCGGGCAGACGGATGAAGGGGCCTTCAAGTTTTTTGACCGGAAAGGAAGCATCCTGATGTTGCGGACGGACATGACGACCCCCATCGCCCGCATGGTGTCCACGCGTATGCGTAAGGATACCGGCGTGAAGCGGCTGTCATACCGGGCCCAACTGTTCCGGTATGAGGAGGCCCAGGCCGGGCGGCAGTGTGAATTTACCCAATGCGGTATCGAAATGATGGGCGCCTCCGGGGCTGCGGCAGACGCGGAAGTGATCGCCCTTGCGGTGAACACGCTGCTGGAAGCGGGGCTTAAAAATTTTTACATCACACTGGGACAAATGGAATTCATCAACGGCCTCATCGAGGCAGCTGCCCTTACGGAAGAACAGGCACGGGACATCAAGCACTGCCTGATCAAACGCAATGCGGCGGGGCTGGAACTGGCGGTGGAAGCCGCAAAGGTCCCGGAACAGCTGGCCAATATTTTTAAAGAGCTGCTCTTCCTCCACGGCGGGGTGGAACTGCTGGAAGACATGCAGAAGCGGGTGCTGAGCCGCCGCTGTTGGAACGCCCTGGAAAATCTGCGGGAAATCTACGAACTGGCAAAAGCCTATGATGTGGATCAGTATCTGAGCTTTGATCTGGGCCTGACCCGCAGTTTGGATTATTATACCGGCATGCTGTTTGAAGGTTATGCGGCCGGTATGGGGTATTCGCTGATTGGCGGAGGCCGGTATGACAACATGATGCAGCGTTTTGGGAAGCCCTGTCCGGCAACCGGGTTTGCCCTCGGTATCGATCGCATCGCCCTGACGCTGCAAAGACAGGGAAGCCTGAATGCAGAAGGACCGGAAACGATGTTCGTGGCCTATGCCGACGGAAAAACTGCAGATGGGATCAGGCTGGCCTGCCGTCTTCGGAAAGAAGGAAAGGCCGCCCGTCTGGCAGACCGGCCCATGACGGAGACGGAAGCGCGGGAGGCTGCGGACAACAGCCGCTGCGGTGGATACCTGTATGTAAAAAAGTAACGGCGGGAACGGGGCATCACATCTGATGATACAGCCCGGCCGCCGGAACGGAGAAAACAAATGGAAGATTATATTACAATTGCCCTGCCGAAGGGTAAACTGTTCAAGCGCAGCGTGGAACTGCTGGCAAAAGTGGGATACAGCGCGCAAGGGGTTTCGGAGGATTCCCGGAAGCTGGTCATCGCAAACGAGGAAACAAAGGTGCGTTTTATCATCACCAAGACCGTAGACCTTCCCACGTATATCGAATACGGGGCCGCGGACATCGGGATCATCGGCAAGGATGTCCTGCTGGAAGAAGAGAAGGATGTCTACGAACTGCTGGACCTGGGATTTGGCAAATGCCGGCTCATGATGGCTGTGCCGGAAGCGAAAAAACGGCCGGAGCTCAAAGATTATGCGCACCTGCGGGTCGCCACGAAATATCCCCGCTGTGCCAGGGAATATTTTGACCGGCTGGGTATCCAGATGGAAATCGTCAAGCTGAACGGTTCCATCGAACTGGGGCCGCTGATCGGCCTGTCCGAGCTGATCGTGGACATTGTGGAAACGGGCACGACCCTTAAGGAAAACAAGCTGACGGAGGTGGACAGCATCTTTACTTCTACCGCCCGGCTGATTGCCAACCCGGTGAGTTTCAAGCTGAAGTTTGAACGGCTGCACAAACTGGTCAAAGATCTGCGTGATGTTCTGGCCGCAGAGTGATTCGGACGGCAGCACGGTACAGTTCCTTCCTGCCTGAAAGAAACAGGGAGGATGGCGTTGCGTTGCAGCGGCTGCTTTTTGCGCCGTGCGTGACGGAATCGGACGGCATTCTCCTGAACCGGGCCGTATTTTTTCAGGAGAACAAAAATCGACATAACAGGAGTGAGTTTCAGGATGAATATTATTGACGCAAGAAAAATGAGTGCTGCGGAAATAGCGGCGCTGCTGAAGAAAAAATCTTTTGACGAGACCCCGCTGTCCCCGGGAGTACAGGCTGCCTGCGACCGGATGTGGGGAGAACACCTGACGGCGGCGCAGATCGTGGACCGCATTGTGGACCGGGTCCGCAAAGGCGGTGACGAACAGCTTCTTTATTTTACCAATACGATCGACCGGGCCGGCCTGACAGCAGATACGCTGCGGGTTACGGAAAAAGAGTTTCACGAAGCCCGGACGTTGGTGGACCCAAAAGTCATTGATGCCATCGTGAGGGCGATCCGGAATGTTAAACGGTTCCATGAGGAACAGATGCCGAAATCCTGGTTCACCAACCGGGCGTATGGCAGCATCCTTGGACAGAAGGTTACCCCGGTAGACAGCGTAGGTATTTATGTTCCCGGTGGTACGGCTGCGTATCCTTCCAGCGTAATCATGAATGCGGTTCCGGCAAAGGTTGCCGGGGTGCCGCGCATCGTGATGGCGGCGCCTCCCGGGAAGGACGGAAAACTGAATCCGTATGTCCTGATCACAGCGGAAAAAATCGGGATCAATGAAATTTATAAGATGGGCGGAGCCCAGGCGATCGCAGCCCTTGCGTTCGGTACGGAAACCGTGCCGCGGGTGAATAAGATCACCGGCCCCGGAAATATCTTTGTCACGCTGGCGAAAAAAGCGGTGTACGGGCATGTGGATATCGATATGCTGGCCGGACCCAGCGAAATTCTGATCGTTGCGGATGATTCCGCAAATCCGGTCTATCTGGCGGCCGATCTGCTGAGCCAGGCGGAGCATGATCCGCTGGCCTGCGCCATCCTGATTACGGACAGCGAACAGATCGCAAAAGCGGTGGCTGCGGAAGTGGAAACGCAGCTGAAGGAACTGCCGCGGGAGGAAATCGCGACCGCGTCCCTGAAAGCTATGGGGAAGATCATCCTGGCCAAAGACATGGATACGGTGGTGACCATGGCCAACCTCAGCGCGCCTGAGCATCTGGAGGTCATGACCAAAGCGCCGTTCCAGCTGATGCCTCTGCTGCATAACTGCGGGGCCATGTTCCTGGGGACGGATTCCCCGGAACCGCTGGGCGATTATTTTGCGGGACCCAACCATGTACTGCCCACCGGCGGCACGGCAAAATTTTACAGCGTGCTGAACGTGGAAACATTTATGAAAAAGACGAGTATTATTTCTTATACCCGTCAGGCGCTGCTGGAAGCTGCGGACGATATTATTGCCATGGCGGAAGCGGAAGGTCTGCGGGCCCATGCCAATGCCATCCGGAAACGCAAGGATGAAAAAGAGTAAATG
>CAJOKZ010000042.1 GCA_905235335.1 uncultured Succiniclasticum sp.
CGCTGATTACCCCGATTGCCATGGAACAGGGCCTGCGCTTCGCAATCCGTGAAGGCGGCCGCACTGTAGGTGCTGGTGTTGTTGGTGACATCATCGAATGATTGCTGGTTTAATTTTCATATGTTCTGACAAAGACTCTTAAAAGTAAGTCAATGGATGATACAGGGCCGGCCATGATTTTGGCTGGCCCGTTTTGTCCTTTTTCTAAATTCTGTAAATTTATTGACAGAAAAAGGCAACTGTGGTATTATCATTCAGTGACCATTTAATTTGTGTTACTTATATAGTTGAAAGAGGTGGCAATGATGCGTACTTTGATAACGTTGGCCTGCACGGAATGCAAACAGAGAAATTATCAGACCAATAAAAACAAGAAGAACGATCCAGATCGTATTGAAATTAAGAAATATTGCAAATTCTGCAAAAAACATACTACACATAAAGAAACAAAATAATCTTGAGGCGCTTGGACAGCAAGGATGTGGAAAGAATGACCGTTCCGGAAACTGCTTCGACGAACGAAACAAGTACGGTGGGGAAGATTACTGGGTTTATCAGGGAATCCAAGGCGGAATTGGAAAAGGTTACTTGGCCGACAAAACAAGAACTGCTGGTCAATACTGTAGTGGTGTTGATAGCGGTGGTGCTTGTTGCGGTTTCCATTTGGATCGCAGATACCTTTTTTTCAATTATAATCAGAGCCATCTTACGGTAAGGCGTATAAGGAGGAAGGGAGCAATCTCCCGCTGAGGACATGGACGAAAATAAAAATGCTGAAACATTGGAAAAAGGGAAACGGCATTGGTATGTCATCCATACTTATTCTGGATACGAGAATAAGGTCAGTACAAATCTGGAACGAAAAGTTGATTCTCTGGGATTGGATGATAAAATCTTCCATATTATGATCCCGATGGAGAATGAGGTTGTCGCCGATGAAAACGGAAACAAGCGGATTGTAACCCGGAAGGTTTTTCCTGGATATGTGCTGGTTGAAATGATTATTGATGACCGCACCTGGTACGTAGTACGGAATACTCCCGGCGTCACCGGATTTGTGGGACCGGATAATAAACAGCCGGTACCCCTGTCTGATGAAGAGGTCAGACGTATCCTGACATCCAGTGTTAATGGACAGGAGCTCCAGGAAGAGGGAGAGGAAGAAACCGTTGAGGTACGTCCGAAGGTGAAACCTCAGATTAATTTGCAAATACAGCAGAGAGTCCGCTTAAAAACAGGACCCTTCTCCAACTTTGAAGGGGTTGTTTCGGCAATCGACAGAGAACGTGGCAAGCTGAAGGTTCTTGTCGATATGTTTGGACGCGAGACTCCTGTTGATATTGATTATACTCAGGTAGAAAAAATTGAATGATAAGGAGGTGTAAGAAATATGGCAAAGAAAGTTGCTAAGGTTGTAAAGTTACAGGTTCCTGGCGGTAAAGCAACTCCGGCACCTCCGGTTGGCCCTGCGCTGGGTCAGGCTGGTGTAAACATCATGGCCTTTGTAAAAGACTTCAATGCCCGTACGGCACAGCAGGTCGGACTGATCATCCCTGTTGAGATTACGGTATTTGAAGATCGTTCCTTTACGTTTATTACAAAGACCCCGCCTGCGGCAGTGTTGCTGAAAAAGGCTGCCGGACTGGAAACGGCTTCCGGTGAACCGAACAAGAAAAAAGTAGCTACATTGCCCCGTGCCAAGGCTCGCGAAATTGCAGAAAGCAAAATGGCTGACCTGAATGCGGCTGATATTGAAGCGGCAACCCGGATGATTGAAGGGACTGCTCGCAGCATGGGTATCGTCATCAGTGACTGATGATCAGTCTGTTGTGTGGGAGGCATAGGCCGTCTGAACCACAAGGAGGAATTTTTAATGGCTAAAAAGCATGGCAAAAAGTATGTTGACGCATTAAAATTGATTGACGAGAATAAATTATATTCTCCGAAAGAAGCCGTAGAATTGGTAAAGAAAACCGTAGTCACCAAATTTGACAGCTCTGTGGAAGCTTCATTTCGTCTGGGTATCAATCCGAAGTATGCTGACCAGCAGGTGCGCGGTGCTATGGTTCTGCCTCACGGGACTGGTAAATCTAAAAAGGTTTTAGTGTTTGCAGAAGGTGCCAAAGCCGAGGAAGCGAAAGCTGCCGGTGCGGATTATGTTGGATCCGATGACCTGGTAGCAAAGATTCAGGGTGGTTGGTTCGATTTTGAAGTCTGTGTGGCTACCCCGAACATGATGGGCAAAGTTGGCCGTCTTGGCAAACTGCTGGGCCCGAAAGGGTTAATGCCTAACCCGAAAGTTGGTACCGTCACTATGGATGTTACCAAAGCACTTAACGAGATTAAGGCTGGTAAGGTTGAGTATCGTGCTGACAAGGCAGGAAATGTACATGCGATGATTGGCAAGTCCTCTTTCTCGGAAGGGGATCTCCTGGATAACTACATTGCATTAGTAACAACCCTGATCAAGGTAAAACCATCCGGGGCAAAGGGCCAGTATATTAAGTCCGTAACCCTTTCTACCACGATGGGGCCTGGCGTCAAGATTGATGTACTGAAGGCTGACAGTGCTAAGTAATCCGGGAAAAAGTTAAATCAGAAGATAATCGGGCCACAGACAGCAGGTGCCTGGATGCATAAGTGCGTTATGCACGCCTGCCGAGGCTGGAGACGTTGAAGATAGATTAGGTAGTCCTTCACGACCTCCGGCTGTTCCGGCCGAGAGGTCTTTTTGATTTATAATGGTAAGTCAAATAAAAAAGAAGGAGGTGTGATTCATTGAAGACAAAAGCGGAGAAACAAGTTCAGCTCGCAGAGATCAAGAAAGTCCTGGCAGAAGCAAAGGGCGCTGTGCTCGTAGATTTTTGTGGCCTTACAGTTGCGGAAGATACAGAGTTGCGTCGTAAAGTCCGTGAAGCCGGTGCTTCCTATACTGTTTATAAAAACACACTGATCGCGCTGGCGGCTAAAGAAGCCGGTCTGGAAGGGTTGGATGCCGTTCTGGAAAAGAATACGGCGATTTGCTCTTCGGAAGATGCTGTGGCTGCCTGCAAAGTAATTTGTGATTTTGCGAAAGATCATAAGAAGATGCTGCTGAAGGCCGGTATTGTAGAAGGCAAGGTAGTAACAGCCGACGAAGTTAAAGCAGTTGCCGCACTGCCGCCGAGGGAAGTGCTGGTTGCCAAAATGCTGGGCAGCCTGAACGCTCCTATTTCCGGTCTGGTTCGTACGCTCAATGGTACCATTGCGAAGGTTGTGTACGCACTGGATGCCGTTCGCGAGCAAAAAGAAAAACAATCCGCATGAAACATGCTGGAATGATGCTGTTGTAACATTATATAAATTATAAAAATTAAATGGAGGAAAATATAATGAACAAAGATCAGATTATTGAAGCTATTGAGAAGATGACTGTATTGGAATTGGCAGAACTGGTTAAGGCTCTGGAAGAAAAGTTTGGTGTTTCTGCTGCTGCTCCTGTTGCTGTTGCTGCTGCTGGTGCTGCTCCGGCCGCTGCTGCTGCTGAAGAAGAACAGACCGAATTTGATGTTATCCTGAAAGAAGCCGGTCAGGGAAAGATCAACGTAATCAAAGCTGTTCGTGAAATTACCGGATTAGGTTTGAAAGAAGCGAAGGCTCTGGTTGACGGTGCTCCGAAAGCTGTTAAAGAAAAAGTTTCCAAGGCTGATGCTGATGAAGTTAAGGCGAAACTGGAAGCTGCTGGCGCTACTGTTGAAGTCAAATAATTTCACAATACATCTGTTTTCCTAAAAACGGTTCCGTAACGGAACCGTTTTTTTATCTTTGGTGCCTGGAGGAACTCATTGTTTTTGGGTTGCAGTTTGTTAACGTTTAGAAATTTGCTATTGACAAATTGTTTTTAATTGTGATATCATAACATACCACAATTATGCTTTTTGTGTAAGAGACCAAATTGCAGGCTTGTCTACAACGGCCAGACAGTGTAGTGGTTCACGTCGGCCGCCATATCGATGGGACGAAGTACGTTTGTCTGATACAATAACAGGGTGATCTTGCGGTAAGAGCCTTGTTTTTTTTGACGTAAGACAGCGTGCATAGTTTTGTATTGCCTGACATCAGACAATAAGGAGTGAAAAGTTACATGTTTAAACCGGTTCAGACAGGTGACCGAACCCGGTACAGCTTTGGAAAGATCAAAGAAGTCTTAGCTATGCCTCATTTGATCGATCTCCAGAAGAAGTCTTATGAGTGGTTTAGAAAAGACGGTCTGGAAGAGATATTCCGTGACATTTCTCCTATTAAAGATTTTAATGGGAATCTGGAGCTGTCTTTTGAAGGCTATGAGTTTGGGGAATCCAAGTATACAATTGAACAGTGTAAAGAAAGAGATGTATCTTATTCGGCCCCTTTATATGTCAATGTTCATCTTTTAAACAGGGATACGGGAGAAATTAAGGAAAATCGGGTATTCATGGGCGATTTTCCCCTAATGACGGATACCGGGACTTTTGTTATCAACGGAGCGGAACGTGTCATCGTCAGCCAGCTGGTCCGTTCTCCCGGCGTCTATTATGACAAGTTAATGGATCCCAGTGCAATTTTTCTTTATGGGACTACTGTTATTCCCAACCGGGGGGCATGGATTGAATTCGAAACCGATCTGAACCATGTGATCTATGCCCGTGTTGACAGAACACGTAAGGTTCCTGCAACAGTTCTCCTGCGCGCTATGGGTATGGAAACCAATGAAGAGATTCTCGATTTCTTTGGTGATACGCAGATTGAGAATAACACGGAAGACGGAATTGAAATTATTAAGGCGTTACAGGCTACGCTTGAAAAAGACAGCACGACGAGTCAGGAAGAAGCAATGATCGAGCTGTATAAAAAACTGCGTCCCGGAGAGCCTCCCGCTTTTGAAAATGCAAAAGCATTAATTGAACAGACGTTTTTTGACAGCAAGCGTTATGACTTGGCTTTTGTAGGTCGGTATAAACTTAATAAAAAGTTGGGCTGGAGAAACCGTCTTTTGGATTGCAGGCTGGCAGAACCGCTGGTGGATATGGAGACCGGAGAAATCGTCGTTCCTGCAGAAACCTTGATGACAGAAGAAGTTCTGGATCGTGTGGCAGAGAGTCGAGTGTTCAATGAATACGGTCTTCATCAGCTGAAGATAAAAGAGTTAAGCGGCAAGATTTTACGTATTGTATTTACTTCCGGTATTCCTGAATCTCTGCGTACGGTTACAAAAGAAGATATATTTGCTTCATTTGGATATTTGCTGAACGTCATGGACGGGCATGGGGAAAAAGATGATATTGACCATCTGGGCAACCGTCGTGTCCGCTGTGTGGGGGAATTGCTACAGAACCAGTTCCGTATAGGGCTTGCGCGTATGGAACGTGTTGTGAAAGAACGTATGACCATTCAGGATGTCGATGCAATCACGCCGACAGCTCTGATCAATATCCGTCCTGTAGTAGCGGCAATTAAAGAATTTTTCGGAAGCAGCCAGTTGTCTCAGTTTATGGATCAGAATAATCCGTTGGCTGAACTTACCCACAAGCGTCGTCTGTCTGCATTGGGCCCGGGGGGATTGTCCCGTGAAAGAGCGGGCTATGAAGTTCGTGACGTCCACAATTCCCATTATGGACGCATGTGCCCCATTGAAACCCCTGAAGGTCCCAATATCGGTCTGATTGGATCATTGTCAACTTATGCCGTCATTAATCGTTTCGGATTTATTGAGACACCTTATCGGAAGGTTGACAAAGAAAATAAACGCGTTACCAATGAAATTGAATATCTGACAGCAGATGAAGAAGATAAATATATTGTAGCTCAGGCAAACGAGCCGCTGGATGACAAGGGATATTTCCTGGGAGAACGTGTAACTGCCCGCCGTAAGAATGATGTTTTGAACATCCGTCCTAACAGGGTAGATTACATGGATGTATCTCCTAAACAGGTTGTTTCCATCGCAACCGCACTGATTCCGTTTTTGGAGCATGATGACGCAAACCGCGCGTTGATGGGTGCCAATATGCAGCGTCAGGCTGTTCCTCTGCTAACCCCACAGGCGCCTGTTATCGGCACTGGGATGGAATATAAGGTGGCGACAGACTCAGGGAATTGCGTACTTGCGGCTGACGACGGGGAAGTTGTCCGGGTTACGGGTGACCTGATCCAGGTTCGTGAGAACAGTGGGGATATCAGGGATTATCCGCTTTTAAAGTTTAAACGGTCTAATCAGAGCACTTGTGTTAACCAGAAACCCATTGTGTTCAAGGGCGACAGTGTCAAAAAAAATCAGGTTTTGGCAGATGGTCCGGCTACTGATCGTGGGGAACTGGCTTTGGGGCATAATGTCATCGTAGCCTATATGCCGTGGGAAGGCTATAACTATGAAGACGCTGTCCTGCTTTCCGAGGATCTGGTTAAAAATGATACATACACATCAATTCATATTGAAGAATATGAATGCGATTCCCGGGACACCAAACTGGGACCGGAACAGATTACGAGGGATATTCCCAATGTTTCAGAGGCGGCCCGCAAGGATCTCGACGAAAGGGGGATTATCCGTATCGGCGCAGAAGTTCGTCCCGGAGATATTCTGGTAGGGAAAGTGACTCCTAAAGGGGAAACAGAATTATCCGCGGAAGAGAGGCTGGTTCGAGCGGTATTTAACGAAAAGGCCAGGGAAGAAAGGGACAGTTCTCTGCGAGTGCCTCATGGGGAATCGGGTATCATTGTCAGCGTAAAAGTGTTTACCCGTGAAAATGGTGATGAGCTTCCCCCGGGTGTCAATGAAGAGGTCCGCATTCATATTGCCCAAAAGCGTAAAATCAGGGCTGGAGACAAAATGTCTGGCCGCCATGGGAATAAAGGCGTTGTTTCCCGTATTCTGCCGCGGGAGGATATGCCGTTCCTTCCTAACGGGGAACCGGTTCAAATCGTACTGAATCCGTTAGGCGTTCCTTCCCGTATGAATATCGGCCAGATTCTTGAAACCCATCTGGGATGGGCTGCTTTGGCTTTGGGCATGAAGATTCAAGAGAACGAAGATGGACTTGACAAACGGTTGAAAGAAACCGGATATAATTATAAAAAATATGGCATGCCAAAAATTACGGATATCGGGTTTGCCGGAAATGAAAAACTGAGTGCAGTCAAAATGGCAGTTCCGGTATTTGACAGTGCTGATGAATCAGATTTGGAAAATATGGTCAAGTTATCCGGTGTCAGCCCTTCGGGAAAAACTGTTCTATATGACGGGCGTACAGGGGAACCTTTTGCCAATCCAGTTACTGTCGGTTGTGTATATATGCTGAAGCTGCATCATCTGGTAGATGACAAGATCCATGCCCGTTCCACAGGTCCGTATTCTCTGGTCACCCAACAGCCTTTGGGTGGCAAGGCCCAGTTCGGTGGACAGCGCTTTGGAGAAATGGAAGTCTGGGCTTTGGAAGCCTATGGCGCTGCCTATACTTTGCAGGAGATTCTGACAGTAAAATCGGATGACGTAGTCGGCCGAGTTAAAACCTATGAATCCATCGTAAAGGGTGAAAACATTCCGGAACCGGGAGTTCCTGAATCCTTTAAGGTGTTGGTAAAGGAGTTGCAGAGCATCGGCCTAGATATACGGGTACTGGATGAAGACGGTGAAGATATTTCCCTGCAGGAAGAAGATGACGATATGATGGAAGTTGCTTCGGAAACAGAGGAGGAGATGCAGAGCGATGTTCCTGTCATCCTTCCGGATATGCAGCGCGAATCCACCGCTTATAATGAAGACGAGCAATATAACGGCGAAGAGCAGGAAGATGACAGTATTGCTGATTTAGGTAATTTAAGCGAGACGACTATAGAGGATATTGCTGGTTCTGCCGATGATTTTGAATAAGAAGGGAGCGAAGGGTTCTTGTTAGACGTTAATAATTTTAATTCTATGCGTATAGGCCTTGCTTCGCCGGATCTGATCCGGTCCTGGTCCCATGGGGAGGTCAAAAAACCTGAAACGATCAATTACCGGACGCTGAAACCCGAGACAGACGGCTTGTTCTGTGAAAGAATCTTTGGCCCCACCAAAGACTGGGAATGCCACTGTGGAAAATATAAGCGTATCCGATATAAAGGAATTGTTTGTGACAAATGCGGCGTTGAGGTCACCCGTGCCAAGGTGCGCCGTGATCGTATGGGACACATTGAGCTGGCAGCACCTGTATCCCATATTTGGTATTTTAAAGGGATTCCCAGCCGTATGGGACTGATCCTGGATGTTTCTCCCCGTAGTCTGGAACGAGTGCTGTATTTTGTTAATTATATTGTCCTGGATCCGGGAGACACACCGCTGCAGAAAAAACAGCTTTTAACGGAAGCGGAATATTTGAGTGCCCGGGATAAGTATGGAGATTTGTTCCGCGCTGACATGGGAGCCTCTGCCATTAAAGAATTGCTGGAGGAGATTGATATCCCTGCCTTGGTTGTAGAACTGCGAGAAGAGCTGAAGGGAGCGACCGGGCAGAAAAAGGTTAGAATCGTCCGTAGACTGGAAGTTGCGGAAGCATTTCAGAAGTCGGGAAATCAGCCTTCCTGGATGATTCTGGATGTGATTCCGGTCATTCCACCTGATTTGCGTCCCATGGTACAACTGGATGGAGGCCGCTTTGCAACAAGCGACCTGAATGATTTGTATCGTCGTGTCATCAACCGTAACAACCGGTTAAAACGTTTACTGGAACTTCATGCGCCTGACATTATTGTACGTAATGAAAAGCGTATGCTTCAGGAAGCCGTTGACGCATTGATCGATAATGGCCGCCGGGGGCGTCCGATTGTCGGTCCGGGTAATCGTCCGCTGAAATCCCTGTCAGATATGCTTAAGGGCAAACAGGGGCGTTTCCGCCAGAACCTGCTTGGTAAACGTGTTGACTATTCTGGTCGTTCCGTTATCGTGGTCGGCCCCGAGATGAAGATGCATCAGTGCGGTTTGCCCAAGGAGATGGCATTGGAACTGTTCAAGCCCTTTGTGATGAAACGGCTACAGGACAATGACCCGAGCCTAAACATCCGTGCGGCGAAGCGCATGGTTGAACGGGCAACCCCGGATGTGTGGGATGTCCTTGAAGAGGTAATCAAGGAGCATCCGGTTCTGCTGAACCGTGCACCGACCCTGCATCGTCTGGGAATCCAGGCCTTTGAGCCGGTTCTTACGGAAGGCCGCGCCATCACGCTGCATCCTCTGGTATGTACTGCTTATAACGCGGATTTTGATGGAGATCAGATGGCGGTCCATCTTCCGTTGTCTGTTGAAGCACAGGCCGAAGCACGCCTTATGATGATGTCTGTGAACAATATTCTGGCACCGAAGGATGGAAAGCCAGTTGCTGTTCCCACTCAGGATATGGTGCTGGGTGCTTACTATATGACCATTGAACGGCCCGGTGCCAAAGGTGAAGGAAACCGCTACAGCAGCCTTCATGAGGCACTTATGGCCTACTATCATAAGTATCTTGACTTGCAGGCCAAAATCAAGATTCTGGTGCCGAATAAAGACATTGTCGGAGAGACTCGGACCAATGGTTCCAGCCTTGTGGATACTACGATTGGCAATGCTATTTATAATGAGGCACTACCCAAAGAACTCCGCTTTTTCAGTAAACGTAGGGATGAAGAGACTGGGGAGGAATACTGGCATCTGGGCCAGTTGATTACCAAGAAAGAACTGGGAAAACTGGTTGCCAAGGCCCATAAATTATATGGAAACCTGGGAACTGCCAATGTACTGGACATCGTTAAGAAGATGGGCTACGACAATGCGTGCCGTTCCGGTATTTCCATCGGGGTTTCCGATATCCATGTTCCGCAGGGAAAATATGAGATCATCCAGTCTTCGGAAAAACTGGTTGATCAGACAGAAGCAATGTACCGTCGAGGTCTGATGACGGAGGACGAACGCTATAAAAAGGTTGTCGAAATTTGGAACAAGGCAACAGACGATGTGGCAGATCTGCTGAAAGAAGCAAATACTGTCGATAAATTCAATCCGATTGCCATGATGGCGGATTCCGGTGCCCGCGGAAGTATCGATCAGATCAAACAGTTGGCCGGCATGCGCGGTCTGATGGCCGATCCTTCTGGTCGAATCATTGACCGTCCGGTAAAAGCGAACTTCCGTGAAGGTCTGACTATCTTGGAATATTTTATTTCCAGCCATGGTGCGCGGAAAGGCCTCGCGGATACGGCTCTCCGGACTGCAGACTCAGGTTACCTGACCCGTCGTCTGGTTGATGTGGCGCAAGACGTTATTGTTCGCGAGGATGACTGCGATATCCATACATGCAATCTTGTAAAGGAAAGAAACCGTTTGTGCAAGGCCGAATTAGGCGCAAGCGCCAAAAAGATCCGTTCCCGGATTTTAGGGCGTATGCTGGCGGCAACCGTTTTAAATGAAGCAACGGGTGCCCTTGTTGCCGAGTCGGATACGATTGTAACGCCTGATCTTTATAAGCGGCTGATGGATGCCAATATAACCACGATCAGCCTGTATGTTCCGGATGATAGCGGGAATATCGGCGACGCCCGCGAGGAAGTGACCATCAATATCCCTGAAGATTTTGCCAGAGATAGGCTCAGGGACATGTTGATGCACCATTATGCTAACAAAGAAGTTTCGGAGGACATTATTGATGAAGAAGGAAATATCCTGGTTAGTACTGGTGCGCTTCTGACGGAAGAGGCGATTGAACGGATTCTGGAAAATGGAACGGTTGCAGAAATTTCTGTTCGCAATAATGAAATCGACGGAATAGAAATAGAAGCAATCGCTGAAGGTGGTACTGAGATTGAATCACTCCGGGATCGTATCATAGGAAGGACGCTGGCTGAAGATATCACTGATAAGGAAGGTAACGTGCTGTTCCGCATTAATGAATACATCACCGAAGATATGGCAGATCGGATTGCATCTTTGCGGGATAAAGTAAAAATCCGCACCGTGCTGACCTGCAAATCAAAGTTTGGAGTCTGCCGCAAGTGCTATGGGCGTAATCTGGCTACCGATCATAACGTGGATGTGGGCGAAGCCGTGGGCACGATTGCTGCCCAGGCCATCGGTGAACCTGGTACTCAGCTGACAATGCGTACATTCCATACCGGTGGTGTAGCCGGTGCGGAAGATATTACCCAGGGCTTACCTCGTGTAGAAGAATTGTTTGAGGCACGTAAGCCGAAGCATCCTGGTATTCTCGCTGAAAATGCAGGGACGGCTCATATCATAGAAGAAGCTGGTCAGAAACAGCGCAAAGTCATAATCACCGGAAGTCCGGAGGATGAAGTGGCAGAGCAGACCTATGTGATTCCATATGGTGCAAAGCTGGCTGTCGATGAGGGCGATGAGGTGAAGATTGGAGATCGTTTGACGGAGGGATCCCTGAATCCTCATGATATCCTGCGTATCTTGGGACCACAGGCAACCCAGCGGTATATCGTACAGCAGGTGCTCAGCGTTTACAAGTCTCAGGGTGTTGGCATCAATGACAAACATATTGAGGTTATGGTTCGTCAGATGATGCGTAAGATACGGGTTGAAGACGCAGGGGATACCTCTATGCTGCCCGGGGAATACATTGATATTGGTGAATTCAATGAGCAGAATGCCGCTGCTGTTGCGGAAGGCAAAGAACCTGCCAAAGGAAAGCCCATCCTGCTTGGCATTACTAAAGCATCCCTGGCAACTGATTCGTTCCTGTCGGCTGCCTCTTTCCAGGAAACGACACGCGTCCTGACCGATGCGGCAATCAAAGGAAAAGTAGACCCGTTATTGGGACTGAAAGAAAATGTCATCATTGGCAAATTGATCCCTGCGGGTACGGGAATGAGCCGTTATCGTGATGTTAAGGTCAAATACCTGGCGGATGTACGTGGCGATGAAGTTCCAATCAATGTAGATGAGCTGAATGACTGATTCGGCATATTGTTCGGTTGATTAAAACGATTCAATGAAAAATGGCCATGACGCGGTGTTGTGTTGTGGTCATTTTTTGATTTTCTTCATGGAAAAGTGAATATATCGTCAAATTAGGAAACACACGGAAGCGTGTAAAATAAAGAACGCATAAAAACAATGATTTGCGCAGTGAAAAATATGAAAAAAGTGTTGACATGATATGTAAAGGATGTTACAATACACAAGTATCACAGGCGAAGTGCGCTTATTTTGAGGGAGTGAAAACGATGGGGCTGGATGCATTGAAGACAGCCAAAAGCAAGGTTGTCGGGGTCAAGCAGACGGCAAAGGCCCTTCAGAAGAAGAATGCGGCGACTGTTTTTGTTGCTGCCGATGCAGATGAACACATAACCGGACCGATAAAGACGGAATGTGAGCAACAGGGTGTCCAATGTACTATTGTGGAAAGCATGCAAGTGCTTGGCAAGGTCTGCGGAATCCATGCAGGGGCTTCTGCGGCGGCGATATTAATCTACTGATAGGGATCCTGGAAACGGGATTTTTATAAATACTAAATCTAATTGACAGAAAGGAGGTGCCGATATGCCAACAATTAACCAGCTGATCCGCAAAGGCAGAGAGGTACTGAAAACCAAGTCTACTGCTCCGGCTTTAAAAGAATGCCCGCAGAAACGCGGTGTATGCACGCGTGTATATACTACTACACCGAAAAAACCTAACTCTGCACTGCGTAAGGTTGCCCGTGTGCGTTTAACCAACGGCATCGAAGTAACCGCTTATATTCCGGGTATCGGTCACAATCTGCAGGAACATTCCGTTGTTCTGATCAGAGGTGGTCGTGTAAAAGACCTGCCTGGCGTGCGTTACCATATCATTCGTGGTTCTCTGGATACCGCCGGCGTTGCTAACCGCAACCAGGGCCGTTCCAAGTACGGTGCAAAACGCGCTAAAGCTAAGAAATAATTGATGCGCCAATTACCAAGACTGCTGAGAAATTACGAATTGATATAAAGGAGTGAAAAGCATGCCGAGAAAAGGCTCAGTTCCAAAAAGAGACGTACTGCCGGATCCGGTGTACGGTTCTAAATTATTGACAAGATTTATCAACAAAGTGATGCTGGACGGCAAGAAAGGCGTCGCTGAACGCATCGTTTATGATGCGTTTGATGTTATCCGCTCTAAAACGGGTAAGGATCCTTTGGAAGTATTTGATACCGCCATGAAGAACGTGATGCCCCTGCTGGAAGTACGGGCTCGTCGCGTAGGTGGCGCAAACTATCAGGTTCCTGTAGAAGTTCGTGCAGACCGTAAGACCACTTTGGGAATCCGCTGGCTGGTAAATTATGCCCGTCTTCGTGGTGAAAGAACCATGTGTGAACGGGTTGCTGGCGAGATCATGGATGCCGCCAATGGTACCGGTGCTGCCGTTAAAAAGCGCGAAGATACCCACAAGATGGCAGAAGCAAACAAAGCGTTTGCGCATTACCGCTGGTAATGGCCTGTTCCCGTTGACATAGTTGAGGAGGATAGAATTGTGGGCAGATTAATTCCGCTTGAGAGAACTAGAAACATAGGTATCATGGCTCACATTGATGCCGGTAAGACCACTACTACTGAACGCATCCTGTTCTATACCGGGAAGACCCATAAGATTGGCGAAGTTCATGATGGCGCTGCTACTATGGATTGGATGGTGCAGGAACAGGAACGCGGTATTACGATTACGTCCGCAGCTACTACCTGTATGTGGAACGGTTCCGAGAAACAGTATGATACGCATCGTATCAATATTATCGACACGCCGGGCCACGTTGATTTTACGGTAGAGGTTGAACGCTCACTGCGTGTTCTGGATGGAACGATTGCAGTGTTTTCAGCCAAAGGCGGTGTCGAACCGCAGTCTGAAACCGTTTGGCGCCAGGCTGATGAATATAAGGTGCCGCGTATGGCGTACGTAAATAAGATGGATATCGTCGGGGCAGATTTCTTCCGGGTGATGGATATGATGCGGGACCGTTTGAATGCAAATCCGGTTGCGCTGCAGGTTCCCATCGGGTGTGAAGATCAGTTCCAGGGTATGGTTGACCTGATTAGGATGCAGGCAATCGTATATGGTGACGATATGGGGAAAGACGAAAAATTCGTCGAGATTCCTGCTGAAATTAAAGATCAGGCGGAAGAATACAGAGGTATCCTGATTGAAACCGTAGCCGAAGGTGATGACGGGCTGATGATGAAATATCTGGAAGGCGAAGAAATCACCAACGAAGAGTTGAAGGCAGCCATCCGCAAGGAAACGATTGAATGCAAGCTGAATCCGGTATTCTGCGGATCTTCCTATAAGAACAAAGGAATTCAGCCCCTGCTGGATGCAGTTGTGGATTATATGCCGGCTCCTACGGATATCGAAAGTATCAAAGGTATCAATCCGGAAACTGGAGAGGAAGATTCCAGACCGACGTCTGATGACGAACCATTTTCCGCGCTGGCATTCAAAATTGCCACAGATCCTTTTGTAGGGAAACTGGGCTTCTTCCGGGTATATTCCGGTATGATCACTGCTGGTTCCTACGTTTATAATTCGTCTAAAGATAAACGGGAACGCATGGGACGGATTTTGCTCATGCATGCCAACCATCGCGAAGAGATTCCGGAAGCTTACTCCGGAGATATCGCAGCAGCTGTAGGCTTGAAGTTTACAACCACTGGCGATACGCTGTGCGATGAAAAGGCTCCTATTATATTGGAGTCTATGGTATTCCCCGAGCCGGTCATTTCTGTTGCGGTTGAACCTAAAACGAAGGTTGATCAGGAAAAGATGGGTATTGCGTTGGCGAAGCTGGCAGAAGAAGATCCGACCTTCAAGGTGCATACGGATCCGGAGACTGCACAGACCATCATTTCCGGTATGGGTGAACTGCATCTGGATATTATCGTTGACCGTCTGCTTCGTGAATTCAAAGTTGGATGCAATGTAGGCAATCCGCAGGTTGCTTATCGGGAGACTATCCGTAAGGAAGTCAAGTCGGAAGGCAAATTCATCCGTCAGTCTGGCGGTAAAGGGCAGTATGGTCACTGCTGGTTAGAAATTACTCCATTGGAAATGGGCGCTGGATTTAAGTTTGAAAACAAGATTGTAGGCGGTGTGATTCCGAAAGAATATATTGCCCCGATCGAAGCCGGCGTTAAAGAAGCGATGGAAAACGGTGTTGTGGCAGGCTATCCGATGGTAGATATCGGAGTTACGGTATATGATGGGTCTTACCATGAAGTCGACTCTTCGGAAATGGCATTTAAGATTGCTCCATGGGCTTTAAGGCCGGTGCAGAAAAAGCATCCCCGGTGCTTCTCGAGCCGTATATGAAGGTGGATATTACGGTTCCGGAAGAATATATGGGTGATGTTATCGGCGATGTCAATTCCCGTCGCGGTCGCATCGAAGGCATGGAAGCACGTAATGGTGCGCAGGTCATCCACTCTTTTGTTCCGCTGGCCTCCATGTTTGGGTATGCGACAGATCTTCGTAGCAAGACTCAGGGACGTGGCACTTATACCATGCAGGTGGACCACTATGAAGAGGTCCCTAAAAATATCGCGGATGAGATTGTAGCCAAAAACAAAGGTGTAAAGGCATAAAGGCCGATTGTTCAGTGAAGCTGATTTCGATAAAATTTTAAATACAATTATTTTTAAGGAGGAAGGAAAGAAATGGCAAAGGCACATTTTGAAAGAACGAAACCGCATGTAAACATCGGAACCATCGGTCACGTAGACCATGGCAAAACGACCCT
>CAJOKZ010000043.1 GCA_905235335.1 uncultured Succiniclasticum sp.
CCGCCTTCGTTTTTTTATTCTTCGTTTATGCGGCAAGGGCAAAGACTGTGCAAACCCGTCACCGATTGCGATTCCACGGACTTATGCGCCTGCGGCATCGGAACTCGGGGCTTTGCCCCTCAGACAGCCTCGCCGCGGCGGCGCCTTTCGTCTCGTGGAATGGCGCAATCGTTTCCGATGGTTTGCCCATGCCTTTACCTTGCCGCATAAGCAAATGCATGATAAATTCGGACATCATGGCCCGGGGTGATGCCGCCTGCACGCAGCGGCCGGCTCCCGCAGGGCGCGAGGAGGAACGGTAAAGGCCGTTGCAGCAGTCAGACTGTAGTACGAAACCGCAGGCGTCACCACATCGTGCCGAAGGCACATGCGGACAATCAGGCACCGAAGCGTTCGGCCGCAATGTAAAGGCGGCATCAGACGGGCGCCTTGACGCGTACAAACTTCAATTTAATCAATAAAAGGAAAAAGGGAGATACAACGTATGGAAACATTAGCAAACACCGGCCGCATCGCATTGGAAAACGATTATAGCGAAGGAGCCCTTAAAACGGCTGGCGGAAATCAATTTGGAACAGAATTCCGGTTACTGCTGCGACCGGTACTGTGCCAGCGCTGCGGAAAAAATCAAAGAGGCCTGCGCCTGTCCGGAGGCGGAGATTTTTTTCCTGGTGGGGGGAACCCAGGCCAACCAGGTAGTCATTGATACCGTGCTGGCTCCTTACGAAGGGGTCGTTTCCGCACAGACCGGCCACGTGAACAGCCATGAGGCGGGAGCCATCGAGTTTACCGGTCATAAAGTGCTGGAGATTCCCCAGCGTGAAGGAAAAATTTTTGCGTCCGAGCTGGAAGCCTTTGTAAGCCGTTTCTGGCAGGACGGAAACCATGAGCACATGGTATTCCCGGGCATGGTCTATATCTCCCATCCCACGGAATACGGGACCCTTTACAGCAAAAAAGAGCTGGAAGATATTTCCGCTGTCTGCCGTAAATTCAACATGCCCCTGTATCTGGACGGCGCCCGCCTCGCATACGGGCTGGCGGCCCCCGGTACCGATGTTACGCTGCAGGATGTGGCCCGCCTCTGCGATGTGTTCTATATCGGCGGCACGAAATGCGGGGCCTTCTTCGGGGAAGCGGTTGTGTTTACCCGGCTTCCGATGCCGAAATACTTTGTGACCAGGGTGAAGCAGCACGGCGCCCTGCTTGCCAAAGGCCATATCCTTGGGATCCAGTTCGACACCCTGTTCACGGACGGGCTGTATTTCAAAATCGGCGAACACGCCATCAAACTGGCCCAGATCCTGCGGAAGGGTTTTGCCGACGCCGGGCTGGAACTGTATATCGACTCCCCTACCAACCAGCAGTTTGTGGAACTGCCGGACAGCATCCTGCAAAAACTGACCGAACGGAATATCGTCTACCGTTTCTGGGAAAAGAACGCGCCGGACAAGACCGTCGTCCGTTTCGTCACAAGCTGGGCCACCAAAGAAGAATCCGTGGAGAAACTGGCAGCGGTCCTGAAAGAACTGATGGCCGGCTGCTAAACTTCAATTATCATCCACACAAAAAACAACCCTCTCTTCTGTTTTACCAGTCGAGAGGGTTTTTCGTTCCGGTTATTTCTTTTTAAACGCGACCTGCTTCGGTCCCATCTGTACTACGTCTTCGGGGATGATCACATCGCTGAAGCTGATGCTGCGGGTGTGAAGCGTGTGGCACCACTCGTGTTCGTTCCGGTGCAGGAAACCCAGCATGACGATGGGGATCCAGCTGTAGATGAAAACGGGATATACCAGCAGGTACAGCCAGGATTTAAAGGAAGCGCGGATCTTCCACAGCACCGTCACCGGGAAGATGTACTGGCCTACGCCGATGATCTGCCATACCTGGATGGGCAGTACTTCGTACAGCACATTGGTATAGAACGGAACCAGGTTGTAAATGTAGGTGCAGATCACAAAGAAGGTGGACAGGAGCAGGAAGTACGGCTGGATCAGGTTGATCATGCCGTCCAGGACCACGATGTTCCGTTCCGTGATCCCCTTCCACAACATTTTGGGGATGTACCGGTTGGCCACGTCGAAATGTCCCTGGGCCCAGCGTTTCCGCTGGTTCCATGCGGCCTTGAAGGTCAGGGGCTTTTCGTCGTAGATGACAGCGTCGTGGGCCCAGGTGGTGGGAATGTTTTCCATCAGGGCCTTCATGGTGAATTCCATGTCCTCGGTCAGGCAGGTGGCGCCCCATCCGTACTGCTTCAGCAGCCGGGTATCGATGCACATGCCGGTTCCGCCCAGCACACAGGACAGACCGATGTTGTATTTGGCCAGGTGCCAGATATGGTTTACGATCCAGAAGGAAATGGCGAACATGCCGGATACCCAGGTGTCTTCCGGGTTCTTGGAATCCAGGTAACCCTGAATGAGCCGTTCCCCGCTGCACAGGTGGTTGTTCATGATCTTCAGGAAATCGGGATGCACAAGATTGTCCGCGTCAAACACGCAGACTGCGTCATACTGGCGGTCCAGACCGAACAGGCGCTGGAACATCCAGTCCATGGCGAAGCCCTTGCCCTTCCCTGTCTCGCTGAAGCGTTCATAGACGATGGCGCCGGCGTTGCGGGCGACTTCAGCCGTTTTATCCACGCAGTTATCCGCCACCACAAAGATATCGTAGAGCTTATCCGAATAGTTCAGCTGCTTCAGGTTCTCCACCAGCTGGGCGATGACCTGCTGCTCATTGTGGGCGCAGACGATCAGGGCAAAGGTGCTCTTTTCCGGAAACTGTTTCGTCTCCTTCATCTTGCCGAACAGCCCGAACCAGGATACCACAAAGTAATAAATAGTGAAGAAAACGATGATCAGCTGCAGCGGTATCATTACCACATCGAAATTAAAGTGCATTTGGATTCATGCCTTTCCTTTTTTAACACGATAACTGCTTCATACCGTTTTGTGTCCTGTCTTGGACACAGGAATCGAAGATCGCAGTTTTCTGCTGTACCGGACAGCATATATTCTACAAAAGACCGACAGAGGCAGGAAGCAGTTACTTCTGTTCCCTGACGAACAAGGCGCAGTAAAGCGCGTTGATCACCCCGGCGATAAAATAGGTGAACATGCAGACGAAAGGCCAGCCGGAAGGACGCTGCATCAAAAGATACGCGCCGATCAGAACGGCCAGCAGGACCGGATACCGGTACATGGGATTGCCTTTACCTTTAAAATCCGGAAATTTCACATTGCTGTAGAGGATCAGGGCAACCGCCAGCGTCATGATCCCGGACGCAGCCGGGGAAAACCGGAAGCCGGACAGGACATAGGTTGCGATACAGCAGGCCCCGGCCGGGATGGGCATGCCCTGGAAATATCCGTGGACTACGGAGGTGTTCACGTTAAAACGGGCTAACCGCATGGCGCCGAAAAACGTATACAATCCGGCGATTATTTTACCCCACCACCCCAGGTCTGTCAAGGCAAACTGATAAATTAAAATGGCCGGGGCGACACCGAAAGCGCCCAGGTCGCAGAGGGAATCCATCTCCACCCCGAAGGGGCCGGATACACCCAGCGCACGGGCCGCGCGCCCGTCCAGGGAGTCGGCCACAACGGAAAGGATGATGCAGACGGATGCCATGAAATAATTTTGTTCCTGTGTATAAAAGATTGAAATCACGCCCAATACCAGGCTGATGCCGCTGATGGTATTCGGTACGATGCGTTTGTAGTTCACACTTATACCCTCCCCAGTACGGTGATGCCGCCCTTGACCTTATCCCCTTTTTTGCAGAGGATCTCTACCTCGGCCGGTACGACCAGTTCCGTGCAGGAACCGAATTTGATCATGCCGTATACTTCGCCCTGGTCCAGATGGTTCCCCAGGTTCACCCAGTTGTCGATCCGGCGGGCCAGGATGCCCGCGACCTGGATGACCAGTATCTTCATACGGTCATTCTGGATCCCCATGGCAAACCGTTCGTTCTCAAAGGCCGCGTTTTTATTGTAGGCAGGCAGGAAATGCCCTACCGTGTAGCGCTGGTATTTGATCATGCCTTCCGCCGGGCTCCGGTTCACATGCACATTAAGAACAGAAAGGAAGATCGTGACCTTTTTAGCTTTCGCGTTTAAAAATTCATCGTCATACAGTTCGGAAACACCCATTACGGTCCCGTCTGCCGGGGAATACAGCAGATGTTCGTCCGGGGTGACGCTGCGGTCCGGGTTCCGGAAGAAATATGCGAAATAGCAGGCCAGCACCAGAGGCACGACGGCAAAGCGGATCCCGAAGGCGGCAAACAAAACCAGAGCCAGCAGTAATGCGGTGAGGATAAACGGATATCCCTGTTTTACGATACGCACGGACAGGCTCCTTTCTTGGATAATAGTAAAATTCCCAACCACTTTTTAAGCGGATGGATTACAGTTGGACTGATAAAGAAATTCCTTACATTTTAAAAAGTATCTAACTAAATAATTATAATATGCAGGCGGATGTTTGTCCACTGTTTTTGCCTTTATCTTGCGGCTGCCGCGGCGACGGCCGCAAGCCTTTCATCACGTGGGCCGCAGCGGGGCATTTCCTTATTTCTTTTCGGATTTTTCCCTGCGCACGGCCATGACGAATTTGGGAAGGGCCAGCATCCGCCCGAAGCGGCTGGGCTGTTTGACCAGGCGGTAGAACCATTCCAGCCTGGCGTCCTGCATCCATTTCGGCGCCCGCTGCACTTTGCCGGCCAGCACGTCGAAGCTGCCGCCGATCCCCATCAGCAGATACGGGGCAAGGCTTTGCGCGTACCGGCACAGCCATTTTTCCTGTTTGGGCGCGCCTAACGCGGCAAACAGCATGGCCGCGCCGCTGCGGTTGATATCTTCCACGATCCCCGGCTCTTCTTCCGGGGAAAAATAACCGTTCCGGCAGCCTGCCACCGACAGCCCGGGCCACCGGCGCCGTCCCTCTTCCGCCGCTTCCTCGGCGATGCCGGGCTTTCCGCCGAAAAAGTACACGGGGATCTTTTCGTCCGCGGCTTCCTTCAGAAGGCGCAGGTAAAGATCGTATCCCGCGACCCGTTCCGGTATGGAATAGCCCAGATAGTTCCCGGCCCACACCGTTCCGGCGCCGTCCGGAAGAACCAGGTCTGCCTCATCCAGCAATAGCCGTTTGTACGCGGCATCCTGCTGTGCCATCATAATAATTTCCGCGTTGGCGGTCACCACAAAATTGCGGCGCGCCGCCAGCGTATCCTTCGTCAGTTTTGCCACCGCCTCATCCATGGTGTACGGATGGACGGCAACTCCCAGGATGTTTGCCGTTTCTTTCATATTTAAAAACCTTTGCAACATGTAATTTTAACCTGTAACGACAGGTAAGGAAATACTGTCCTTTTATACCCGCGCCTTGTCTGACGGAACCGACAGGAATTCCAGTCCCGGGTTGCGCTGCAGGATCCAGTTCAGGGCCCATTCGTTGTTGACCAGGATGACCGGCCTGTCTTTTTTATCGTAGACCAGCATCCCGTTGTCCAGGCCCCGCAGCTTTTCGATATCTTCCGGGTTGTCCGCGTAGACCCAGCGCGCCACGGTAAAGGGCAGCTGCGTCATCATGAGCTGCGCGTTATATTCGTTCTTCAGGCGGTATTCCAGCACTTCCAGCTGCAGCTGGCCCACGACGCCGACGATGAAGCTTTCCAGCCCCACGTGCTTTTGCAGAAAGACCTGGATGGCGCCTTCCTGGGAAAGCTGCATCACGCCCTTTTCAAACTGCTTGCGCTTCAGGGAATCTTTCGGCTGCACCCGGGCGAAAATTTCCGGCGGGAAAACCGGGAAATCCTCGAAGCGCAGTTTCAGCTTCTCGTCGCTGAGGCTGTCGCCGATGCCGAAGATGCCGGGATCGAATAAGCCGATGATGTCGCCGGGATAAGCCTTTTCCACAATGGTGCGTTCCTGCGCCAGGAACTGCTGCGGCTGGGCCAGCTTGACCGGTTTCCCGCTCTGGGCGTGGTAGACCGTCATGCCCTTGTCAAATTCGCCGGAGCAGATGCGCATGAAGGCGATCCGGTCCCGATGGGCCGGGTTCATGTTGGCCTGGATCTTGAAGACGAAAGCGCTGAACAGCGGGTTGTCAGGCTCTATCATGTCGCCGTCCAGCAAGGTGCGCGGCTGGGGTTTGGGAGACATCTCCAGAAATTTTTCCAAAAATTCCTGGACGCCAAAGTTGGTCATGGCGCTGCCGAAAAACATGGGCGTCAGCTCTCCCTTCAGCACATCTTCAATCGCAAATTCCTCCCCTGCCATATCCAGCAGTTCGATGTCGCCCAGCAGCGCGTCGAACAATTCGTCCCCTATCATTTCCCGGATACGGGGGTCGTTGATATCCGCCGAAAATTCCTCCAGCTGTTTGCTGCCGTGGCTGGCATCGGTCTTAAACAGGGAAACTTCTTTGGTGAGGCGGTTGTAGACGCCTTTGTATTTTCCGTCAAGGCCCACCGGCCAGGTGATGGGATACACCTTGATCTGCAGGATCTTCTCCACCTCTTCCATCAGGTCGAGGGGCTCCCTGCCGAAGCGGTCCAGTTTGTTGATAAAGGTAAAGATCGGCAGGTGGCGGCGGTGGCAGACCCAGAACAGCTTCTTCGTCTGGGGTTCCACGCCTTTGGCCGCGTCGATCAGCATGACGGCGCTGTCCGCCGCCATTAATGTGCGATAGGTATCTTCGGAAAAATCCTGATGCCCGGGGGTATCCAGGATGTTGACGCGATAGCCGTTGTAATCAAACTGCAGTACCGAAGAGGTAACGGAGATGCCCCGCTGCTTTTCAATTTCCATCCAGTCGGATACGGCATGCCGGTTTGCCTTTCTCGCCTTCACGCTGCCCGCCAGATGGATGGCGCCGCCGTACAGGAGCAGCTTTTCCGTCAGCGTCGTCTTACCGGCGTCCGGATGTGAGATGATGGCAAATGTACGTCGTTTCTCAATTTTTTCCTTCAGTTCTTCACTCATGGTATCTCCCAATACAAGTATGATTTGTTCCTCTGCCGCAAGGACAGCCCTGTTGCCGGAATTGGTTTCCCGTCCGGTAATTTTTATGAGAAAACGCAAGGCCCGGTCCGGCAGAGGGAACGCTGTTCAGCGTGCAGACGAATTAATCGGCGTTTCCTTAAAACTCCCCGAAGGGGTTTTTATTGTTTTGTCCGAAACCGCCGCCCGAGGGCCACTGGCTTTCCGGCATGGTCCTGCGCCGGGGCGGCCGCGGGGCCGGCTGGGTCGAAGTGGAGAGCATCTCTTCCTGGGCCAGGTATGACTTAAACGCGTTGACCAGACCCTCCAGGATATAGTCCGGCACATCCTTTTCCAGTTTCAGGTAACCGTCTTCCACCACGAAGGCCAGCGATTCAAAATGCTCGCCTCCGTTGGTGGTGATGTCCGCGTTAAATTTTCCTTCGGACAGCTTTTCAAAGAAGCAGTCTTTGATCTGCTGCGATTCACGCAGGCGGGCGAAGGCCTCATAATATTCGTACAGCTTGTGCTGCGCCTCCGCCGGGATGTCTTCCCCGGTGATCACGGTTTCCGTTTCCTCGATGGGCGTGCAGTCCATATCCCTGAATACGGTTCCGTCCTGTAACGTGATCGTCACCGTAAGCACGTAATTACGCTCGCTGTATTCCGCGCCGGCGATCTGCCATTTATTTTTCCAGTCGGCGATGCACTGGTCGCAGACAAGCCGTATATCCTTAAAATTCTGTACGGAAAAATCATCCTGGTAATGCAGGGCTCCCCGGGGAACGAATTCCTTCCCGCAGCGGGAACAGGTCAGTGGTAATGAACGGATCATACGCTAACTCCTTCTTCGCATTGCTTCATAATATATAAAGACATTATATTATAACACAATATGCAGGCAAAAGCCACAGGCTTAGCAACCGCCGGCTGCCGGGCGGAAAAAGAGACGACGGCCTGGCAACTGCCGGCCGCCGGGCAAAGAAATTTGCGAAAGTCAATTGGCGTAATCCAATTTGCGAAAATCCATTGGTAAATCAAATTTGCGGAAATCTGCTGGAACAATCAGCCGGACTGGGCCGGAAACGTTACATTTTTCCGGCCCGAACGGCCAGATAATACGGGGAAAGAAAATTTTTTTCATTTTTTTCAAAAAATTGGTTGCATTTTCGGGGGGTCAGTTGTTTATACAAGTAGAGGGAAAAATTCGAAACGCCAATAGGAAGGACATGCGCCCCAAAATTTTCTCCCCGTGTCCAAAAAAACTTAGGGAGACGAATTAATCATCGTTTCCTTAGCGCTTCAAGAGGTTTCAAACCGGTTGAACCGCGCAGAAATTTTTTAAAAAAATTTTGGGAAGAAGGTTTAAAAACGGGGGCCTATCCGTATTATATAAGTGAAAGCGGATTTTTCCCTGAAGCGATAGCATTTCGTTTTTAAAAGGATGCAAGTTGAACAGTAAAATTCAAAAAATTTGCAAAACATGACATTATGAAATGCAAAAAAATTACAAAACACAGGAGGTGTTACTTTCATGCAAAAAATTTCGATCAACCGGGCCACAACGCTGCAGCTGCTGGAGATGCAGTCTACCCAGATGGGAAACGCTGAACGGCTGCACGTGCTGCTGGGCGGCGAATGCAACTATGTGCCGGAACTGAAATGCTGGCTGCAGTGGAACGGACGGTACTGGGAAGCGCAGTCGGAAAACGCTATGATGCTGCGCATCGGGAACGCGGCCCGGGAACTGTCCCAGGCCATCCGCCTGCTGCCCAGCGCCGCCGACCGGAAGGAGATGCAGCGCCGCCAGCAGGTGTGCGATGACCTGCTGAAGCTGGAACGGGGCGCCGAAAACAAGTCGGTCCTGGATTTTCTGGCGGGGCTGGCGTCGGTGAAATTCAAGACCTTTGACGCGGATCCCTTCTTGCTGAATGTGCAGAACGGAACCCTGAATTTACTGACCGGAAAGCTGCAGCCACACAACAAAAATGATTACCTGACAAAAATCTGCGCCGTTGCGTATGCGGAAGAACCGGTGACGGAAAGCGATGCGGCGACGGAAGCCGTCGCATCGGGAAACAGATCGTGCGAAGAATCTGCGGCTGTCTCCCCGACCCTTTCGGACGGGGAAACGGCTGCATCAGAAAACAGGTTGAGCGAAAAGGCTGCGGACATCGAACCGGTGACCTCCGTGTCCCTTTGGGAAGAGACCGTCAAAGACATCCTGCCCGACCCGGGCGTGCGGCGCTGGATGCAGAAATTCATCGGCTACTGCCTGACGGGCAGCACGGAAGAAGAAAAGTTCGTGGTTGCTTACGGCCCCGGAGGCAGCGGCAAGGGCACCTTCTTTGAAACGATCGGCGCGGCTGTCGGCGATTATAAGGACGTGCTGCCGGTGGACACGCTGCTCGCTGCCAACATCCACACAGGCGGTAACGGCCCTTCCCCGGAACTGGCGAAGCTGCAGGGCAAACGGTATGTGCTGTCCAGTGAAAGCAACCGGTGCCGTCATCTGGACGAAGCGAAGATCAAGCTGATCACCGGCGGCGATACCCTTACCGCACGTCATTTGGGGGCGTCACCGGTAACATATCGCCCCGCCTTCAAACTGATCGTACAGACCAACTACCTGCCGTCTATTTGCGACGCCATGGACAAAGGCATCCGCCGCCGTCTTGTGGTAGTCCCGTTCAACGCAGTGATTGCAAGGGGCGACAAAAAGCTGAAACAGGAGCTGCTGCGCCGGGAAAACCTGGAAGCCTGCCTCGCCTGGTGCGTGGAAGGCACAAGGCTGTGGCAGGAAGAAGGTCTCGATGACATGCCCGTTGCGTTGACGGAAGCCGCCGCCAGCTTTTACCGGGAAAGCGACCTGCTGCAGCAGTGGCTGGACGAGCGGACGGAACCCAGCCTGGGCTTCCTGAAACATGAAACTGCATTGCGGAATTTTAACGAATGGCTGGCTATCGGCGGCAACCGCCCATGGCAGCGCAAAGCGTTTTCCTCGGCCATGGGGCTTCACGGGAAGGAAAAGATCCGCCGGGAAAATGGCTACTGCTATTACGGCCTGTGCCTGAAAAGCTGATGAACTTCCTGAACTTTTTACGGCATTCCTGAACTTTCCGCAGAAAAAGTTCAGGCCCGCCAGGCCCTTGTTCCTGCGGCGCAAAACAGTTTCCTGAACTTCCTGAACTTTTTTCCCGTAAGTCCCTCTATAGTATTTTTATAGGGACAATACATATAAAAAAGTTCAGGAAGTACAGCCGGGCGCCGAAAAGCCTTTGCCCGTGGGGGTTTTCAGCCCTGCATTTTTCCTGCACTTCCTGAATTTCCTGTACTTTCCGGATCAATGACCAAAACAGATATGCCATTAGGTTAATGCGGAAAGTTGAGCAAATGAATTCTGGGATAAGATTTTAACTATAAAATTTAAAAATCAGAATAGTTGACACAATTCGCAATATTGCGTATCATATAAACAAGAAGCAAATCAAAAATGTGAGGCGCCCCGAATTTTTGATGGGATATAAGGAGACGCTGATTAATTCGTCTGCACGCTGACCGGTGCTTTTAGTGACTGACTGCGTTAATGTCCCTCAACGCAGCTACGGCTGCGCCTTCGGGCCATTTTCTTGTCAGTCGCAAAAAGCCCTCGGTCATCGACAAACTCATTTAATCAGCGTCTCCATAACTCAGAATGTAAAAAATAGAATCTGTTTAATGTGATGATAGTTTAAAATTCAATAAAACATGATATAATACAATAAAGTTTTTCAAGTGTACTTTATTTTGAATATAATCAGGAAAACAAGCCGTCAGGCATCATGTTTATTTTTATTGTCAGTGCGCACATAGGTGCAAGCATAAAAGGAGGTATTTAAAATGGCGGAAATCGCTACAAAAATTGCAAAGGAAATCATGAAAACCCATGTTCTAAAAGTCGGAACCGAGGTACCGGTCAAGGACATTGCCAAACTGATGCTGGCGACTGACATTTCGGGATTGCCTGTTGTGGATGATCAGGATCATGTACTGGGCGTAGTGACCGAACTTGACCTTATGCGGAACCAGATTGCGCCGAATGAGCCGAGCATCTGGACGACGATTTGGGGCATGGACGCGGAGCGGATGGAAAAATACCAGAATGCCCGTCGGAAATACATGGCTAAAACGGCCGGGGAAGTTATGACTTCGCCGGCGCTGACCGTGGACGTGACGGAAAGTGTGGAACGAGTTGCAAACATCATGTTCAACAAGCAAATCAAGCGCTTGTTCGTTACTGACGGCGGAAAACTTGCCGGCGTCATCAGTCGTTCTGCGTTTACAAAGCTGCTGCTTGAAATGGAAAAGTAATTATGGTCGGAGAATATCTCTCCGCGTGTTATTGTAAAGTGCAGGTGCGTTTTGCTCATATCTGGCAGAACGCACTTTTTTGCCTTCCGGCATTTTACGGATCATCGGTAAGAAATAAAAAAGCCCCCTGAATTTCGACAAATCGAAACAGGGGGTAACTTTTTGCCCAAAATTTCGTAAGGAAACGCTGATCTCTATCAGTCACAGTCATCCATCACGTCCCAAACATTCGATTGACAAGGAGCGTGAGTATCTTCCCAGCAGTAACCGCCCGCCGCCTGTTTGAGCTCCTCGTCGGTGAGCTCCACGTCCGCCATTTCAGAGAGGTACGCCTCGGCCTCGGCCTTCGTCAGGTTGATGCCCTCCGCCTTCGCCGTCGCCATCAGTTCCTCAGCGGTCTTGCACGCCAGCGCCTTTTCGATGATTTTTTTGGAAAGTTCTTTGCCGTTGAATTTCATAGTAATTTCCTCCTTTGATAAATTAAATGATTTTGGCTATGCTTCAAAGCCGGAATTTATGTTTTGCGGCGCAAATGCCGCCTTGTGATGTCTAAATCTACCGAAAAGCCTTGCACGTATTATCCGGGCACTCTTTCCAGCACATACATTTTTGAAAATCTCCATTTCTTTTCTTATCATTTTCTATGTTTGTCAGGCAAAATTGTATTTCACTTATATAGACGGTTCAGCCTTCAAAAAAAGGACGCTTTTTGAAAAAAATCCGAATTTTCCGCAGTGCCCATTCGTGAAGCTGCGGCAATCATTTTTTGATGCTCCGCATTGTATTGCGAATTTTTTGCGCGCCGGTAAAATTTTAGTGTATAATCAAAATTAAGAGTGACGGAACTTACAACGGATACCGTTTGTCATTCAGTGTTTTCGTAAAAAAGGAGGCCTCTGCCATGTTCAAAACAGGATCTTTTATTTCATCCGGCTGTAAAACAAAACTTTCGGCCTTCGCGCTGGCGCTGACGGTCTTTGCCCTGTCCTGCGCAGCCGGTACAGCCTGGGCCGCCCGCGACGACGATGCCGGCATAGTGCTGGAAAAGTTCGGGATCCGCGGCATCGTGGACGGAAGTTCCTACGGGCATAACCCCAACGGCTTCATGGCCAACGTCAACAGTAAAATCTATATCGTTGACATGAAGAACAACCGTTTAGCCAGCATTGAGAACCCGGATGCGGTCTTTAAAAACCTGGACAAAGAAAACAGCAGGAAGAAAGGGCTTTTCATCACGCAGTTCCTGATTTATAACGACAGCTACGACAAAGACCGTCAGTATGGCGAATGGCGCGGCAGGCATCACCTGCTCCCCATGTACATCCTTGTGGATTACGACAAGAGCGGGAACATGGTCCCGGACGAGCGTTTCTTCAGCGGCGAAGGCGCTTCCCCCGGCCATTACCACGGGGATATCAGGGAACAGAAAAATATTGATCTGGCCGTGCTTTTTGTGAGTGAAGTCCTTCCTTTTGTACAAAACGAAGGATTTATCGGGGAAATGACGCCGTAATGGCACGGCAGCTATCCCGGTTCCGTCAATGCCGACGAGATTAACGTCCGTACCCTCCCCGACGCCGGTAACAAAAGCCTCGGCTTATTTTTTGAAGGCGGCCTTTACCTTGCGCTTTCGTTGAGGAATCTCCTGACCGTTTCACGGAATTTCCTGTAATAGGGCCGCTCCATGAGCATTGCATGGCCAGCGCCTTTGATCATCACCAATCTGGAATCCTTATTTGTTAAAGCTTTATATGCCTCTTCACACAAAGCCGGGGATATATACGGATCTTTGGAACCGGCTATAATTAGCGTCGGAGCCTTGATGTCCGCCATGGGGATCAGCCTTGCGTCCCGGCTTACCAGTAAATCCCTTCGGCCGCCGTTGGGGCTGGAATTTTTGTCGTTGCGCCAGGCGTTGGAAAGATAGGTGTCTGCCACAGGCTTTTCCACAATGCGGAAATCTATGCCGCCGTCCGGCGTGGTTTGGAAATCGCCCGCCGCGTGAATCCATGTATTTGTATTGAAGGGTTGATCCAATTGCTGCTCGCCAAGGCCCTCCACAATCGGGGCGTAGAGCACAAGCCTGCGTACCATCCCGGGATATCGCGCCGCAAAACGCCCGCTGGTCACGGTTCCCCAGCTCCACCCCAGCACATCCATGGCTGAAATTTGATTGCGTTTCAATATACACCGCACAGCCGACGCAATATCTTCCGCCGCATAATCGGAATCCGGCAGGAAGCCGTCCCTGACACTGCCGGAATTGCCGTATCCCGCAATATCCAGCAGCCAGACTTCAAATCCGTGCCTGGCAAAATAGCGCGCCAGGCTGTAGTCTTTATAATCAACATCGAACTCATGAGATGAATAGGTCAGCCCGTGCACAAACAGGACAGGCTTTTTCTTTTGGCTATCCTGCGCTATGAAGCGCTCCAAATGCAAAGGCACATGATTCCGCTCCAAGGGAACAACCTCTCTGAGAATGTCCGCTGCCGCGGCAGTGGATAAACACAAAAGATGCAACAGCAAACAAATGGAAAAACTGAACCAGGCGAATGCTTTCCTATGTTCATGAAGTTCTCTCTTCACTATGTCAAATCCGAATGTATTGTTCATATTACTCTTTTTGCAAAACAAGAAGTTCAAATCCGAGTGTGTGCAGTTTATATGTGTGTGAAGAAACATAATCGGCATACGTATGACCGGCCTGCAGCTTTTTGGTCCGGTTAATCGTAATTTTCCCATAATCTTTCTTATTCACACTGTAGTCAAAATTACCTCCGTCAGAAAGAGAATATGTCCCTTCACTGAAGAGCTCCGGATAGCATTCAGGGCAGGCATATTGGGTAAAGGTCATGTCATCATAGAAAATCCAGTATGTATCAATTAATTGGCCGTCGCCATAAGGCTGTTTGCCTTTTCCGGCAAAAAGCGCTACTATTTTCTTTCCCTTATCATCACGGCAGAAAAGCTTTTCGAACCCAATGTTGCTCAACTCAAAGTGTCTTTCGGACTTGTATTTTCTCAATCCTTTTTTTTCGGCAAACTTCGCTGTTCGGTTGATTACCAGATGACTTGTATTTTCCTTTGCTTTCTCGGTAATAAAACCGCCGCCATTTTCAAAATGGTAGACGCCTTTACTGAACACAACAGGCTTTTCGTCAATAAAAGCATATTGGACAAAGCTGTTATCTGAAAAATAGATCCAAATTGTATCCAGAAAAGAAACATTGCCCTCCTTTTGGGGATAAAGCTGCTTCTTCTGCTGTGCGTACACCGCAACTACATCTGTTTCCGGCGGAACCGGTGTTGTAGCCATTGCCATTTGCTGTACAGCCAGTAACATCATCAGTAAGACAGCAGATATTATTTTCTTCATAAGTTTGTCAACCTCTTCCGCAAATTTGTGTTAAATGCTGCGCTTCGTCAGTTCGTCGCCCGTTTTGCGCGGCCTTTTCGAGCTGCTCTTTCGAGATTTCTGCTATTGCGAGAAACCATCGGTTCCTGCATGAACGCCAGGCTCCCTGTTCGGACTGCCGCAAAATCTTTATTATATAATTATCGCACAATCTATCGGAGTTTTTCACATCGCTGCCGGATGGCAAGGCGGAAACAGACCCGATAGCGCGCCGGATCCGTTAGAAAAAAGACAAATCAAAACCACCCGAACGGGTGGTTTTTTGGCGCTAAAACCCCAATTAAAAGCGCGGTCTGGTTTTACATACCGCGCCCGGGTGATTATTTTAAAATGTCCAGCATTTGTGCGGGCCGCCGCCTGCAATGTTTTTGAGGTTGGAGCCGTCCAGTTCCACGTCAGCCAGTTCTGCCAGATAGGCTTCAGCTTCTTCTTTTGTGATTTCATAGCCGCCGGTCTTTGCCAAGGCGATCAGTTCATCGGCAGTTTTGCACTGCTTCGCTTTTTCAAGCATTTCTTTTGTGACTTCACTTCTGTTGATTGGCATATTGATTACCACCTTTCATAATAAAAATACTAAAAGGAACGTATTCCTATACATTTATTATACACCAAACTTTAATTAAAAGCAATTGAATGTTAAAAAATTTGATTTATTTCACCCATGCCCGGCCTGCCGCATACAGGTTTTCCTATTTTGCGTTGTCCTCATAGGCTTTGGCAATGGTCCCTTTTATGAACGCTCATGCCAACTGCCGCTTTACCATGGAAGCAAAAATCCCGTTCCGGTCCATCAGTTCTTCAAAGGTTCCGATTTCCGCCACACGTCCTGTATCCAGCACGATGATGCGATCCGCGTTCCGTATCGTGGAAAGGCGGTGGGCTACCACGATGCGGGTAGCCTTAAGCTGATCCAGGCTCCTGGTCACAATGGCCTGTGTCCGATTATCCAGCGCGCTGGTCGCTTCGTCACAGATAATGATGGCAGGCTTCATGGCCAGAGCCCGCGCAATGAGGATGCGCTGCCGCTGCCCGCCGGAAATATTGGTACTGCCTTCACTGATGATAGTCTGCATCTGCATGGGCATCTCCCGGATGTCATCGGCGATGCCTGCCGCTTCCGCCGCGGCCCAGGCGTCGTCCAGTGTCAGGTCGTTGATACCGATAATGTTGTGTAAAATATCGCCGCTCATCAGCTGTCCGTTCTGCAGAACCACCCCCAGCTGGGAACGGACTGAAGCGGCATTAATCTCCGCCAGGTTCTGCTGGTCATAATATATCGCGCCGCTCAGAGGTTTCTCAAAGCCAAGCAACAATCGTATCAGGGTAGACTTCCCGCAACCGGATTTTCCGACAATGGCCACATGTTCTCCCGCCCCGATCCGGAAGTTGAGCCCATTAAAGATTTCCGGCAGTTCCGGGCTGTACGCAAAACGGAGATCCCGGACCTCGATGACCCCGGAAAGCGTCTCGGCATCAGGCCGTTCATCGGAGTATTCCGGCTCTTCATCCAGAATCGGCTGGATGTTTTCCAGAATCGGTTTTATCACGGAGGCAGACTCAATCGCCGGAAGCATGGAGTTCAAAGACGCATTAAAGGCGCTGTAAGCAGACTGGAAGGCGATGAAGGTAGTCGCGGTCATCACTTGGGTGCTTCCCAGAGCATTGGTAATCACATTTCCCGAACCCTGCATCATGGTTTCTCCCATTTCCTGGATTGCAAAATAATACAAAAAAAGGGAAAGCAGCACCGGTTGTACCGCCATAATAATCGAAAAGTAATTTTTCAGCCAGCGGGATTTGTAATTCCAATCCCACTCCTCCGCGAAGCGATCACCCCAGAGATGATAGGCCTGTTCTTCCGCACCTCTTACCCGGAACTTCACAAGGCCGGTAAAAATCTGTTGCAAGATACCCTGCGTCCGGTCCCTTGCCACTGTCATCTCCCGCTGGACATTCACCAGACGACTCGTAATCAGCCCGATTACGAGGAGGTAGACTGCCCAGATGACAATGGCGACTACTGTCAGCTTCGCGCTGTAGTAACACATCAGGGCCAGGCTCCAGAAAGAGAACAGGAAGCTGAAGGTCACGCCGACGATTTCTCCGGAAATCATATCGATTATCATATCCAACCACGAAATCCGGCTGGCAAGCTCGCCGCTCTGAAGGGTCCGGAAAAAATTCACAGGCAGGCTTAGCAAGCGGCTTATGATGGCCGGTTTCCAATTCATGCTGGCAGAGGTAGAAAGGCGCAGCAACGCAATGGAACGCACTGTGTTGAGGGCCGCTGTGGTAAAACCTGCTACCATGACCACCTGAGTTACCGTGGCCAGGCCTTTGCGGTCGAGTATGGGGATAATATCCTTAAAGATGGTTTCTGTCACAATCGGGGTCAGCAGCGGGATCAGCCCGGCAGCCAGGCTGACAGCCAAAATCACCAGCAAGTCCTGTTTCCAGCTCTGGCGTACCAGGAAACGCAGACATTCCCATGAGGAAAGCTTCTTGTCCGGCAGTCCCGGATAACAGAGGAATGCTTCCGTACGGATTTCTTTTGCTATTTCATCCGTTATAGGAATCCCTTCCGGATGCTCCCGGTTCATCATCAGGTAACTCACCGGCGTTTCCGGTACAAAGGCGGCCAGTTCTTTTTTTTCACCATAGTAGCCCAGCAGGACGCCGCAGTCTCCTGTATGCCAGTCCTGTTCCAGATGTACCAGGCGCATCTGCATGCCGCCCTTATCCACAAGGCGGCGCAGCAGCCCCAACTGATCCAGTTTCTGCACCATCTCCGGCGCCATCTGGACCGCACCGGTGGGCATCTTCAGGGCATGGGCCGCACAACGCACGATAAACACGGCATCTTCCACCGCCGCGTTACCGGCGCCTGTTTCCTCTTCCGGAACAACCGGCTTGCCCAACAGTTTGGAAATCGTGTCATCAATCAGCCGGGCCTTCCGCTTAGCCCGGCTTTCCATCTGCCGGGAAAGCTGCTTGTCCCGGGCGCTGAAACGTACGCCCACCAACATGGCAAAAATGCTTTCATTATCCGAAAAATCCGCCAGCAGCGCTTCCCGATCCTGCCCATGTCCGGCCAGCACGGAACCATCTTCCCATTTTCGCAGTATCTCGTCGCCTTTGGCGGCCATCAGTTGCAGCCAGGGCAGCAACACCAATGCTGCAAACCAACGCCGCATCAGCGGCGTCAGTTCTTCCGCTGTTGTTTCGGCAAAAGCAGTTTCTGCCAGCTCGCTGTCTTCCACTGCGTAAACCAGTACATCGATCTGCTCGAATTCGTCCATGGACGCGAACGCAGCCTGCCCGGGGATAAGTTCTGTCAGGAAAAGCTTCCGGTAAGACTGTTTTTTGCGCGTAACCGCATAAGCCTCCAGCTTTCCGGAGAGCAGTTTTATATATGTATTTTCATCATGCAGTCGGAAACGCTCACCCGCAATGAGTTTCATCAGCGTTCCTCCTTCTCAACAAACCTTATTCAAAAGCTCATTGGTCCGGCGCTCAACGTGTAAGGCCGGGAAATGGGGATTCCAATACTCAATGGACCGTAAATTTCTCAGAACTGTCACTGTAAATCATCTTTTTAAAATCTAATTCAGGGATATGCCTTCCGAGTCCTGCTGATCCCGTTCTTCGATCAGCCGGCGGTACGGCCCGTCGTGGGCCATCAGTTCCCGGTGGGTACCACGCTCTGCCACCTTCCCATGTTCCAGTACAATAATCTCATCCGCATCCCGGATAGTAGAAAGACGGTGGGCTACAATCAGACAGGTACAGCCCCGGCGCCGGATATTCTCCAGACACTTCTGCTCCGTCACGGGATCAATGGCGCTGGTGGCTTCATCCAGGACCAGCAACGATGGATTGATTGCCAGCGCCCGGGCGATTTCCAATCGCTGCCGCTGACCTCCGCTGAAATTCAGGCCGCCTTCCGCCACTTCCGCTTCATAACCTCCCTGCAGCCGCAGGATATCTTCATGGATACAGGCATCCTGGGCAGCCTGAGTTACATCCGAAAATGGAATAGATTTATCAAACAGGGTAATGTTTTCCCGGACTGTTCCGGTAATCTGGAATACATCCTGATCCACCGAAGCCACGGAATTCACGATAACGGGACGGGGGATCTCCCGGCGTTTCACGCCGTCAAATAAGACTTCTCCGGACCATTCCTCATACAGTCCGGTCACCAGTTTCGCCAGCGTACTTTTTCCACTGCCGGAGGATCCCACTACGGCGGCCCAGCAGCCCGGCTCCAGATGCAGGTCAAAGTGTTCGATAAGGGGTGCATCCAGAGGGCTGTAGCCAAAGCTCACATCCTTCAAGGTCAGTTCGCCTGACAGCCGGTCTCCTGTAAACGTAACGGTCTGGTTTTCATCCGGATAGTTCAGGCTGTCGATTTTATACCGGCGCACATCGTCCAGACGCCGCATCTGCATTTCCGTATTCTGCAGCACACTGCCCAGTGACAGAAGCTTTTCCACAGGATCCTGAAATTTGGCGATCAGATTGTTGAAAGCCATATAAATACCGGCGGTCATAAGGCCTTCCATGATGGAAAAACCGCCTACTGTCATGATCAGGGCCGTGTTCAGGCCGCCCAGAAGCAGCGGCAGCAGTTTTATCTTCATAGCCCACAGCCTCATTTCCTGTGTAGCCGACGTCGCCTTGGCCGCGTAGCCGGCCCACTTGGCAAACAAATCCCCTTCGCTGCCATTGGCCTTGATGCTTTCCACCATCATCAGACCGCTCATCAGCACCCCATACGATTTGGACAAGTCCTGCTGGATGCGCATGATCAGGTCTGTCTGGTGCCGGCGCATATAGAAGAAAACAAAGATATTCACGACAGTGATGGATATACCGATCAGGGTCAGGGACACGCTGTACTGGAATAACAGGGCCAGATAAAACAGCGCCACCAGCAAATCCAGCAATGCGGTAGCCGCCTGATTGGAAAGCACCTCCGCCGTGGTTTCGTTAAAGCTGATACGGGAGGCGATGTCCGCCGCGTACCGTTGCTGGAAAAACATCACCGGCAGCCGCAGCACGTGCCAGAAAAAGCCGGACGAATCCGCAACAGTCAGTTTCTTCTGCCAGTAGGTCAGCACCGTGGCCCGCATGGCAGTCATGATACCCAGCAGCACCATGGTAGCGAACATGGCGTTTAACAGATATACGATCCACTCCGGATGCTTCAGGGAAAACACATCATCAATAAAAATCTGCCCCATGACCGGCACTGCCAGACCCGGAATGACCATGCAAAGACCCAGTACCGACAGGAAGGTCATCGCCCACTTGTCTTCCCTGAGTTTGGACGCAACCGTTTTCACGATGCTGTAAGGTTTTCCCTCGCGTTTGAAGTTTTCGCCCGGCGTGATTTTCATGTACACGCCGGTGTAGGATTCCTGGAATTCGTCCCAGGTTACAGTACGCTGCCCCATGGCCGGATCGTTCAGGAAGACAGTGTCCCCCTGGAAACCTTCCAATACCAGAAAATGATTGAATTCCCAAAACAAAATCAGGGGGAATTCCTTTCTGCGCAGCACTTCGCTGCGGCCTGCAAAGGCCTTGGCCTTGCAACCCTGGCGCCGGGCGGCTTTCAACAGGTTCTCCGCGTTACTGCCGTCCCGGGTAACGCCGCATTCCTGCCGCAGTAACTCCAGCGGCAGCCAGCGCCCGTTATAGGCCAGCAACATAGCCAGGGACGCGGCGCCGCATTCCGTGGCTTCCATCTGCAGGACGGTTGGCACCTTCACCCGCCCTTTTCCGGCAAAGAACTGCCGGATCCGTTCTCTTAAATCCATAGCGTCACCGGCTTCTCAGCCATTGGCTGATTTTATAGAATACTTTCTCAATAGGCGCCTGCCGCTCGATTACAATGGAGCCTGTGCAGTAGCTGCCCGCCGTAATCGGTTTATGCTGTCCTACAACCGAGGTCCACAGGTATCCGGACTCGGAATCCTTATCCTTCACCAGTTCAAACCGAACCTCTACTGCGGCGCCTCCCGTCTTCGTCAGTACATACTGTGCCAGCTGGCTGTTGCCCAGCCCCTTGCGAACGCTTTCGGCAGAAACCGGGTACTGGGATACGTTCCTTACAACGCCTATCAGGCTGCCTGTCTGGGTGATATCCACACCGTTAGGCGCCAGCTGGATCGTCATGCCGGATTCTACCCGCTTACCCTTGTCTACGGGAATATAGAACACCCCGGTCAGATCTTTCCGGTCCTGGGTCAGCCGCACGCTGCAGATTGCATCCCCAGCAGCGATAATCTGGCCTTCCCGCACCATTACTTCCGCTATAACGCCTTCATAATCACAGTAAATATTTTCCCGCAATACCTGCTGATATCGTTTTGCATCGTACTGTTGCACGCGGGCCTGTAAATCCCGGTCATCGGTGGCAAGCTCCGTGCCGTATTCCGCGATACGTGTATCCGCCGAATTTTCCGGTTGCTCAATCTGCCCGATCAGTTGCCCCTTTGCCACCTTTTCGCCGGGCTGCACATAAAAATTCACAATCTTTCCCGCGGCCGCATGGGTTACCGTCACTACGCCGGCAGAATCTAAAATCAAACCCTGTCCGTCCGCTTTTTCCGTAAAAGATCCGTAAATGGACCACAGCACGATGGCAAAACAGAGCACCGCCACCGAAGCAAGCCCCATCCAGCTCACGGGACCGGTAATGCGGATCATGGTGTCCAGCTTATCCGGGGAACGCAGTTTGTCAAGCGCTTTGGGATTAAAGATGCTTCTGTCCATCACTTCGTTCCACCTCCCTGTATTGACACGGTCGCCCGTATCCCGCTCTTCAGGTCTTCCGTGCCGGAAACAACCACGATATCTCCTTTCGTAAGACCATCCAGCACTTCAATATACTTGCCGTCGTTGGCGCCTGTTTTTACAGCGCGTTCCTCCAGCGTATTATCACTTTTTACGATAAACACGCTGTCGCTTCCGCTGTCCGTCATAGCATCCAGAGGGACGGCCAGACTTTCGTATCCCTGGAACGACTGCAGGCTTGCGCTGCTATAGGTCTGTGGTTCCAGTACGCCTGCCCGGTTATCCACATTCCAGACCACATTACGCATAACGGCAGGTACGGATAGCGGCGGCTCGATTTCAGCGATGGACGCGACAAATTTCTGGCTGTTGCCCAGATTACCCGCCGCATAATTAGCGTCATATACCTTTTTAAAGTCCGTTATGCTGAAAACTAGCTCTGCCTGCTGTCCTACGGCCAGATGCCGGGCAATGTCGTCATTCATCGCCTTAGAAAAATACAGGGTGGAAAAATCCCCTACCAGGGCCAGCGGTGTGCCGCTTTGCACATAAGCGCCGGGCTGACGGTACAGTTTCATCACCTGCCCGTCCAGCGGCGCAGTCACGTTCTGTCGGGCTACCTGGATTCGCAGGTTCCCCAGGTTGGCTTCCGCCACGTTCACAGCCGCTACTGCTGCCTGGTACGCCGCTTCCGCATCGTCAAACTGCTGGGCGGAGATGGCATCTTTCTCCTTCAGTAATAAAAACCGTTTATACTGGTTTTCCTTGCTGTGTTTTTCTGCCTGGGCGCTGAGGATATTCGCCTCTGCCTGCTGGATCTGCAGCGGCAGTTCTTCATTTTTGATGACGAACACTGTATCACCCTTTTTGACAACACTTCCCTTGGGGGCCGTCAATTCCATAATACGCCCGGAAGTCAGCGCTACCGCGTCCGCCATAGTTTTGGAATCAAAGTTAATGGCTTTCAGCATGATCTTAGGCCGGATAATACGCATCTCTGCCCGGGCGCCTTCCAACTCTATGCTCCGCTCATTCAGGCGTTTGGCGATCTGGAACTCGCCCCGCTGATTCAGCCACGCGCCATATAATATGATGGTCAGCGACAGAGCGAGTACAATGCCCAGCCCTATCATAAAATACTTCTTCATAAGTACCCCCGAAACCCGTACGCGTAATAAACTAATTTAACTTTGGGAAAAATATTGTCAATGTGCCCAAACAGTATGCCAGCCCCGCGTTCTGTTCAGGCTATATTACATCAGCTTATTATAACATAAAAACACCGGAAACAACAGAGCATTCCTGGCAGCCTGTATTCCAAAACGGTCTGACGATTCTTCCGTGACTGGCATTCATCCTTCAAATTGAATTGCTGAACAACGGGCAACGGGTTACGCTATCAGCGAAGGCCTGGCACGGCAGGCAGCGCCGTTCGTAGTTACAACCTGCGCAGTGCTGGCGCGTATCCCCGTTTTCACGCAGCGCCTTTAACGCAGGGGCATGTTCCCAATACCCGACCAGATTTTCTGTATTGTCACCGTCTCCCCTGTCTGACTGCAATTCGTCCTGCAATGCTTCGCCCGGCTTCTCATGCAGACAGGGAATAAAATGCCCGTCCGCTCCGAGGGCCATAAAAGAATGCCCTGCCTCACAGCCCCGATCGATCCCCCGGTTGGCATTGAGTTTCGGGTCCGGGCCTTCCATGTATGCCCGTAACGGTGAAAAGCAGGTTTCTACAACAATTTGCATCCCGGCCGGCTGCGGTGTGCTTTTCTCACTCTGATCCGGGTCAGTCCCCCGGGTTTCGCTTTCCCGGGACGTATCCTCAGAATCGTTACGTCCGTTATAGTCTTTCACAAAGTCCGCTGCCGCCGCAATCTGCTCGCGGCTTGGGAAAACAGTATCGTTGCTTTTGCCCGTGCAAAGTTTCATGCCGGTTACGATCAGTTCCCCGGCGCCGGATTTTTCCGCAGCCTTTGCCACGGTTGCCAGTTCCCCGGCGTTAGCACGGTGCATATACCAGCGCGCCCGCACATTGGCAACACCCAATTCGCGCAAGGTTGTCAGCGTATGCAGGGCAATTTCGTCAGTTTCGCCTGCCAGATCAATCAGGAAACTGTCCGCCCCCGCTGCCGCCAGGGCGGCCAGCCGGCTGCGCTCCATGAGCAGCGTTGCATTCTGTTCCCGGGCTGCCTTCTCATGTTCCTGTTCCCTTTGCCGGCCCAGGACCACCTCCGCACGGAGGCCGGCCCCTGCACAGGCCTGCAGCAGACGTTCCAGCGGCCCGTAGGTTTCGCCGCCGCAGAAACGAATCTCGCGCACCCGGTTCTCTCCGCATTCCCGGATCCGGGCCAGCGCCGTTTCTTCCGGCAGGACCGACGTTCCGTCCGTCAGTTCCATATCCAGTCGGACAGGCCGCTCATAATGAGAAAAATAGTGATGATGAATGTAGGGCGACTGCTCCAGATACGCCTTTGCTTCCGTAACGCGCCCTTTCGCATAGTTCAGTTTAAAATACGCAATCAGCGTCTGGATAAAGGGGTCTCCGTCCGGCGGGATCCGGATCCACCGCCGCAGCGCCTCCCCTTTGGAGGGAATGCATAGCCCCGCTTCTTCCAGCCGCTTGATAAACTTGTCTACCAGCAGGGGATGGCGCCAGCGGCCGAAAACTTCCAGACCGGTTTTTTCCAGCAGCCCGCTTTCCCCCAGGTCAATGTTGACAGCAAATCCCTCGGATTCTTTCCAGGGATGCAGCGCCTGTTCCATGGCCCGGGTATCCCCCGGCCAGCCTACATCCTGCAGCCAGGCAAAGATGCTGTCCCAGCGGTGGAAGATTACTACCAGCCGCAAAATATCCAGTTCACCCCTGGGCGACATGGTGCCAATCTGCTTGACAGTAGCGTCCGGCGGCAGCGCAGCAATGATCCGGTCCAACTGCCACCGGAGTTTCACCGCCCGTTTCTCCCCCGCAAAAGGAGGCAGCACCATATCCCAGAATTTCTTTCCCTTTACAGCAGCAGAAGGCAGGGTCTGACCGGATGTAACCGTTTCCGATTCAGCGCCTTGTTTCAGTTGTTCTGTCTGCTCTTCTTTATAGTCAGACGTATTGATAAAAAGGCAGGGTGAAATCTCCCCGCCTCTGAGAAAATCCGCGTAGTCGATCTCGTACCAGATACATTCAATGGAAGGAACGCGATCCTGATCCACGCACATAATGTAATCCACATACCGGGCCGGGTTGCCCAGCCGTACTTCCAGTCCCGCGCCGTGGGTAATCGTATCGCCGAACTGCGCTTCCACATTGGCCAGGGCAGCCAGACATTCCTCATCCATGAGTTCCGGCACGGGGTGACGGCGCAAATGCGCAAGATAAGCCCGCGCCGGCAATTCCTTTATCCTCATAACTGTTTCACTCATGCTTTTTTCATTTCCTCCGGAACCGCATCAGGAAGCAACCCTGCCTCGCTGATAATCGTAAACATTGCCTTCGCGTTGGTAGAGGTCATCAGCGTTTCCCGTTCCGCCTCCGTCAGTCGGGCGAGCGGCCCTGCCAGCGATATGGAGAGTTCATCCTCCTTCGTCTCTTCCCACTTCTTGCCAACGATCCGGGGCGCCACATAGGCGAAAATTTCCTTTGCCTCGCCGCAGCTTTCACGGAAATAACTGCCGTGCACCCGTTTTGCTTCCGGCGCGCATCCG